>CAZRLM010000007.1:0-41329 GCA_964600835.1 uncultured Oscillospiraceae bacterium
CCAGATAATACTGAAAAGGATAGTCATCATTGCCGTGGCGAACCGTTTCGCAAAACGATTCATCCCTGGCAATGCGAGGAAAAGTATTCACTGGAATCATGGGTCTACACTCCTGCCTGTATTTTGCGATATTATACCATAAAAATCCGATAAAATTCAATGACTTCTCCGATATTTTGGGATATAATCACACTTGATCTTTCCGCAGGGAGGACTGGACGATGTCAAAGAATTACCGTAAAACGCTGTTTGCATGTTACCTGGGATTTATCACCCAGGCGATTACAGCCAATTTTGCGCCGCTTTTGTTTTTGACTTTTCACCATACCTATGATATTCCGCTTGGACGGATCGCGCTGATTCCCACGGCTTTTTTCCTCACCCAGCTGATCGTGGACGCCTTCTGCGCGCGATATGTCGATCGAATCGGTTATCGCAAATCCATTGTGGCATCGCAAATCGCCTCTGCCGGTGGATTGATCGGTCTGGCTTTTGTACCGGAATGGACAGCCGATCCGTTTACGGGCGTGATCATTTGCGTTGTTGTGTACGCCATCGGCAGCGGACTGATCGAGGTGCTGGGAAGTCCGATTGTAGAGGCGTGTCCCTTTGAGCGCAAGGAAGTCGTGATGAGCCTGCTGCACTCCTTTTATTGCTGGGGTTCGGTGGGCGTGGTGCTGCTGTCCACGGTGTTTTTCTCGATCTTTGGCATTGAAAACTGGAAAATTCTTGCCTGTATCTGGGCGATTGTGCCGCTGTACAACATCATCAACTTCATCAGCTGCCCCATTGAGCCGCTTGTCGAGGAAGGCAAAGGCATGACCATCGGCCAGCTATGCAAAGCTCCGCTATTCTGGCTTGCGGTGCTGCTGATGGTCTGTTCGGGCGCGTCGGAGCTTTCCATGTCGCAGTGGGCATCGGCGTATGCGGAGTCGGCGCTGGGGCTGAGCAAAACCATGGGTGATTTGGCTGGACCGTGTCTGTTTGCGGTCACTATGGGCATCAGCCGCGCGATGTACGGCAAATATGGCAATCGCATCAAGCTGACGAGCTTCATGCTGGCATCGGGGATGATGTGTCTGGGATGTTATGTGCTTGCATCCATGTCAGCCAATCCGATGTGGGGATTGGTGGGCTGCATTGCCTGCGGATTTTCGGTTGGCATTATGTGGCCTGGTGCCATCAGCGTTACCTCGGCGCGGATGCCGCTTGGCGGAACGGCGCTGTTTGCGCTGTTGGCCATGGCGGGTGATTTGGGCGGGGCGTTCGGTCCCAGTCTTGTGGGGTATGTCACGCAGGCAGCGGGTGATAACCTGCGCATCGGAATGCGCGTTGGATGTGTATTTCCGGTGCTGCTGATGGTGGGGCTTTTGCTGATGAAGCGTGTTGCCAGGCAAAATGCTGAGTGAGGAAGGGGCGCAATTGAATCATAGCATGCCAGACCGACGGAATTTCATGTCTTGAGCGAATGCTGCCCATGGAGAATCGGACGCACCTTGCCGGTTCGGTGGTTTCACTGCCGACTGTTGCGGAAGCGTTCCGATTCTCCTTTGTTTTTTCCCATCTTGACAGATTGGCGCGCATTCCCTCAGCCTTTGACGCTCCGCTGTTCAAGATGGATTGCGGCGCGGCAAGCCCGCAACATGGTTTTTTGATACTTTCGTTTATTCTTCAGAACTGGTATAATAAACAGGAACAAACAAAGGAGCAGTGCCATTCAAACCACAAACTGCGGCATACGATATACGTCCGGTTCGCTTGGAAACAGACAGAGTAAAACACAGATTAGAAACTGGATTGTACTGATCCTGATCGTCATCGCGGCCATCGGCGTGTTTCAGCTGATACGCGGTATGGGCAATACAAGGGAGATTATGGCAGATCGTTTCCTATCTTTCCGACGCTATCTGTGCCCGGATGCCGCACGGGATTTGATTCGATTGATGCTGATGAATATCCAGATAGCCCTCACATGAGCAAAAAGCAGTATGCCTTGTCGAGTCCACACATGATGGACAAAATATCTGGCCATTTCTCTATGAGTCAGCTGAATGATTCGTGATTTCGAGCTTGAACAGGTGGGCCTTCCTGCTTTTTTCCATGTTCGCTTACACCCAAAAGTGCCGGAGGGAACGGCTCCCTCCGGCGCGGATGGGAAGGACAAGGTCAGAACCACTTCTTTGGCAGATAGGGGCGCTGGGCCTCCAACATTTCGTCGAAGAGCTTCTTGCCGTCAGCGAGAGGGAGCGTCATCTGCGGGTCGTTCATGAAGGTCGTCAGGCCCAGGGTGCGGTCACAGGTGAGTGCGGTTTTCAGCGTGTTCTCCTGATTATGCACATGGAGGTTGATGATCGCCGCGATGTTCTCGGGCATCCGTCCGGCAAAGATGGGTTCAATGCGGTCGCGGGTGAAGTAGGCGTTGGTCTCCACCACAGCGCCCAGAGGCAGATTCGGGATCTGCCCCCGGTTGGGCACGTTGACATTGGACACGATGGGGCAAATGCCCAGCAGCGCCTTGATGAGCAGGTGTCCTTCCTCTCCGGACGGCTCCATCACCAGCGGCTCCTTGCCGGAGACCAGATCAGCGCTGCGCTGCAAACGCCAATGCAGATCGTTCACGCGCCAGTCCACGGTGGTCAGGCCAAACTTCCAGGCGCGCACGGTGGCCGGGTCGGTCAGGTACCAGCGGGGCATGAACTCCGCCAAATGCCGATCCCCCGCAGCCGCAATGGCACCAAAGCGGTTGAACAGGTCAAACTTCACACGGTGCGCACAGGCGAAGGAGGAATTCATCCAGTTGGTATCCTGGCCCTCGTCAAAGCCCTCCTCGGCGTACTTGGCCGCGAACTCGCGGTACAGCGGCATCAGGTCTATGCCCTGGTAGGAGGCGGATGTCAGCCAGGTAAAGTGGTTAATGCCGGTCACGGTGGTGTACAGCTCGTGGCGTTCCACGCCGGGAATGCCGTACTCCTTGTCCAGCATGGCGCACAGCAGCTTCTGCGTGCCGAACACCTCATGGCAGCAGCCGAAGGCTTTGATCTGTGGGAACACCTCATACAGCGTGCGCACACATAGTGTCATGGGGTTGGTGTAGTTGACTACCCATGCCTCGGGCGCGTAGTCGCGAATAGCCTGGCCGATCTCCACAAACATGGGGATGGTACGCATCGCGCGCATGAAGCCGCCCAGGCCGATGGAATCGCCCACGGACTGGTAAATGCCGTACTTCTCGGGCGCGTGAACGTCGGAGCGCATCTCCTCAAAGGTGGCAGGCAGGATGGAAATGATCACGAAATCCGCGCCGGTGAGGGCCTCGCGAAGAGACTCGCTCGCCTCATAGCGCCAGCGGGATTTGGCGTCCGGATGGGCGGAAATCTTGTCGCCGATGATCTTGTTGTTCGCGGCGGCCTGATGGTCGATGTCATACAGGCGGACTGTGCCGCACATATCGGGGTCCATGGCAATATCCTTCATGAAGCCCCAGGCCCACCCGCGGCTTCCGCCGCCGATATAGGCTACCGTCAGATTCTGGAAATCCTTTGCTGAAAGATTGTTCATCGTGTTTCACTCTCCATTTTGTTATCAGCGATTTTCCACCCATGCCGCGTCCAATGGCGGATTTTCGTTTCCAGCAGTCATGTAGATCCGGTCAATGGCCATGCCCGATCCTTGCGCCGTAATGCTCAGCACATGGTCGCCCGCCGTGACAGGGAGCGTAACCAACTTCTGCCAGCACCAGGTATAGACGGTGCGATAGGTGTGCACATGGTCATGGCATACCTGCGCCGTTTCACGCATATTCACGCCGTCCAGCGCAAACGCACAGCGGAACTGACGCAGATCGTCATATTTCATCAGCAGCCAGATGTGGTACACCGTGCTCTTTTCGCAGCGGATGCGATAGTGCAGCGCAGGCCCCGGCTGGGCGGGCTCTTCCATTGCGGGCAGGGGATCCATGCACATGGCAAGGCCGGTGCGGCCGTTTGTTTCAGCCTGTCGATGCGTCCAGACTAAGCCGTCTGCGCCTGCTGTCATCCATGCGGCATCGGATTGCGCCAGCGCGTTCTCGCATTCCCAGGCAAGGTGGCCGTCGCGCTCACGGATGACGCCCGTGCGCAGGTGTGAGAGAACATCCTTGCAGCCATCCGCGATGTACCAATCCCTTGGCGCGCCGAGTGCGTCGGGCCGCTGACGTTCCACGCGGGCGTAGAGCATATCCTGAGTCCAAAAGGACTCACCCGCGAAGTTCACATAAGGCAGCGGCACATCCTTCCGGGCGTCGCCGTACAGCGCGATCATGGCAGACAGGTCAAAGTCCGGGATAGCCACATTGCCATCCAGCAGGCCCGGGCCCAGCACGCATTCCTGCCTTTCGCGCAGGTAAACATTGCAGGCGCACAGCGTCACATAGCCATCCAGCGCTTCCACCAGAAGCGAGTGCCGGCCGGGTTCCAGGCGTCCGAGCGCAAGGTACAGCTTTTCGCCGCATCGAACCGCTGCATTTTCCCAGTCGCCGGTGTATTCATCCTTCGTGGCGGACGTGACAATGAGGCCTTCGCCTTCATCCATCGTAACCCGCAGACGGATGTCACCGGTGGAGTTGAGCGTCAGGAAACGAATCAGCTCCAGCTCCGCCTCGCTGCCGGTGATCGTTTCAAAATCAAAACGCATGGATGCCGGATGCTCGGCGATGGTTTGCGGCAGCGCTTCCATGGCGTCGCCCACGGCACGGCCAATGTGGGGAATTGTCCGCCAGCCGATGGCATCCTGCCCGTCAGAGGCCCGCAGGTGCACCACGCCGTCCCGCTCGTAATGAGGCAGCGTCGGCGCGGGGCGCACACACTGTGTCACAGGGATCTCAAACCGCTGCGTTCCGGCTTGAATCACGATGCCGCCTTGACGGAAATGCTTGTCGACACGGACAAAAATGCGTTTTTCCGCCGCGACCAGCCCCTCGGTCTCGCTGACAGTGATTCCCTCATCCGCCGTCACGGTGAAGTTCAGGGCGTCCACGCTGTTGCTCAGCAGCTCAAACCACTGCCGCGGCGCGCCATACGGGTCAAAGCACAGGCCGTATGGCTGACCCCATTGGGGCAAGCGCAGCACGAGACCGCCGTGGCCCAGCGTCAGCGCGGGCCTGCAGGCAGGGTACAGCTCCAGGGGCGGCGGAGGAAAATCCTCCGGGGTCAGGATACCCTTCCACTTGCCGCCGCACATCACGTCGTTATAATCATGTAGCAGCAGGCGCTTG
Organism: uncultured Oscillospiraceae bacterium; assembly: GCA_964600835.1. Lineage (GTDB taxonomy): Bacteria > Bacillota > Clostridia > Christensenellales > Aristaeellaceae > UBA11524. The sequence goes on from CAZRLM010000007.1 coordinate 5,252, forward strand.
AGATCGTCCATGTCCCGGGAACGATTCATGTTCCAGTCAGCAGCGCGCATGGCGCCGGCCTTGAAAGCCTGTATGCTGCGGTCAGCGTAATAATAGGAAGCGGCAATGTAGAACACTGCCTGCATCTTCATCAGCACCAGTTGCAGGAAGGCATCCTGCTCCTTTTCCGGGAGGGACTTCCAGACCTTCTCGCAACGGAGAACCAGATCATGCATGGCATGAAGGCGCGCCGCGGCTTCGTCCCCGTAGGCAAGCTGTGAAAACACGCCGGAGCGCATATGCTCGGGCTTGCACACATTGCCCAGCTGTGTGAAATCGGCGTATGCCTGAGCCACTTCCGCGCCGTGATGGCCGGTGAAATTTCGGTCAATCCACTCCCGGGTGAAGCGGTTGGCATCCAGCATGACGCTGTCCTCCCGCCCGGCATCCCAGCCGCAGCGGATGAAGTATTCCATGTCCTGTTCGATGGGCTTGAGCGCGCCGACATTGTCCACCCAAATGCGCCGGATATTCTGCTCATAACACTTCTTGAGTTCATTGCCCATGTGCTGCAGGGGCGTGGAGCAGACGAAGAGCCAGCTCATGCCGGGAGGCGCCCAGTAGGAGCTGTGATAATAAACGCCATGTCCGCCGGGACGCTTCTGCTCCTGCGCGTTGGGGTAACGGCGCATATAGCCGTGATTGTCGTCAACCCAAATCAGCGTGACATCCTCGGGAACCTTCAGGCCGCTGTCATAGATGGGCAGCACTTCCTTGTAGGGAACAAAGGACTGCGGCACGTTTTCGGCGGGAACGACTTCGCGGATCAATCCGCGCTGCGCCGTCATGATTTCCTCCAGCAACGCGCGCTTGCGAGCCATGCGTTCCTCTTCACTCAGCTGCTCGTCACCTGTCAGATTTGCCGTGACAAAGCCGCTGTCGTGAATACCGCGCATACCAATGGTGTAGCAGCACTCGCTTTCCCGGTTCTGCTCCAGCGATTCCCGCCAGTATTCCAGCAGCCTTTCCCGGTTCTGCCCCGGGATGGTGAAGTCGTACTTCAGTCCCTCATAGCCCTTCCGGGCGACCCAGTGCTTCCATTCATTCTGGTTGCTGCGGTGGAGCATATCGCAGTGGCTGGTTCCGGTGACGATGCCCATTCGCTGCGCCAGGCGTCCGTTTTCTTCGTTGATGTTGAAGGCGTTGACGTGCATGGCGGGCCAGATGTAGTTGCCCTTCAGGCGCAAAATCAGCTCGAAAATGCGCTCATAGGTCTTTGGGCCAATGGTATCTTCCCCGTTCATGGTACGGGCCCAGTAATCCAGTTCTTCCTCGTCGTTGAGGAAAATGCCGCGGTACTGCACACTGGGCCAGTCGGCCAGGAACCAGTCATCAGGCAGCGTAATCACGTCCCGCGTCTTGACCGGCACATCCGCCATGTCATACCAGGGCGACACGCCCATGCGCTCGCACAGGTCATACATCGCGTACACCGCGCCGCGGCGGTCGTTGCCCGCCAGGTACAGCACGCCGCCGCTGATCTGTTGCAGATAGCCCTCCCAGCGGGGCTGGCCCTGCTCGTCGCGGATGGCGTCGGTTCGGACATCGCTGGGCAGGGGCAAATGCTCCACGGTACCGGCGGCTACGACCACGTCATCCGTCCACTCGTGCGTGATGGCAGGCGACGCGCTGCAGATCCTGTGCATATCGCGCGCTAAATTGGCGGCGGCAATCTGCACAGCGCTGTCCTCGGCGGGATGCACATAAATCCTGCCGGCACTCCGGCTGCGTTCATACAGAATCATATCCTTTATTCCTCCAATTCCTGCTCAGTCGAGCTGTTGAGCCTGTACTGCTGTGGCGTCATGCCGGTGTAGGACTTGAAGCGGCGGTTGAAGCCGGAAATATCGTAGTAGCCGCATTCGATGGCGACATCCTTCACGGGCATCCGCGTGGTGCGCAGGAGCTTGCGCGCCCGGTGCATACGCAGACTTGTGATGTATTCCATGGGCGTCATGGTATAGGCGGTCTTAAAGGAACGCGAAAGTGACGAGTCACTCATGCCGACCTGCGCGGCCACCTCGGAGATGGAGAGATCCTGTTCAAAATACCGCTGGTTGAGGATTTCCTTGGCCTGCGTGACAGGCGAATCATCCTTTTCCTGCCGGGCATCCTTTTCGGAAATCAGGCTGACGCAGGCGCTTCGGAGCATCTCATCCAGGTCGTTCAGAGAAAGGCACTGGCTGAGCCTGAACAGGTCATAGATGCCACTGATGTGGCCGTTCTTCCTGGCCTCGGTGCTGACGACGTTGAGAATGTCGTTGTACATACAGCGGAACATGAACAGGGAAGTGTTCACACCCCTCATGTAGTCGGCGATTTCCTGCAGCGTCGTTTGTACCAGTCCCGGATGTCCGCCATGAATGGCCAGGCGAAGGTTTTCCACCAGCTGATGATTGTACTCGGGCAGGTGCTCGAAGTTCTCCTTCAGGCCGCTGAACCGAATGACCTGAGCATTGCCCTTGACAAAGCGCAGTTCAAAGGCGTTTTCGGCTTCCAGGTAGGCGTGCTGACCGTCGCGGTAATCGTTGTGAACGTTGCTGACAGCGATGGTCATGCCCATACACATGGCGCGCATACTTTCCAGACGATGGTCAAGGAACGCAAAGATATCTTCCTCATGCTGGGCAAAAAGCACCATTACAGCCCGATCCATGCTGGTCTGCATACGCGTGACGCCCGCAACCTTATCCGAAAAGAGCATATTGAGTTTTTCCGGCCGCAGGGGATACTCTTCTTCCGGCGGTTTGGCCAGGATCGCTACGGCAAAGCATGGTACATCCACATTGAGATGAATGTTCTCGGCAAGCATGAAAAACTGATCTGTGCTCTCAAAGGAGCCGGTGAGGAAACGCTGGGCAAAGTCGGACTTTTGCAGCGTGTCAAGGTTCTCCATGCGGGACGCCATGGTATTGTTTTCATCAATCAGGCGCTGTACGCCGTCCCGAATCTCCACCAGCTCATTGCCGGTGGGTGCGCGATCGCTGAGCATACTGTAGAGCAGGTTGATGGGCTTCATTCTGGACTGCACGGTGCGCATGATAAGCAGCGCGCACAGCGATGCGATCACCGCCGCGACCACAATGAGCAGCGTTGTGGAGGAGGACATGGCAACCCGCAGCTCCTCATCGGAGACAAGCATCATATAGCTGTAATCATATTTATCACCATCAATGCAAAGGAAATGATAGCGGTTGCCTTTGCTGGACAGAATGCTTTCTCCGGCCTCACGGGCCGCAAAAAGCTCCTCGGGCAATATGCCGCTGAGGTTTCGCTGCACAAGAATCTGATCTCCGTGGAGGATATAAACATCAGCGGTATCATTGATGATGGAACTGAACCAGTTTTTGTAGATTGTCTGGTTAATCAGATACATGACCGTACCGCTACGGTGGATGTTCAGGTAATTAAACGGAAGAAAGATGGTCAGGAACTGTTGCGCATCGCCATAAACGCCGAATCCGTAGCCTTCCACGGTCTGGACGGGCAGAATGGTCATGCGCGTGGTATGTTCCCACAGATCCATCAGCTGATCGGCATTGATATTTTCAAACGTCACCGCGCCGAGGGAAAAGTTTTTCACCGAGTGGGAACTGAGATTGGAGAAAATGTAGTTCTCTCCGTAATAGCGCAGATAGGCGCTATGAACATACTGGGTGGTCGCTTTCACATCCTTGATTTCCTGAACGAGCTGTGCGCCCTTGTCAGGCTCCTGCGCAAAGATAAAGGGCTCGGCTTCTTTTCTCGTCCCGAGGAGATTGTTGACGGCCATCAGGTTGGTCAGCTCGCTCTCCTGGGTTTCCCGCAGCAGCTCCAGGCGGCCGCGATATTCGCTCAGAAGCAGCTGGGAGTGAAACTCATAAAAGCTGTTGTATACATACACCAGCAGACAGATCATGGCGGTGAGCATCACCAGCAGATAGGAGAAAAAGTACTGCCACGAGAGACGTGTCGTCTTCCAATGCTTCAAGGGATTCTTCCTCCTGTCTGAACGGTGCTGCCCGGCGAATTCACAAGCGCATCCCGGTATCATCCCAAGAAGGGGGGGCAAGGAAAGCGTTCCTTATCCCCCCTGAGAGAACTCAGGAAATTACTGATTGGCCTTCAGGTAGCGGTCATACGAAGTCTGGTAAATCTGCACGAATTCATCAATGCGCAGATTTTCGAGGGTCTGGAGATAGGTGTTCCAGCTCTCGTCCGTCACGCCCTTGGTGATGAACTGGATCAGGGCTTCCTTGGCGTACTTGCTGATTTCGGCCCTCAGCAGGTCGAGCTGCTGGGATTCCTCCACCGTCTTGGTTGAGAGCGTGGTCAGCAGCTGACGGCTGTTCTTCTCCAGCAGACCGTTTTCGGTATACCATTGGCAGTAGTTGGTCTTCTCAATGCGGTGAGAGGGCATGAGCACCTTGGCAAAGTAATCCTTGCCGCAGCAGTAGTACATGGAAGACTGGCCAGGCACGGAGCGGGTGCCGTCGGTCATGGGCCAGATGTCGACCATGCCGTTCTCGTCATAGTCCCAGAACTCGTTGTACATACCGTTGTAGCCGCTGATCATGTTGTCCCACTGGAACTGAGCGTCCAGCCACTTGCAGACGGCTTCCACCTTGCCGTTTTCCGCCGCAGCCACGGTCAGCGCAGCACCGAAGCCGGGCAGCTCCATGGACACGGGAATCTTCACCTCATAGCCCTCGGCGGGGGTGGGCAGCATACACTCGTACTGCTCATAGACCTCGGGCGTGGTGCCCATGGATGTCATGCGCCAGCGCCAGAAGGAACCAAGGTCGTTGGCGTTCACCTTCGCCTCGAAGGCGTTATAATCCATGGAGACGCTTTCGATGTCGATCAGGCCCTCGGCATACCAGGAAGCGAGGGTTTCCATGCCGTCGCGCACGCCATCGCAGGTCAGCCAGGAGTATGCCTTGCCCTCGTCGTCCAGGCAAATGTACTCATTGTTCGTGGGCACGCCGAAGCAGCGCAGGAGGTTGGTCACGCCGTTCTGAAGGTCGATGAAAGTGCCGCCGTAGGGAATCTCGTCGTCCGTATCGCCGTCGCCGTCCACGTCCAGGTCACGGAAGGCACGCAGCGCTTCCACATACTCATCCATGGTGGTGGGCATATCCAGGCCGGCAGCTTTGAGCCAATCCACATTGATGAACAGATGGCCGTCGACGTTGATGTTCTGGGGGATGATCCAGCCGATCTGATACATCTTGCCGTCGGAGGAGCGCAGGGTTTTGGCCAGCTCGGGGTCAGCATCCAGCAGCGCCTTGTAGTTGGGCATATACTGGTTGATGTAGTCATCCAGCGGCAGGAGAATCTCCTGATCCACGCCGTACATCTCAAGGTTCAGGCCGCCGCGAACGATCACGTCCGGATACTCACCGGAGGTGAGCATGAGGTTGATCTTGGTAGACCAGTCGGCGCCCTTGATCTGGTTGAAATTGGCCTTTACGCCGGACTGAGCCGTGATGCCGATCTCAGGATCGTTGAAGTAGGGCATTTCCTGGAAGTTGAGGTCATCAATGTCACGATACCAGATCATGACGTCGATCTCGGTGGGCGCTTCAGCCAGCGCGGAGGGCACCAGCGAGAGCAGCATCATGGCTGCCAGGAGCAGGGAAACGAGTTTCTTCATGGGATGGGTCTCCTTTCATCTTTTTGATTTTATCACACCCTGACGGGCGTGTAAATCCTGTGTTGAGGCACCTATCAGCCCTTGATGGAACCGATCATGACGCCCTTGACGAAGAACTTCTGCATACACAGGTACAGCACAACGGCAGGCACGGTAGATACCACGATGATGCAGTATTTGGCCACCTGCACGCGATTGAGCAGCTCGGCGTCCTGCATACCGGTGTCGCTGACCATGCTCATCAGCAGGTCGCGGCTCGCCTCCAGAGACGCGAGGATTTCCTTCAGGATCGTCTGCAGGGGCATGAGCGAGCGGTTGTTGAGATAAATCAGGCCTGTCCAGTAGTCGTTCCATTTCGCCACGCCGTAGTACACCGAAAGCACGCCGATGATGGTACCGGAGAGCGGCAGGACGATATGCAGGAAATACTGAATCTGGCTTGCGCCATCCAGGTTTGCCGCCTCATAGAGCGCCTCAGGGATGGTGGAGGTGATGTAGGTACGGGCCAGCATGACATTCCATACCGACACACAGCCCATGATGATGCAGATCCAGGGCGTGTTGTAAAGGCCGATATCCCGAACGGCGAGGAAGGTGGGGATCAGGCCGCCGTTGAAGAACATGGTGAAAGCAAAGATGAAGGAAAACAGTCGCTTGCCCGGAAACTTGCGGGAGAGCGTGAAGGCGGCGCCCATGGTCACTGCCAGGGAAATCACGGTACCGCTGACGGTGTAGATAATGGAGTTGCCATAGGAACGCCAGATTTCCTTGTTTTCCAGCACGGTCTTGTACCCCTCCAGCGTAAAGCCGCGGGGGTAAAGCGTGACCTGACCATGGGTGACCAGATTCGCATCGGAAACAGAGCAAATCAGAATCAGATACAGCGGGTAGATCGTGATGGCCAGCGCCAGAATTGTCAGCGTCAGAATGACGGCGTTAAAGAGCCGATCCTGCCAGATTTCCTGCTGGCGGTGGGGCTTCTGAATGGCCTTGTGAGCGGTCACCATCGTTTCTGTCTCCTTTCTTAGAAGAGCGTTTCGCCCTTCATCCTGTTGGAAATCGTGTTCGCGGTCACGACCATGATGAAGTTGATCACATTGACAAACAGACCGATAGCCGTGGTGTAGGAGAACTGACCGGAGCCAAGGCCCATTTCATACACATAGGTGCCAATGATATCGGAGGTAGCCATATTGCCGCCGGTTTGCAGCAGGAGGGTCTTCTCTGTAGAGGAGGAGAGCAGCGAGCCGCAGTTGAGGATGAGCATCATGGTAGCGGTGGGAATGATGTGGGGCAGATCGATGTAGCGCACCTTCTGCCACTTGTTGGCGCCATCGATGGTAGCGGCCTCGTAAAGCTCCGGATCCACGCCGGCCAGCGCGGCAATGTAGAGGATGGAATTCCAGCCGGCATTCTGCCAAATGCCGGAAATGATGTACACTGGTCGGAACCAGGAGGCTTCATTCATGAAGTAAATCGGCGTACCGCCCAGGGCTGCGATGAAGTGATTGATGATGCCGTTGGTAGGCGAGAGCAGGATGTACAGAATGCCCGCCATAACGACGGTAGAGATGAAATGCGGCACATAGACGGCCGTCTGGGTAAACTTCTTGAGGCGGTTGTTGCGGATGTTATTGATGATCACCGCCAGGAAAATGGGCATGGGGAAGGAAAAGAGCAGGCTGAGGACGTTGAGCAGGAGCGTGTTGCTGATCAGCCGCTCAAAATAGTAGGCATTGAAGAAGGTGGTGAAGTGCTTGAAAAGCGGATCCATCCAAGGACTGCCTTCAATGCCCCGGACAGCCTTGTAGTTCTTGAAGGCAATCTGAATGCCGTACATGGGCAAGTAATTGAAGATGATCAGATAGATAAGCGCCGGGAGAATGAGCAGGTAAAGCCAACGATTTTCCACAATGGACTTCAGATACCGCTTCCAATTCCAGCCGCAGCGCTTCCGTCCGCTGATAGGTTGCTGCATGATGACGCCTCGCTTTCTGTTGTGGTCGTGTGCTGTGCTTGAGTGAACTGTATCACGGGCTTGGAAATGAAGTCAATAAGCGGTAATTTATCCAAAACAGATAGACGAAATGGTAGATCCTATCAACCGCATTTGTCGTGTGCGGAATTTTATCCAAGAAAAACACCTCCCGGCGTGGCCCGGAGCGCGGTCGGCAATCGCGGGAGGCGCGCAGACTCTCGGGCGTGGTGGTTTCCGCCCAGGTGCTGTACCGAGCCTCCACCGCCGGAAGGAGATCGTTCACCAGTTCATTGTGGTACTGATCGGTGAGCTGAAGCGCCAGGCCGTAATCTGCGCTGTCCTTCCCGGAGGTGTTGTTGTACGTCGGGCAGACGATGATCATCGGTTGCATCAAGCCGTCCTGAATGGCGTGATCGACGGCATACTTGAAGGCGCTGGGATGCTCGGTGGTGCCCAGGGTCGTCGTTTCGTTGCTCCATCCGCCGTGCATATAGTAAATACGTTGTACTTCTCGTTCTCATCGTACCCGTAGGGCAGGTAGACCCAGGCCGTTTTGGTCAGTCGCTGGTTGTGCTCCGCATAGGTGAAGGACTCCCAGGTATCGTAGTCCAGCCGCACAAGCTGCCCCGATTGCGCAGCCGGTTCCGCGTAGCCATCGGGGATGCGCGGCAGCGTTTCCGGAACGTTCCGAGCGTTGGGCCGGAAGTCCTCCTCGGCCAGCGCGCTGACGGAAGCGAACAGGGCGACGGTAACGCTGCCCTCATGCTTAAGCGAAAAATCACGCGTAAAGAGCAAATGATAGAGCCTTGCGGCATTGTCGGATGTTTGTGGAGAACCATCTAACTGAGCGGTGGGCCAGCGAGTTCCTGCGGCTGTATCCAGGCGCCAACATTCTCGTGACATCCAAACGGGACTTTGAGAAGTCCCGCCGCAAGCAGTTCTGCGCCCGCATTGTCATCGGGGACTATGACGCGGTGATCATTGGCCACAGCCAGTTTGAGCGCATCCCCGTTTCGAGGGAGCGCCAGGAGCGGCTGCTGAAGGAGCAGATCGACGAAATTGCCGCGGAAATTGAGGAGTTGAAGCGCAGCCGGGGCGAGCGGTTTTCCATCAAGGAAATGGAGCGCAGCCGCAAGGGGCTGGAAGCGAAGCTCATTCGGCTGCAGGCGGAGGAAAAGAAGGACGATGTAATCACCTTTGAGCAGCTGGGCGTGGACAGGCTGTTTGTGAACGAGGCGCATCTGTTCAAGAACCTGCTTCTGACGAAACAATGTGCAATGTGGCGGGGCTATCCGCCAGCAAAGCGCAGAAGTCCAGCGATATATTCATGAAATACCGCTACCTGGACGAAAAAACCGGCGGGCGCGGCGTGGTGTTTGCCACCGGCACGCCTGTTTCCAACAGCATGACGGAGCTGTACACCATGCAGCGGTACCTGCAATACGAAACACTCCGGCGCAACAACATGATCCACTTCGACTGCTGGGCGTCCACCTTCGGCGAAACCACCACCGCCATCGAACTGGCCCCCGAGGGGACGGGCTATCGCGCCCGGACGCGCTTCAGCAAATTCTTCAATCTGCCTGAACTGATGACCTTGTTCTGCGAGGTGGCAGACATCAAGACAGCGGATCAGTTGCATCTGCCTGCCCCTACCGCTGCTGCCGGATGACCTCGGCAGCAAGGTCAACGCCTGCGTCCAGAACATCCACCGCGTTTAGAAAGAATACCGGTCACTGCGGCTGGCGCAGCCGGTGTTCTACGACATTTCCACTCCTAAGGGCACAGGCGCAGAGGAGTTCTCCGTGTATGACGATGTGCGCGCCAAGCTCATGGCCTCCGGCATCCCCCGGGAGGAGATCGCTTTCATCCATGAGGCGGACACCGAGGCGAAAAAGAAGGAGCTGTTCGCCAAGGTGCGTGCCGGTGAGGTGCGCGTCCTGATGGGCAGCACGGCCAAGATGGGCGCTGGTACCAATGTGCAGGATCGGCTCATCGCCCTGCACGACCTGGATTGCCGTGCGACACGTTCCTAACTGAAAAGGTTAGGCGTGAAGCCGTAATTATATAGCGGATTGAAAGGAGCCGCTGAAGAACGCTTCATAGAACTGATAATTTGATAGGTAGAATGATGGAGTAACGTCCTGAAATGCCTACCCTGATACTCCGACAGGCGGCAGAAATGCGGTCTGAAGCTCGGTAAAGTCGGTAGAGAGCCACCGTAATTGCGGCTGAATACAGCGTAAACGAAAGGTGTCCAGAGGTGGACGCTGTGGCCTATACGCCGGGGGTCTATAAAATATATATGGTGAGAATGTCACAATGACTGACGAACTTGCGAATGTAAGGGTCTAAACCGAGGAGCGTATAGAAATGTGCGCCGGTCTGAAAAATGGCAGCCAGCGAGGTTTAGTAGAAATGGCAGTTACGAAACACCTTACAGCGTTACAGGCGCTGTTGGACTGGCAGGCTCAGAGCAAGCACCTAAGTATATATGAATAGATAGAATTATCGGAACGTGGGAAACAGCATAACGCATTATGCGGTGGCGACGAAGAAAATAAGCGCCTTAAATTGCTGTGAAAGTGGTGGCACGAGTGATGAAGCCCTTGCAATGAGGGTGGAGCACCAGCCACCAGTCATTATGAAAGATAGTTATAGGTAACGAAAATTCATAGCTTCGAGTATGACAAAGAAAAACAGCCCGAAGGGGGTGTTGCCTATGACAAAGCAAACAAAACTGCGACATAGCGAATACTACGATTTACAGCCGGTGTTCGACAAGTTGTATGCGGATAGCCAAAACGGAAAAATCTTTACAAAGCTGATGGAAATTATCGGCAGTGAGGAAAATATCCGTCTGGCCTACCGAAACATCAAGCGGAACGGCGGCAGTAATACAGCCGGTACAGATAAGCTGACCATCAGGGATATTGAGAAATTTTCCGTGGAGCAGTACGTCGGTATCGTGCAAAGAAAGCTGATGTTTTACAAACCAAAACCTGTTAAGCGGGTAGAAATTCCAAAGCCCAATGGCAAAATGCGTCCGCTTGGTATTCCAACGATAATAGACCGGCTGGTACAGCAATGTATCTTGCAGGTCATGGAGCCGATATGTGAAGCCAAATTCTTTGAAAGATGTAATGGTTTTCGACCCAATCGTTCTGCCGAGAACGCTATTGCACAGTGCTATAAAATGATACAGCTTCAGCATCTGTATTTTGTGGTGGACGTGGACATAAAAGGATTTTTCGATAACGTTAATCACACAAAATTGATACAGCAAATGTGGCACATGGGCATACGGGATAAGAAATTGTTGTGCATTATCCGAGAGATGTTGAAAGCGCCGGTTGTAATGCCAGATGGAACAGTGGAGCATCCGATGAAGGGAACGCCGCAAGGCGGTATCCTGTCGCCGCTGCTGTCCAACATTGTGCTGAATGAGTTGGACTGGTGGATTGCTTCTCAATGGGAAAATATGCCCACCAGCTATGAATACAAGTGCGAAATTCGGCCCAATGGGACAAAGAATAAATCTTCCATCTATGGCGCCTTTCGGAATACTACCAACCTCAAGGAAGTGTATATCATCCGCTATGCAGACGACTTCAAACTATTCTGCCGGAAGCGGAGCGATGCAGAAAAGATTTTTATTGCGGTAAAGCAGTGGCTCCATGAACGGCTCAGGTTAGAGGTCAGTGAAGAAAAGTCGAAAATCATCAATCTAAAAAGACACTACTCGGTATTTTTAGGCTTTGAAATCAAGGCAGTCAAAAAGCGGAAGAGTTATGTTGTGAAGTCGCACATGACAACAAAGGCAATTCAGCGAGAAAAGGACAAGCTCATTGAGCAAGTCAAGAAGATTGCCCATGTGCAGGACAGAGATGATGAAGCACGGGAAATCACCCTGTATAATTCAATGGTGTTTGGCATCCACAACTACTACCGCTTTGCAACTATGATAGCAACAGACTGTGAGCAAATACACCGAAATGTGTCAACAGTGATGAAAAATCGACTATACCATTGAATACGCTAAACAGGTTGGCATTGAAACTGTAGTCATTGATCCGCGTTCACTCTATTAAGAATCCGAAAAGGGACTGCAAATCTGCTTATATTTTCTTCTCAACTCAGTCCAACTTTGAAGCGGTCGTGCAGTATATAAGGTAAAGGCGCCGTGATGATGAACGACAAACGTGGTTCCGCAGTGCTGAAAATCTTGAAAGCTATCGAGTATGGAACATTACCGAGTAACGAGACAGTCAGGAGACTAATGTTGCTTATACAATAAGATCAACCAGTAGGAAAGAGTCTTTTTCCTACTGGTTGATCTTTTGACATAGTGTAATCTTTTAGTCGCTCGGGGTATCAGCAAGTATCCTGTTCACTCCCATTTTCTCACACAACGGGGCGTAAGTACATCATATTTGCCAGTTGGGGTATGCGAGAACGATTTGCAAGGCCAGAAAACCGAAAATCACTGGGGTTGTAGCAACAACACTGGAAAAACAATAAAAAACATTCCTCGCGAGCGCATATTACCATATAATTCCACGTTTCGGACGGGTACTCGGACACAGCAACTACTTCGTAGCGTGAGATTACTGTCAGTTTTTGCTCTCAAATGCGGTGAAAAATTTCAGCTTGGTAATGAATTCTTGCAGTCTACAGTCGTGGAGAATTGCATTTATGTCTGGGGCGTAAGTACGCATGATTCGTTTCCGTACGCCCCAACTACTTATAAACTAATAAAAGACAAAAAGAAAGAAACCCTTAATTTACAAGGGTTTCGGTGGTGGAGCATAGGAGATTCGAACTCCTGACCTCTACAATGCGAATGTAGCGCGCTACCAACTGTGCTAATGCCCCATAGGTCGGTCATGCGACCGGTGTGCAGCTCGGTTGCCCGAACCACGGGAATGATTATAGCACGAATGCAGGGAAAAAGCAAGAGGGAAATTTCATCTTTGCGCAACTTTTTGTGTCGCGGGAAGCGGCGCGCCGCGCGGAGGGGATGGCCGTTATGCCTGCAACGCGTCGATTTCCGGCCACACCGCGTCCATGGCGCGGATCACAGAACGGAACGCCTGGTATTTGCGCTCGTAATAGGCCGTTTTGGCCGGATCCGGATGATAGACGCGCTTGATGCGGCACCAGACGCGCGCAGCCTCCGCCATGGAAGGAAACACGCCCGCGGCGACGGCGGCGTTCATCGCAACGCCCTTTGCGCCCAGCTCCGTTGCGTGGGAGACGGCGATGTCCGCGTTGAGGATGTCCGCAAAGAGCTGCATCCAGACCTTGGAGCGCGCCGCGCCGCCGGCGATGCGGACGCAGCCGGGCATCGGCGCGTAGTTCAGCAATCGCTCAATATGCAGCTTGTGAGAGAAGGCCACGCCCTCGTAGACCGCGCGGAGCATATGGCGCTTGTCATGCGTGCCGTTGAGGCCGACGAACATTCCCTTTGCATCAATGTGGGTGTTGCTGCCGTACACATAGGGCAGATAGAGCACGGTATCCTGCCAGGGCGCTTCCGACACCATCTGATTGCAGCGGTCGTAGATCGCTTCGTCCCGGGTCAGGAAAGCGTCGATGAACCACTCCTGGTTCGAGGCGGAGGTTGGGCTGCCCTCCAGCAGGTTGTAGAAGCCGTCGATCGTATAAACGTGCTGCATGAACAGCTCCGGCGCGTCCACAAGCTGCCGGCTGATGATGCTATTGATGCTCCAGGAGCCGACCACCACGCCGATTTGCCCCTCGTCCACCACCCCGGCGGACACCACCGACGCGCTCACGTCGAACTGGCCGCCCACCACGGGAATGCCCGCGGTTAGCCCGGTGAGCGCGGCGGCGTTTTCCGTCACCCGACCGCCGATCTCGTCGCTGAGGATCGGCGGCGGGAGCTTGTCAATTTCGCCGGGAATCCCCAAAATCCCGAATACCTCCGGCGAGTAGCGCCGCGTCGCCTGATCCATGCAGGAGGTGCCGGAGCCTTCCGTCAGCTCGGTGTGGAACTCACCGGTAAGCAGGAACCGTACATAATCCTTCGCGGTGACGATGTAACGTGCCCGCGCCAGCGTCTGCGGATCATGATCGGCAAACCAGCGGATGATGGCGCAGATGTTGCCCGCCCACAGCTGCTGCCGGGTGATGGGGTAGACCTTCGCGAAGGTTCCGTCCTGATACCAGCGGCGGATATACTCCTTGGCCCGCAGGTCGCTGCTCATCACGCCCGGGCAGACGGGCGCGCCGTTTTCGTCAAACAGGAACGCGCCGTTTCCCTGCCCGGTCACGCCGATGGCGAGCACGTCCGCCCCCGTCAAACACGCCTGCGCCAGCGCGCCGCGGATGCAGCGGTAGACCTTGGGCGCCGCGTCGTTCAGGTCGCGTTCCATCCAGCCCGGATGCGGCTGCAAGGTGATCAGCTTTTCGCCGCAGCTGGCCAGTTCATGTCCTTCCAGGTCGAACACGGCCGCCTTGACCATCGTGCCGCCCATGTCGATTCCCATCAGCGCCTTCATCGCCTTGCCCCTTTCCCGCTGTCAGACGCGGTTCACGTCGCCCAGCAGCGTCAGCTTTTCGCGCGTCTTTTCCTTCAGCGCCTCAATTGCGTCATGCTCCGCCGCGTGCGTCCAGATGGACAGGTTCTCGCGGCCGTTGAGGAACGTCTTCATCGCGCCGTAATACGCCGCCAGGATTTCCGAGAAGATGTTGACCTTGCTGATGCCGTCGTGCACGGCCTGCTGCATCTGATCGTCCGGCACGCCGGAGCCGCCGTGCATGACCAGCGGCACCGCGGACACGCCGTTGAGCCGCCGCAGCAGCTCGAATTCGAGGTGCGGGGTGCACTTGTACACGCCGTGGGAGGTGCCCACCGCCACAGCCAGGCAGTCCACGTCCGTTTCCCGGATGAAGCGCTGCATTTCGTCGGCGTTCGTCAGCGTGCCCTCGTGGCCCTCGCCGCCGTGGGCCAGCGTTTCGGAGGTGCCGACGATGCCGTCGCCCACATGACCCAGCTCCGCCTCCACCGATACGCCGTAGGCATGAGCCAGGTTGACGACCTCCCTCGTCACGCGGATGTTCTCCTCCAGCGGGAGCGTGGAGCCGTCGATCATCACCGAGCTGTATCCCTGATCAATCGCCTTGCGGATCAGCCGCATATCCGTGGCGTGATCCAGATGCGTGCACACGGGCACCTTCGCCGCCACGGCGATGGCGTGCAGGTCAATGGACAGATGGTCGAACTGCTCCTCGGTCATGTCGCCCGTCAGGCCCATCAGGATCACCGGCGCGCGCAGCTCCTCAGCCACGTCCACCACGGCGCGGGCCATTTTGTAGCTGCTCACATCAAAGGCTGGTACGGCGTAGTGCTTCTCCCGCGCGTCCTTCAAAATTTCCCTGATTGTCACAAGTGCCATGCGTCGTTTTCCTCCCTTATCTCATCAGCATACCGCCGCTGGCGTCCAGCGTCGCGCCGGTCATGTAGTCCGCCTTGCTGGACAAAAGAAACACCGCGATGTCCGCGACCTCCTGGGGCGTGGCGATCCGCCGCAGCGGAATGCGCTCCAGGTACTGCTGCCGACGCGCCGGATCCTCCAGCTCCCGGGCAATGATGGGCGTTTCCATAATGCCCGGCGCGACGGCGTTGACCTGAATGCCATAGGGCGCCACCTCCCGCGCCAGGGAAACCGTGAAGCCTACCAGTCCCGCCTTGGAGGCCGCGTAGTGCGCGTGCCCCGAGGTGGAGCCGTGGAAGGCGGCCTGGGACACCATGTTGACAATCTTGCCCTTCCGACCGTTTTCCAGGCAGTAGTTCACCATCCGGCGGCAGAGCATGAACGGCCCGAGCAGGTTCACGTCCAGCGTCGTGCGGAAGGAGGAGGTCGTCATCTCCCGCACATAGGCCTGCGGCCAGATGCCCGCGTTGTTGACCACGAAATCCACACTGCCCAGCGCATTCAGCGCCCCCGAAAAGAGCGCCTCGATCTGCTCCTCCTTGGACACGTCCGCCGGAACAAAGACCGCTCGCGCCTCGTAGCGCGCGTCCAGCTCCGCCATGCGCTGCGCGATGCGCTCGTTCAGCCGCAGATCGGAGACGACCACGTTGCAGCCCTCCGCCAACAGGGTTTCGGCAATCGCCGCCCCCAGGCCGCCGCCGGAACCGGTCACGATGGCGTTTTTGCCTTTCAGCCCGTATTCCATGGGTTCCTCCTTACTTCGTCACGCCGTCCAGCAGCACGTTGCCCGGGCAGGCGTCGGCGTTGAGCAGGAACCGCGTCCACTGTTTGTCGATCAGCAGCCGCTTCACTTCCTCCGCCAGCAGCGCCGGGGAGTGGGTGAACGCGTCCCGCGTGCCGCCCGCCAGGTGGGGCGTGACGGTCACGTTGTCCAGCGGAATCATCTTGTACTGGCTGTCCGGCGGCTCCAGGTCGAACACGTCCAGCGCCGCGCCGGCAATCCGGCGTTCCCGGAGCGCCTCGGTCAGCGCGTCCTCGTCCACCAGGCCGGAGCGGGCGGTGTTGATCAGGTACGCGGTGGGCTTCATCATGGCGAGCAGCCGCGCGTCGATCATGTGGTACGTCTCCTTCGTCATGCGGGCATGGAGGGACACGAAGTCCGACCGGCGCATCAGCTCCTCCAGCGTCACCTGTTCCACGCCCTCCTCACCCTCGGGCAGGAAGGGATCATAGACGAGAATGCGCATATCAAAGGCCCGCAGCCGCTTGGCCACCTTGCGCCCGATGTTGCCGTAGCCCACCAGCCCCACGGTTTTCTCGCACAGGTCGGGCACGGAAGCCGCGTTGGCATAGTCGCGCACCCAGCGGCCCGCCTTCAGCTCCCGATGCGCCTTGGCAATGTTCCGGCACTCGCTGATCATCATGCCCACGGTGAAATCCGCTACCGCGTTGGCGTTGCGGCCGGGCGTGTTGAGCACCAGAATGCCCTTTTCCGACGCGTAGGCGACGTTGACGTTCTCCACGCCGCCCCGCAAAACGCCGATGGCCTTCAAATTCGGGCACGCGTCGATCACGCGGCGGGTGATGGGGCAGAACTGGGTAATCACCATGTCCGCGTCGCCGATGGCCTCCAGAATGTAATCCTCCGGCTCCACCACCTCGCTGCCGCCCTGCTCCACCTGCAAATTCAGGCTTTGCAGCTCCTCATAATCCCGGAGCCGCCAGGTCACCGTTTTCGTTTCGATCCCCGTCCCCGCCAGGCGACGGAAGCCTTGCTCCAGGTCGCCGCAGGGAATCAGCAGATCGCCAATGCCGACAATCTTCATCGTATGCCGCCTCTTTTCCTCATTTCGTCAGCCCGTTGAGCCACACCGGCAGGCCGTTCCGGTCAAAGGGCAGGGGAGTCAAATCATGCACCACGCGCAGCCAGGTGGTGTAGAAGCCGCCGCTCTTGCCCGCGCTGGCAAAGTCGATCAGCCGACGCTGAACACCCCGCGTGTCCACTGTATCGAAGTTCAGCCAGGAGGTTTCCCCGTCGCCCGCCGTCACCGTCATGCTTTGCAGCGCGTCCAGGGCGAAGTATGTCTCCTGAGCGGGCTTGCCCGCCACCTTCTCGTCAAAGGCCAGCAGGATGGGGCCGTAGTACACGGCCGTGCGGCCGGCAAAGCGCTCCTCGCCCACCCAGAAATGCAGCGTCATGTCCAGACGCAATTGGACGGTATCGCCCGGCTTCCAGGTTCTTTGGAGTGACAGGTATTCGCCCGGTGTGGCGCTGATCGGCGCTTCGTCCCGGACGGCCACCTGCGTGTTTTCCGACCAGCGGGGGATGCGCAGGCACAGCGCGAAGTCCTCCTCCTGAGCCAGCCCTTCCAGCGTGACCGTCACGTCGCCGCTGACGGGGTAGTCGCCGGAAATGCGCAGCCGCGCCGTCTGTCCGCCAGGCGTGGTGACGTGCAGCGTGGACGGGCCGTAGTAGTTCACGTAGAGCGCGCTTTCATCCGTCAGCGCGGCCCACTGGGACACCTCGCCAAACCCCCGGCAGGCGTTGCCCTGGCAGCAGTTGAAGTCCGGCGTGCCGGAGTTGAAGATGGTCGGCAGCGCGATTTGGCTCTTGACGATATAGCCCTCCATCGGAGTGTTGTAGGTCACCTCGCGCAGGCTGGAGGTCAGCGTGCAGAGGATGGTGTTGAAGTAGGACATTTCCAGCTCGTCCGCGACGTAGGAATTCCTGCTCAGCTTCAGATAGGAAACGCCCATGCCGATCCAGGCGACGGTGCAGCAGGTTTCGATCGGCCCGTCCGCGTAGGGGCTGCCGATGGCCTGCTCGTGGGTGCTGAAGCCGCCGGTGTTGTGGCGGTCGGTCTTGACGATGCTCCACCAGATGTGCTCGAAGGCGTCCAGATACGACTGCTCGCCGGTCGTCTCGTACAGGCAGCCAAGCGCCATGATGGCGTGCAGCACCTCCCAGCGCGGCAGGTCGGACTCACACAGATCCTTGCCCGCCAGCGCGTCGGCGAGCCAGTTGCCGTGCTTGGGCCAGTCGTTCTCGATAATCCGCCTGGCCTCCGCCAGGTAGCGCTCGTCGCCCGTCTCCTGATACATCAGCGCGTAGGCATGGGTGATGGCATAGTTGACGGAATAGAAGCCGATTTCATAGGACTTGCCCTTGAAATAATCCAGGCACAGCTCCGCGCCGTCCTTCGCCATTTCAAGGCTCAACTCGTCCCCGGTCAGCCGGTGCCACGCCAACAGCGCGGAAATGGCATGATAGTGGCCCCAGATGTCCCAGTTGTTTTCGTCGCCGATGTGCCCGCCGAACCGGTCGCCGCGGGCATGAACGCCCATGTAACCGTCCTCGCCCCGGGCGCGATCCATTTCGCGAATCAGCCGCTCCGCCTCCGCCCGAACCATCGGGTCATGGGTCGCGGCGTAGCAGTACGTCAGCCCCGTCAGGTGCTTGCCGAAGAACTCGTTCTGCTCCAGCAGCGCGCCCGTATAGGGGCTGTCGATCGGCCCGCGCCCGTGGTTGGCCAGATCAATCGCCTCAATCATGTTGGGGTTCTTTTCCAGCATATCCGGCACCCAGTGCTCGATCAGCGAGTGCACCTTGTACCCCACATAGCCGGTCAACTCCATATCGGTCACGGTGCTCGCGGGAATTTTCGGCTTGACGCTCTTCTGAACTGTCTCCGCCGTCGCCGCGCAGGGCAGCGCCAGGAAAATCGCCAGGGACAGCAGCGCCAGCAGCGCCACGCGAATCATCATCATGCTCATTTCCTCCTGTTACGATCTGTCGGCGTGGGAAGCGTTTTTCATGGAACGGGGGTACCGTTTTCGGGCGGCGTCGACGGCCTCTATCTCGCTCTCCGGCGTCAGGCGACGCCAGCAGAGGAAGAGCGCCAGGCCGAGTGCAAGCTGCGATACGCAGTGCAGCGCCTCCGCGCACTGCGCGCCTCCCATGGGCAGCGTGAAAAGACGCAGGTTCAGCCGCTCCGCCCGGGTGAAGATCATCAGCCCCAGCAGCTTGCCCGCCAGGGTGGCGAGCAGCGTCAGCAGGGTGTTGAAGGTTACATAGGCGGGCATATTCTCCCGGGGCAGATGCAGATAGAGCATATTGGCCGAGGCCAGCGCGATGCCCGTGTACACGGCCAACTGCCAGATGCGGGCCGGCGTCCACAGCCAGGCGGTCTGCGCGGTGAGCATAGCCATCATCAGCTGGCCGGGCACCAGGAGCAACATCGCCAGCCCTAACGTCCTGACCCAGGAAAGCCGCACGATGATCCTCTTCCACATGGGCAAAAGCAGCAGCTGAATTGGGGTGTTCAGGGCAACCACCACGTTAATCCTCGCGTAGGAGAGGCCCACGTCGTTGAGGATGTAATAGTCCCAGGTATCGCTGCACAGGCTGCCGATCAGCTGATGCACGGCGAGCGCCGCCACGCAGCAGACGAATTTCCGGTTTCGGAGAGGGATCAGCAGGCTATCTGTCAGCCGGGGCCTGTCCGTCGTTTTCGGGTAGGGATACTCCCGAGCGCACGCCTGGATGGCCACGTCCACTAACACCAGCCCGAAGCCGACGTAGCGCATCAGCAGAATCAGCTCGTTTTGCTTTTCCCCGGCGGTGATCGCGCTGGTCAGGAAGCCCGTCACCAGCGGCACCACGCTGCCAGTGAGGGTCGAAAACATCTGATTGTACTGGAAAAACTGGGCGCGACTTTGGCTGTCCTCGGGCAGAAAATTGCTCCACCAGGGCGTATTGCCGGCGGAAAACAGCGCCGCCGTCACGCCGGAGACAAATTGCAGGATGCAGAACCAGAGGATGCGTCCCTGCCGGTCGTGGACAAAGTTTGGCATCAGCGTCGTGGCGACGATGGTCAGCGCGTATTGAAACACCTTGACGCTTAGCAGGATCGGCTTGCGCCGCTCGAACCGCTCCACGATCATAGGAGAGAAGATCGCAAAGCAGCTGGAAACCGGCGGGATGAAGCTGATGACGCCCACGCCCACCAGGTCGATGCCGTACATACTCAGAAAGCCGGTGTAGAAAATTCCCGAGGTCAGGGCGTTGTAGGCCGCCGTCAACAGGCCGCTGAGCAACATGACGCTGCGGCCCCGGCGACGCTCGTCCTGCCAGCCATAGAGGGTGTGAAGGCTGTTCATCACGCGCATAGACCCTTGGCTCCTCCGCCTTGCGGCAGCTTACAGCGGCTGCACCACCTGGTCGATGCCCCACACCGTCACGTCCTCCACCACCGCGTGCGCGGGCAGCTGGCAGATGAACAGCGCCGTCTGGGCAATGTCCTCAGCCTGAAGGAGCTTGTGCTCGTCGGCGATGCCCGCCGCGCGCTGGAAGTCCGTCGCCGCCGCTGCGGGAATCAGGCAGGTCGCCCGCACGCCGTAGGGCTGAAGCTCGGTGTACAGACCCTTGGTGAAGTTCAGCACGCCCGCCTTGGCAGAGGCGTACACGCTCCATTCCGGCCAGCACTCTTTGGCGCACACGGAGGACAGGTTGATGATCGTGCCGCCGCGCTGCTCGATGAACATCGGCGCAAAGACCTGCGCGGCATAGATCACGCTGTTCAGGTTCAAAGCGATCGCGCCGTCGATTTCCGCCCTGGTCTGATCCTTCACGGGCTTGATGGCCACGCCGCCGCCCGCGTTGTTGATCAGCACGTCGATGCGGCCGTAGCGCTCGGTCACATAGCGCCGGGCCGCCAGCCACGCGTCATAGTCCGTCACGTCCATCCGGAACGCGTCGCAGCCCACAGCCTGCTGCACGGCTCGCAGCTTTTCCTCCCCGCGGGCGGCGATGATGACCTTCGCGCCCTCCCTGGCAAAGGTTTCCGCCATCGCCCGACCGTAGCCGCTGGTGCCGCCGGTGATCAGGACGACCTTGTCCTTCATTGAAATCATGATTCAGACTCCTTTCGTCTCAGCGCCTTCCGGCGGAGGGAGGACCCTTGCGTCCTCCCTCCCGCCGGGGAAAGGTTACTCCAGGCCGTAGGTCTCGCGGAACTTCGCCAGCGCCTTTTCACGGCACGCCGCGAAGCTGCTGTTGAGCAGATCCACATAGTCCTCCGCCATGATCACGCCGCGCATACCGGCCCACATATAGTCGTTCCAGCCGTTGTAGTCGGTCTGGAAGTACACGTCCGCCTTGAACTCGTCCCAGCCGAGCAGGAACTGGTTCACGTCCGGCACGGGGTTGGTCAGGGTGGAGAACAGCCCCTCCCAGTCGTTCCAGTGGCCCAGATCGGGATAGAGCGCGGCCAGCTTCGCCATCACCGCGTCAGACTGGACGGCGGGCAGCTCCAGGGGCGTGCCGCGGGTCCACCAGTAGTAGTAGTTGGGGTACTCCGTGCCGCTGGTCGTGCACTCGGCCACATAGTCCTGCCAGTACTTGCCGTCGGCGATCAGGCGGGCCTCCAGCTCCTGGTAAGGCTCCTCGGTCAGGTAATACTTGCCCTCGCTGTCGATGCACAGGCGGGGAATCATGTCCAGCTTTTCCAGCCAGCCTTCCTCGCCCCAGACCAGGAACTTCAGCGCCTCATAAGCCTCGCGGGGATACTCGCAGTTGGCGGAGATGAAGTAGGAAGCCGTCCAGCACTGCTGGCCGCCGCCCTCCACCTCGCTGCTCACGGGCATGAAGTAGGGCTGATACTGGAGGCCGTAGGCGTTCTTCCACTGATAGTCCAGCATGGTGGACCAGGTGTTGAAGTCATGGAAGTAGATGCCGATGCGGTTGGACAGGCCGATCCAGGAATCGTCGGGCTGCACGGCCTTGTAATTTTCCTCGCCGTTCCAGGTGTAGTGCCCGTCGGCGATCAGCTCCTGGGCGTAGTCCACCAGCTCCGCGTAGACGGAGAAGTCGATCGTCTCGCCGTTCCAGCCGTAGTTGGCCTGCGCGTTCTCAGTCATGGAGGCGGTCAGCATATCCGGCAGCCAGTAGGAGCCGGACAGAGTGAACATCCCGCTGGCGGGATCGGTCAGAGCGGTCATCAGCTCCATCAGGGTTTCGGCGGTCAGCTCGGTGCTCTCCGGGATGACGATGTTCGCCTTGTCGAAGGCCTTCTGATCCAGGAACACCATGTAGGGGCGGATCAGGCCGGGGATGGTCATGCAATGCTCGCCGTCATAGTAGCCGAAGGCGCGCAGGTTGCCGTAGAGCTTCTGATACTCGGGGTCGTTTTCGACAAAGTCGGTCAGATCGTAGCAGATGCGGTTGTAGGCATTGCCGCCGGGATAGTAGTGGGCGCAGCCCATGTCGATCTTCTGTCCGCTGGCCAGCAGGTTGTCCAGGCCCGCGTCGTAGGAATCGGTGATCTCGATCACCTCGATGGTGATGTTGGGGTACTTCTCATGGAACTTTTCCGCCATCAGCCGGTGGAACTCCACCCGGGCGGGCATCTGATCGACGATGGTCAGCGTGATGGGATCGGTGGTGTTCATCGGCGGAAGTCCGCCGCTCTCCGCTTCAGCGGCTGCCAGCGGGATGGCCGACGCCAGAAGCACCAGGGTCAGGAGCAGGGAAACGAGCTTCTTCATGGGGTTACCTCCTTTTATTCAGGCACTGTCCGTGCCTCGAAGTCCTTGGTTTATTCGCCCGTCAGGCCGGAGTTGTCGATGCTGCGGACAAACCAGCGCTGCACCACGGCGTACATCACCAGCAGCGGCAGCACCGTCAGAATGACTGCGGCCATCTTCTTGGCGACGTTCAGCTTGTCGGGGCTGTCAATGGCGTTGTTGGCGCGGATCTCGTAGGCCGCGCCGAAGCGGGCCAGCTGAATCATCAGCGTCGTGAGGCTCTGCTCGTTCTCGTAGGTCAGGTTGCGATAGCCGATGTAGGTCTCCACGGTGTACAGGTCGTTCCAGTACCAGATGACCGTAAAGACCGATACGATGATGATACCCGCGGAAACCATCGGCAGCGCGATGGTCGTGTAGGTGCGCAGCGCGCCCGCGCCGTCGATCTCCGCCGCCTCCAGCAGCGAGCGGGGCGCCTGGCGGTGGAAGCTGTAAAAGATCAGGATGCACAATCCGCTGTTCATGCCCTGCCCCAGCAGGCAGGTAATCACGAATGGCTTGATGGTGCCGTCGGTCAGGGACAGCTCCTGAAAGAGCACATAGTTCGCCAGCGCCGTCGCCTGGCTCGGCAGCAGGTAGGACAGAAGCATCAGGCCCATCAGCAGCTTCTTGCCGGGGAAGGAGAAGCGGGCGAAGCCGTAGCCCACCAGCGAGCTGATAAAGGTTTGCAGCACCGCGCACACCAGCACCAGCAAACAGGTCATTGCCAGGTTGTTCCTGTAGTTGAGCGCCGTGGCCGCGTGCTGGAAGTGCATCGTCGTCAGCTGAGAGGGCCACCACTTGACCGTCACGTCCATCAAATCCTTGGAGGAGGAGAGGGACAATACGGCCATGTTCAGCATGGGGTAGACGAACACGAAGGCGATCACCGTCAGCAGCAGGTAGCGCGCCAGGCTGACCAGCAGTCCGGCATGGCCCTCCCGGCCCAGCAGAAGCCGTCTGGTCCGCCGAAGGGCCGCGCCCTGCCGCAGCTTTGCTTCACTCATGCGCTCGCTCCCCTTTCTGCGCCCGCTGGGTCGCAATCGTCTCGTAGCGCTGCTCGTACCGGACGTGCTTGTCGCTCCGCTCCCGCAGCAGTAGGAACGCCACCAGCAGCATCAGCATGATGACCAGCGCGTAGATCCACGCCATCGCCAGCGCCACGTCGTACCCCAGGCCCGCCAGGTAGCTGGCGTTCTTGATCTGCGTGACCACGGCGTTGTCCGTGGCGGACAGGGACACAATGGTGTACACCGCGTTCAGGAGCACGAAGGGCTTGATGCTCGGCACGGTGATCTTCCAGAACACCGTCCACTGGGACGCGCCGTCGATGCGCGCCGCCTCGTACTGGGCCTCCGGCACCTTTTGCAGGCCCGCCAGGAAAATCTGCATCGGCACGCCGCTGTACCACAGGTCGGTCACGATGGTATCAAACACCGTCTGGAAGCCCTCGAACACGAAGTCCGGCATTTCCATGAGGATGTTCGCCAGCGTCGTTACATTGTAGATGGAAACGCCGCTGCCGCCCGCCTCCGCCATCATGTTCATGACCGTGCCGGTCGCGATGACCACCGGCAGGAAGAACACCGTGCGGAAGAAGCCGCGGCCCCGAAATTTCCCGTTGAGCAGCAGGGCGATAATCAGCGCGAAGGCCACGATCATCGGCACCTCAATCGCCATGGAGGTCACAAAGCGTTGCAGGGAAAAGAGGAAGTTCGGCTGGCTGCTGAGGACGTAGGCGTAATTGTCCCAGAAATGGGGCAGCGGGCTGAGCTTGATGCCGTTGTCAAAGGAAAAATCGTGGAAGGAGAATTGCAGCGAGCGGCCGGCCGCGTAGAGGAAGAAAATCGCCAGTCCGATCAGCCACGGGGAAATGAACGCGAACCCGCGCAGCCATTCCCGGCGCTGCCGCCGCGTGATCCTGGGGAGCCTCGTCGCGCGATTCGTTTTCATCATTCCGTCACCACCGCGTATGAAATGGCCTCAATCGTCACCCCGTCCAGCGTACCCGCCGTATCGCCCCAGTTCAGGTAGACCGTCGCGCCGTTGCTCCAGCGCACCCTTGTCATGTCGCCCACGATTTCATGGCTGACAATCTCCGCGCCGTAGAAGGCCGCGTAGGCGTCCTTCAGCTCCCGGTACCAGGAGACGATCATATCCGCGTAGAGGGCGTACTGGGCGGAATACAGGCTGTTCAGGTTCGTATCGCTGAGCAGGATCGTATCCTCCCACGTCAGCAGGAAGGCCGGCAGCGCGCCCTGCTCCAGCAGCTGAAGCATATAGCGCCGGGTGTTGGCCTGAAAGTTGATGTACTCGGCGAAATAGGGCATATCGCCGGACAGGGCGATGGCCAGAAAGGGCACGCTGCGCAGATTGAACAGGTAGGAGGAATCCATGATCGGCATATCGTACAGGCAGGCGGCCTCGCCCCAGAGGTAAGCGTTGGCGTTGGCCAGGTGGAGCTTTATGGCTGTCCCGCTTTCCCGGCACAGCGTCCGATAGGCCGCCATCATGTCTCCGCCGTCCAGATACGTCTTGTCGTCCATGTAGTCCGTCACCAGCGAGGTCACGCCGGTCAGCGCGACAGCCGCAAAACCGGCGTCCGCCATGCCCTCCGACGTTGTCCGGGCGTATTCAAGGGCGGCGGACGGCGTCAGGCGGTTCATCTGCTCAAAGACCTTCTTGTAGGTCGGGAACTTGAGCCGGTCGCCGTCGATCCGCTTGAGCGATTGATACTTCATGCCCGGGTGGGTATCCAGGTTGAGCTGCAAATAGTCCGCCTCCAGCATCAGCTCGAAGCCTTCCTCGCGGCTCAAATCGACCAGCTCCGCCAGTCCGTCGCTCCCGCCCAGCGCGCCGTGGGGCGCGTAACCGGTCAGGGGAAGCCCGCCCGTCCGTCCGCCGTCCTGCCAGCCGCAGAGCGTCACCGCCAGCTGGTTCACGTCCTGCGCCAGCAGTTCTTCCAGCACGTCCTTTGTCTGGGCAAAGGTGGTCATTTTGACCGGGCGGCGGCCGAAGATGTCGTTCTCCGTTTCCGCGCCCACAAAGTCCAGCCGCATCCGGAAGCTGTCCGCGCCCTCCGCCTTGTCGAACGCGCCCTGCCGGGTCAGATACCGCTTGTACAGCCGCGCCAGCCCGGTGTAGTTCGCCTCCTCGCCGGAGGCAAGGTAGAAGTGCAGGCGAATGTCGAAGCGCCGGGCGCGGGGCGTGCGCATCATGATGGTGGACGCGGTGGCGCTCTGATCGGCGTCGTTGATGGTAGGCTGGGCGTACACCATGCGATAGGTAAACTTGGCGTCGATCCAGTCATAGCCGGTCAGCACACCGTTGGGATACGCCCGGATGACCGCCGCGCTGTCGCCCTCTTCAATCACCCCGAGGAAAGCCATGCGCTGCTTCTCATGCACCATACCGAACACCGGCATGAGAATCTGCTCCGGCTCCTTGAACCAATTGTAGGAGGTGTTCACGTCCACGCCGGGCTTGCCGCCGTAGACGGCGATCTCGTAGGGGCTGGAGTAGCGCTTCAGGTTGTCCTTGAGCGGGATGATCGCGCCCTGCCCGTCGGGGATGAGCATATAGCCGCCGTCCTGCCCGAGATAGCTGTGGCCCAGGAAGGAGAACACGCTCAGCGTACCGATGCGGTACTCCTCCCGGCCCTCGCGAATGCTGTCCTGGGGCACGAGAACGTGCAGGCCCTCCTCGTCCAGCGTCACCCGCACATCAAAGCCGATGTCCGGCTCGGTGAAGCACACATGAGCGATAAAGCCGTCGTCCAGCATTTCGTAGGTCAGGGTGTGCTCGGCGTTGAGCAGATCAAGCTGCTGCATGGACGGGTTCACGCCGTCGATGTACTCCATCACCACGCCGGACTGGAAGAAGCCCGTCCAGCGGGCGTTGTTTTTCTCCTCGCCGGGCGTCAGCACCGCGGAGGACAGGAACTCGCCGCTGCCGTTATCCTGGACGATGATCGCCATCAGCTCCCGGCGGAGGTAGAGCGTCCAGCGCTCGCAGCGGGCAACCGGCTCATAGTCCGGCGGGATCGTCTCCTCCGCCCACGCGCCCGCCGCCCATGCCAGCAGCAGGAGGAACAGCATCAAACAGCCTTTAAGCCTTGGACGCAAGACGGTAGACCCCCTCTCCATAGACCGACCGGAGGAAATCCAGCAGCTGATTCAGGAACACAATGAAGATAAAGACGACCGCCACCACCACGACCATCGTGAACAGCGACCAGAGGATGACCGTCAGCGTTTTGCGGAGGCTGTAATCGTTCAGGAACATGATGGACAGAACGAACAGCAGACCCGACCAGCCGTAGGCGACCGTGTGCAGGAGAGTAATGACAAACGCCTCGTTGAAGGTAAGCACGTTGGAGAGCAGCGTGGCGACGGGGCAGAGGATGATCGCCGGGATGAGGGAATAGGCGAAGGCGATGTAGGTATCCGTCCACCGGGCCTCGCCGTCCTGGACGGAGCTGACCAGGTAGCAGCACATCGTCGCCAGGCCAAAGACCAGCGCGACCGTTTCCGCGTCCAGCGCCAGCTCGTACACGCCGGAGCGCACGGTGCTGAACAGGAAGCCGGAGAAATACTTCTGCGCCACATAGGCGGCGAAGAAGAGCAGCAGCACCACCGTACCGGAGAGCAGGCTCGCCTTTTTCTCCCGTTTGATGCCGTAGCACACGTCGTAGGGATGGCGCAGGATGCCGAAGGCGTAGCGCACCTCGCGAATCGGGCGCAGGGCCGCGAAGCGGTCGCACAGCGTCAGCAGCGGCTCAAAAACGTAGGTCTTTTTCTGCAAAAGCAGCAGCAGCGCGATCAGCGCCACCGCGCCCGCCGCGATGAGCAGCACCGTCACCAGGCGCTCGTGCAGCCAGTCGGCCCGCACCTCCCAGAACGCGTCGGAATACCCCGCCCGGTCGCTGCCGTGGCGGAAGGATTCCATCGCCGCCCGGTATTCTCCCTCGCGGAACTGCGCCTCGCCCAGCCCGACGCTGGCATAGGAGAAGAAGCCGTTCATGCGCTTGGCCTCCGTCCACAGCGCCTTGCTTTCCAGATATCGGCCCTGCTGAAAGAGATCGAAAGCGCCGTGCACCGTGTCCGCGAACTCCGTGGGCGTGAGCACCTGCACGTTGCAGACCATGCGGTCGAGCACGAAAATCTGATAATCGTCCGTCACCGCCACCGCGGCGACGCCCTGGAAAAGCCCCTTGCGGAGGCTGGAGCGCATGATCGCCGAGGTCAGGAACAGCAGCCGGCCCTCGCTGGTCATCTCCAGAATCTCGCCGGAAGCGTTGGCGACGATGATCGACCCGGAGCCGGTCACCGCCACGCAGACCGGGTTGTCGACAACGTATTCGGGGGTCAGGTTGTCGTTGCCCGCCACGTTCAGGCGGCGCAGCGCCTGCGCGCCGGTGGTCTGGGAGACGGTGTAGACCATGCCCTTGTCGTCCATGCACAGGCTCTGGATGGACAGCGGAATGATGTTGGGCACGGACTGGGCAAACTGCTCGTCGGAGTACAGGAGCTTCTTGATCATCGTGGTCACGGACACCCGGGCGGTGTTCGCGCCGAAGTAGCCGATAAAGCTGCCGTCCGCCCCGAGCTTGATGATGCCGTTGTAGTTGCCGGCGGAGGTAATGTAGAGCGTGCCGCGGCTGTCCACCGCCACCTTGCTGGGCTTGAAGGCCATGCCCTCGCCGAACATGGGGTGGTTCGGGCGCTCGTAGGTCTGGGCCAGCTTTCCCTGCGCGTCGTAGCGAACCACATAGCCCTTGCGCTCGTCCGCCACATAGACGTTCAGCGCGTCGTCCACGAATACGCCCGTGGGGGAGGCCAGCTCCTTGCCACCCAGGATGCGCACCAGGTCGCCCGTCTGCGTGACGACCAGCACGCGCTTGTTGCCCGTATCGGCAATGTAGAGGTTGCCGTCCGGCCCCAGCGCCATATCGCTGGGCTTTTTCAGCGTCTCGCCGCCGAAGCTGACCATCATCCGAACCGGCTCATAGGCGCACTGCGTTTCCACCAACTCGCCGTCCGCGCCCATGGTCAGGGTGTAATAGGGCATATCCGCGCGGGCAATCGGGGTCATGAGCAGCAGCATCGCCGCCAGGGCAAACGCCCAGAAGCGTTTCACGCGTGGATTCCCCCTTACTTCAGGCCGCTGTGCGCCATCGTGTTCATCACGTTGGACTGCATGATGATGAAAAGAATCAGGTTGGGCACAAAGATGATCAGGCTGGCCGCGGCGCTCACGCCCGCGCCCTGGACGGTGCCGCTGGGCAGCGTTTGCAGGTAGAAGGCGAGGGTTTGCAGGCTTTCGTCCGTCACATACAGGGAGGACGTGACCGTGTTGTTCCACACGCTCTGGAAGGCCAGCATCGCCATCGTGGCCACCGCCGGGCGAATCATCGGCAGGATGATCCGGCGATAGATCACCATCGCGTTCGCGCCCTCGATCTGCGCCGCCTCGATCAGCTGATCCGGCACCTGGTCAACGAACTGCTTGACCAGGAACAGCCCGACCGGGGTCGCCAGCAGCGGCAGAATATGGGCCGCGTAGGTGTCGATGATCCCCAGGGACGACACCACCAGGTAGGTCGGAATCGTCACCGCCGTCCCCACGAACATCAGCGCCGCGTTGTTGGCCTCGCTCATGATTTTCGCGCCCTTGAAGCGCATCTTGCTCAGCGCGTAGGCGGCGATTGTGCCGATCGCCACCGTCAGCAGCACCACCGTCACCGTGATCAGCAGGGTGTTGAACACATACCGGGACAGCGGCACCGACGAGGCGCTCGTCTGGCTGAACAGCTTACGGAAGTTATCCAGCGTCGGGGAGTGGACGAAGAACGTCGGCGGATAGGCGAACAGCTCGTCCGCGGGCTTGAACGCGTTGTTGATAATGAAAAGGATCGGCGCGCCCATGAACGCCGCAATCGGAAGAATATAGGCATAGATCGGCAATTGATTCACGTGAAACCGTTTCGGATTGACCTTCGTGCCGCCGATGGCCGCCATCGTGCGCGCCCCCTTTCTCAAGCGCCCGGTTTACGCCGGGCGGCGGAAGCTGACCTTCCCGCGCTTTTCCCGGTCGCCAAAGAGCCGGTTCGCCAACGCGTAGAAGCAGTAAATCATGAGCAGCAGCACCACGGACACCGCGGCCGCGTAGCCCATTTCGTAGCGGATGAGGCCGTAATCGTCGATATGGTTGGCCATCATCTGCGCGGCGTACTGCGGCGTCGGATTGCTGCCGGTGAGCGCCACGCCGATGGAGCCGCCTTGGAACGCACCGACCACCGTCATCACCGCGCTGAAAAGCATCTGCGGCTTCATGGAGGGGATGGTGATGTACACCGCCTCCTGGAGCCGATTGCGCACGCCGTCGATCGCCGCGGCCTCGTACAACTCCGGGTTGATGTTGAGCATTCCCGCCAGCATGGTCAGGAAGCCCAGGCCCATGTTGCTCCACAGCGCCACGATGATCACGATGGGCAGGATGTACTTCGGGTCGTTCAGCCAGACGATGGGCGTGGTGATGAAGCCCATCTGCATCAGCGCGGCGTTGAGCACGCCCCGCGGCTCGCCCAGGAAGATGATCCGCCAGATGACGCTCATCGCCACGCCGCTGGTCATGGAGGGCGAATAGATGATCAGCGCCAGCACCGTACGCGGCGCTCTGGACAGCTGGCTGAGCGACCAGGCCAGGAAGTAGGCCAGCACATAGCCTACCGGGCCGACCAGCAGCGAGTACAGGATGGTGTTGGGCAGCACATACTGCATGAACACGGTATCCTGGGTCAGCAGGTTGACGTAGTTGGTCAGCCCGATGAAGCGGGGCGCCTCAACCGCGTTGTAGTCGGTAAAGGACAATCCGATGGCCATCGCGATCGGCACGGCGATAAAGGTCACAAACAGCAGCACATAGGGCAGCGTGCACAGGTAAGGCGTTCCTTTGCCGGTTTTCATGCGGCGCTCCTTTCCCTCCGCGTCATTGCGGAGCGCGTATCAGGCGCTCGATCAGCGCCGCGTCAGGCGTTTTGTACGTCCGCACCATCTCGCCGTCCTTGTAGTAGCCAAATTCCTCTAACTTGCGGAAGGTTTCCCGGTCGATTCGCTTCACCGCCATGTCCAGCGCCCGGCGGGCGTCCACGCCATCCACCACCACGGACAGGAAAGCGTTGGACAGCTCGCGCTCCACCATGTAGGTGCCCAGGCACCAGGGCGCGTCCTTCATCCAGCTCATCTGCTCCAGGATGACCTCCTTGTGGCTTGCGCGGATGGGCAACAGGGAGAACGCCTCGCTGTTGGCGCTCGTCCACAGGCAGTCCTGACCATAGGTGCGGAACATCATATTGGCGTAGGCACTTTGCGTTTCCGCCGACGACCACCACTTCAGGAATTCCCAGGACTCTTCTGGCATCTCCGTGTCGGCCATGATGCCCATGCCCTTCATGGTGCCGGTCGTCCACCGGGAGACGGAGCCGTCCGCGCCTTGCAGACCGGGAATCACGGCGATGTCCCACAGGCCGTTCAGCTCCGGCGCGGCGTTGGCCAGCGTGTTGTACGTCCACAGGTTGCTGATGCCGATGGGCATCGTGCCGTCGCGGAAGCGCTGGTAGAAGCCGGAGCCGGAGTCCACCGGCAGGGCGTAAATCGTGAACAGCTCCGTCAGCTCGCGGAAGCCCGCCAGCGCCTCCTCGCTGTCCAGCGTCGTCGCGCCCAGGGTGTCGCCGTAGATGCTGCCGCCGCTCTGCATGATCAGCGGCAGGGTGCCGTCGAAGGTCTTTGTGCCGCCCATCCCGGCGGTGGGGTAGAAGAAGTTCATGCCGTAGGTTTGCAGCGTCGGCAGCATTTGCCGGACGTCCTCCAGGGTATCGGGCACCTCCAGCCCCAGGGAGTTCAAAATGTCCTTGCGATAGAACAGCACCCAGAAGTTCACCTGCTGGGGCAGGGCGTACACGCCGTCGTCATAGAGGAAGGGCAGGAACAGGTTTTCGTTGAAGCGCGCCGCCACCTCCGGAAAGTCCGGGAAGGCGGTCAGATCCAGCAGCGCCCCGCGCACGTCCAGGTAGGAGGGCGTGATCAGACCCATCGACAGCGCCACGTCCGGCGCGTTGCCCGCGGCGTTGGACAGCACTAATTTGCTCTCCGTGGACATGATGGACAGATCCACCGTGATGCCGGTCTTGGGGGTGAAGTCGGTGTCGATCAGGCTTTGCAGCGTTTCCACAAAGGCCCGGCTTTCGCACATCCAGACCTGCAAATTTTTTTCATCCCCGCGACCGATGGTATAGCTGCGCTGGTTAAAGGAACCGAAGAAGCGGGCCACGTCCATCGTGAAAGCCTGCCATGCGCCCGGCTTTTCGGGCAGCGCCGCGCCGTCCTGATAGAGATACAGCTGGTCAATGCTCAAATCGTTGCGGGACAGGTCGCTCAACAGCTGCGAGAGGTACTTCGACACGCTGCTGGCTCCGGTGGACAATTCGTCCAGGCGACGGGGCAGCTCCTCCGGCTCCTCCGCCAGGCTGCGCAGCTGCATCGCGCTCAGCTCCAGATAGGAGAACGCCGTCGTGTCCGGAAAGGAGGCCGTCATGGTTTGCAGCATTTCCTCGCATTCCAGCGCCCAGCCGTTCAGCTTTTCCGGCACATCCGGCATAAAGGACAGCAGGTGGTAGCTGCGATACCGGTCGCCGGACACGCCGCCGGTCAGGCGGATGATCTCCTGCGTCAGCGTGTTGATCTCGTCGTTCAGGCGGTCGATCAGCTCGAACACCGGGGTCAGCCGCTCCGCGTTGATGCGCAGAGACAGCCGGTGCTCGCCCGCCGTCAGGTAGAGAAGCAGCGGCTCCTCCGCCGTCCCGGCTGCCATCAGGCGGAAATCCTCGCAATAGTCAAAGGCCACCGCCCGGGCGTCTGCGGAGGGCAGCTCGCCGTCCAGCAGCACGTCCGCATACACGGGAAAGCCGCTGCGCACCGACTGGCGGTAAAACGCCCCAAAGCGATACCACCCGGCCTTTTCCGCTTCAAAGCGGTAGGTCACCGTCGCGCCCGCCCAGGAGAAGGACTCGCCCGCCAGGTGGTTTTGCAGCCGCCGCGTCGCGTCGTAGGGGGACAGGCTCGTGATGTACGCCGCGCCGCTGCGAATGCCGGAATCGTTGCGGCTGTCAATCTGCTCGCCCTCGATGACGATCAGCCCGTCGCCAGAGGAATCGCCCGTTTGACGCGGCTTCTCCGCCGCCCGCGCCCGCAGCTCCACCGCCTCGATGGCCGCCTCGCCGTCGGTCAGGCGGAAGGTCAGGCGGTGCTCGCCCGCCGTCAGGTCAAACAGGAACGGATCGGCTGTCCGCCCGGAGGAATCCGTCAGCGCCGCGCACAGCGTTTTCCGCGCCTGATACGGCTCCGCGGGCAGCTCGTTGCCGTAGCGGTCGATGGGGAACGCGCCGTCGTCGATCCATTCGGAGCGCAGCCGCACGCTGCTCAGCTCCCGAAACGGCGCAGCGCCGTCCACCTCGACGGCCAGCTCCGTGGGCAGAATCGATGCGCCCAGGTTCCGATAGGCAAGCCACAGCTCATACTGGCCGTCCTCGGGCACATCGAGCAGCACGGTCGCCTCGTCGCCCCTTGTCAGGGACAGCGCCGTTTCCTGCCGGATGATCTCGCCCGCATACAGCGGCTGCGCCCAGGTCTGCCGGGCCTCCGCGTAGGACGGCGGCTGTTCCGCCGCTTCCGCGCCTGCAAAAAACAGAATGCTCCAGAGGATCAGGCTTGCCATGAGGATCCATCGCCGGTTCGCCTTCACCGTGAATTCCTCCTTCGCACATTTCGCTTGGATGGCCTTCGCTTCGATACTGTTTCGATGATTTTATGGTAACACGTTTGTTAATTCATTCGCATTATAACACATTCTGATCATTTTGCAATAGCTTTTGACAATTATCTGTCCAGTTTTCACATTTGACAATCTTTTGAATATCCTGTTTTGCAGCATTCGCACCGATTTATTCCCGTATTCCGACCGGAAACAGGTCAATTTTTCCTGGGCTTCCTGATGATTTCATCCTTATGATCATCTTATGACATTTTTCATGGACGCGTCTGACCATGGATTTCCTTAGAAAAGCGGCGCGCGCCGCCGCTGCTGTAAAGCGAACGCGTGCCCGGTCAAAATCCTGCTGATTGTATTTTGATCAACTATTGACATTTCGCATCGCTTTGTATATACTATTCTTACCTCTTTTCCTTTCGCAACCATGTCCCTCCACCATGCCAAAGAAAGGTCGGTCATGATCATGAAGGCGAAGCGCTTGGCGCAAATTGGTTCCTATGTGGCGCAGCACGGCATTTGTTCCTATGAGGAACTCATGAAGCAGTTTGAAGTTTCCCCCAGCACCATCCGCCGGGATATTGACCAGCTTTTGCAGGCCGGCATGGTGCAGAAAGCGCACGGAGGTATTCTGGCCGTGCGCACAGGAACCGTCGAGTCGGGCGTGTCCGAAGCGCTGCTTCCACCCGATGCGTCGTTTCCGCCCGACACCCTGCTTCCGCCCGCGCGCACGGCCGCGGAGGCAGCCAAGAAAGCCATTGCGGAGGCAGCCAGCCGCCTGGTAGAGAACAACGACGTCGTTTTTCTCGGCTCCGGCAGCACGGTCGCCTACATGGTGCCCCACCTCAAAAAGCGCCTCGGCGTCACAGTCATCAGCAACAACCTGCTGGTCATCAACGCCGCCATCCGCTATTCCCTGACCACGATGATCATCGGCGGCACGCTGAACAGCGACACCCAGTCCATCGTCGGGCTGCAATCGGTGATGCAGCTGCAAAGCCTGAACGTGAACAAGGCGTTCATCGGCTGCAACGGCATCACGATGAACGGGTGCATCACCAACACCTCCGAGGTGGAAGCGAACATCAAGCGGGAAGCCATGCGCATCAGCGGCGCGAGCTACCTGCTGACGGAGCACTCGAAGTTCGGCAAGATGGCCCTGTACACCTTCGCCGACCTGAAGGACTTTACCGCCACCATCACCGATCAGCCGCCGGCGCAGGAGTTTCTGGACACCTACAAGCGCCTCGGCCAGGAGCTGATCCTCGCCCGTCCGGCCGACGCGTGAGCGCCGCCCTGCCAAGCAGCGCGCAAAACCCTCCCGCCGCATCGTTTGCAGCGGGAGGGTTTTGTGATGCCGCTTGCCGGGCACACTACACGCCGGCGGGCGTGACCGGAAACGTTCAGGAGAAATGAAGGCGATTCGCTTTACGCTTCCACTGACCTCCTTTTGCCGCATCCTACGCAAAACGTCGCGGTTGGCGCGTTGAACGTTTTGCAGTATCCGCAAATCCATCCATCCTCAGCGGTATATCTGTTTTGCGCCCCGAGCTGAGGCGCATAGGCGGCTGATTGCGGAAGCACCTGCGCGTTGACCGGGGCAGTATGCCTTCCGCACGCCGCAGGATTTTGCGCATTGAGCAGTTCTTCAAGAAGCGCGTTTGTTCTGGCGATTTTTCCTCGCATGGCAACGTCAGGCATGGCAGCCACAATGATGTATGAAATCAGGCCAAGCCAGAAGCACATATGAAACCAGGTTCTTATCACATAATGACATTTTAACAAGGTTTATGCTTTGCTTCATCTCGATTAAAATGACGCGAGGTGAGGCGAATGAAGGCGGCGTATAAAAAGTATTACGAGCAGTTTGGCTTGAACGTGGTATATTATCGCAAAAAGAAGCGACTGACCCAGATGAAATTGGCCGAGCTGGCCGAGATAGACCGAAGCCACATTAGCGCCATCGAGCTTGGCAACGCGGGCGTTTCTTTCGATGTGATTTTCAAGCTCTGCGAAGTGCTGGAAATCACGCCGAAACAATTGTTTGATTTCAGAGAATGATCAGGTCATCACAGATTGCAATCATTCGGACGCATACAAAAAGCCCCTCTTTCCTCTGGCAAAAGCCGTCGGAAAGAGGGGCCACTGTTTCATTCCGTCCGTCAAGGCTTCATCAAGTGAAGCCTTTCGAGCCGCTTAGTTCAGCTCCGCGAAGTACTTGATGGTGCGAACCATCTGGCTGGTGTAGCTGTTCTCGTTGTCGTACCAGGACACAACCTGCACCTGGTAGGTATCCTCGTCCAGCTTGGCGACCATGGTCTGGGTCGCATCGAACAGGGAGCCGTACTTCATGCCGATCACGTCGGAGGAGACGATGGGCTCCACGTTGTAGCCGAAGGACTCGGAGGACTGGGCCTTCATGGCCTCGTTCACGGAATCAACGGTCACGTCCTGGCCCTTGACGACCGCCACCAGGATCGTGGTGGAGCCGGTGCACACGGGCACGCGCTGGGCGGAACCGATCAGCTTGCCGTTCAGCTCGGGGATGACCAGGCCGATGGCCTTGGCGGCGCCGGTGC
>CAZRLM010000008.1:0-24267 GCA_964600835.1 uncultured Oscillospiraceae bacterium
CAGAGGGGTTGTTTTCTTCGCTGGTTTGGGATATACTATGGGTGGAGCTGTACCCAGGCACGTTTCGGACGTTTGACAGAGGCGCTTGCACTAATCCCCTGGGCAAGGCTCTTTTTTGTTTTGTAATATACATGGTTTGCACTCGCAGATCATGTTTACTACTCACAACATACGTCACGACCGTCTGCTTTCCACGCACATTTTTGCTGAACAAAATAGCGTTATGTCCTTCATATTTTTCATCTGAAAGTTCAATCGTATCAGGAGATTGAATGATGTCTTTAATTTGCTTGAAATCATCATCCGTGACAGGCACTTGCCCTCTTGGAATTTCAGTTTCTTCCCTCCCATGATCCTTCATGATCTTCCGTATTTCATTGCAATCAAGCGCCAGATTCAGTCCTTCCGTCTCCACTCCTGTTTCATCATAGACCGCCTGCGCCAATTCACTGCCAATCTGGCCGAAGTACATCTTCCCCTTGTAGCTTCGGTCTTTCAGCGCACGCTCAATAAAGGCCAGAAGCTGCTCGTCGCTTTCGTAGATGTTGATCAGCTTGCTGTTCTTCCAGTTCTCTTTCTGGTGCTCGCTGTATTCCCGCAGGGAAAATTGTTTTCCCGTTTGACCTTTTACGCCATTGTATTTCCTTATCGTTTTTAGTATCGTATAGGGGTCAGGATGATTATCTGAACCCGACAAGGCCACGCGCCCCGGTTTTTGAGTAAGATAATCATCCTGATTTCCATTTACCAATGCTGCCTCATGGATATAATACCGATTTTCGTATCCATTAACCTGCCGAATGGCAACGCCCATATAATATATCTCGCTGTTAAGCACTACGGGCGCGGCTATGATGGCTGTAGGGAATTTCCCTTTGTGGTTTTGGTCAATGTCGATAACCTTTCCTTGTTCAATTACAGTCTTTACGGCAGGCAGCAGTGCCGCTTTTTTGTTGCTCAAAAATCTTTCCAGATGCTTTGCTCCGCTTTTCTCCAACATCACCTCGCCAAAAATATCATTCTTTGCTATGTTCCCAATACTGTTAAAGTATTCATTAAAACGATCTCGTGGTTTTATTCCATCTTCTCGTTCAAATTTGTTCCCTTCCAATACGGCGACAGGTTTCATCCTTGCCACCAACTTTTTATTTTCCTCGAAGTCGTCCTCCGTCATTGTCACTTCATTTCCCCGGCGATCCCTGATTAAGTACTGCGTCGTATTACCGGCTTCCTCCATCGTAATACCCACCCTCGGCTTCCTTGTCTCCTTCGCCGCCTCCACCAGCGCGTCGTCCCACAGGGCGAGGGATTGATCGTTCTCGCGCTTGGAATACCTTAAATTTCCCGTGATTTCCGTCGGCTTTCTTTCCATGCCAAACTTCTTAATGACATCCGCCGACAGAACATCCGAAAAATAGTCCTTGACGCCGTCCAACAAGTCTGCTATACTAAGATCGAAGCTAGAAGGAACGCCACGCGTAAGCCTGACGTTCGTCGTGTTTACACGACTGGCTTCTTTTTTTGCGCTTACTGCATAGAGTGACGTGACATCTTCCAGTTACTTTTAGATCGATTCACCGTTGGTCTGATTTTGCTCTGTCTCTGTCCGCAGGTCAGCAGCGGTTAGACCGAGCAGGTACTCATGCAAGGTGCGCCTCTGTTCGTTGTCGCGGCGAAAGATCGTTTTTTGCTTCCCTATCTTTTCGTCGAGCCTTGACTTGCATCCAGAACATTGGCGTACAAAAACACTGCCGCTTCTTCTTGAAAAGAAGCGGCAGCGTTTGGAAAGTCAATCAGTTCGCCATGTATTTCAGGGAAAGCGGGTATTCCTCCAGGAGCGGCAGGAGCGCCGCCTGTGTTTTGGCGGAGCGATCCATCGCGGGCAGCAGCCAGAGCAGGATCGCCCAGTCGATGGCGGCGGCAAGCCCGCCGTCCATGAGTCCGGCGCAGATGGCAACAAAGCGGTGCAGCTCAATCGCAGCCTTGCCGGACAGCGGAGCGACAAGCGTATAAAGCGGCTGAAGCACCAGGTCAATCTCCTCGTCGGTCGCGCAGGCCTTGTCCTGCAACCGGGCGAGGGAAGCGGCGCTGACCGGCACGACTGATTCGTCGGCGGCAGGTTCCGTTACAAAGCCCATCCGTGGCAACGGAAGAATCGGCCAGGGTTCGGCCTCATAGGCAGCCGTCCGGGTCAGGATGGCGCTGTCTCGCGCGACCATAACCCGGGTGACACCGGGCAACAGCGCCGCGCCGCCAAGCGCTGTCATCAAAACAGCAGGCGTCGCGTCCGCCGGGCGGGGAGAAAGAACAGGCCGCTGATCCGACGAAAGCTGCTGTGCCAGTCCTCCCTGCCAGCCCAACGCACTGGCCAAGCTGCGAGCCGCTGTAAACGCGGGAGCGGGCGTTTGCGTGGTCACACCGATGCGCGGGCTGACAGCAAGCAACGTCAGCAGCGCAATTACCTCGTTGCGCTCACCGGATGCGCCACAGCGAGAAAGCGCGGCCTGCGAGCGGGAAATCATCTCGTCAGCCTCACACAGCGCGCCGCTCCGGCAGGCCATGCGCAGCGGAAAGTCTGCCATTGGCGCGACCATCTGCGCGTCGGCAAGAACCTTCGCCAGCGTTGCGGGCAGCTCGTTGTGTTGCAGGCTGTCAATGCGCGCCGTCAGCGCGTCTCGCTGGGCCGTCAGCGCATCCATCTCCTTGCGCAGGACGGCGATACTTGATTTGCAGCGTTCCTGCTCCACGGTCAGCTCGTCCAGCGATTTGCGGGCTTCTTTCGTTGCGCTGTCGATGGCGGCCGCGCGAAAGCTCTGCAAATCCTCCTTGGCGCGATCAAGCTGAATCAGGGCGCTCAGGCGCTCGGCCTCCACGTCCGCCAGCCGATTTTGGAGCACTTTTTGCAGCGCCGTGCCGCCGGCGGATTCCGCAAGGTGCGGCACCAGACGCGCGCACATCCCGTCCAGCGCGAGAATCTGATTCATCAGTTGCTCCTGCGCTTCGGGAACGCGCCAGGCCTCCTTCAGGCTTCGGCAGGCGTTTTCAACGGGATTCTCCACATGATTCATCGTCGCACCGGCAGGCAGCGGCGCGGCGGGCGGCTCGTAGCGGCCGACCATCCACTGCGACGCGACAACCTCCTGCACGCGGTTTTTCGGCGGACGCACGGACGTTTTCAGCGGCGCGCGATACAGGGGCGTGCCGTTAAGCTGCGCGTTGGCAGCGAGCTTTGGCGCGTCGGACGGTTCAGCCGGAGCGCTCTCGCGCGATCCGTGCAGCAGATTTGCGCCCTTGGAGAGCGGCTGCTCAAGGGTGTGGAGCGTTTCGTCAAAGGACTTCGATTGGTCGAGAATTTCAAGCGGCTTTCCGAGGGGAAGCGGCGTTTCGTCTTTCCTTGGCGCGGGCGCAGGCTCCGTGGACACGTCGGGCGCTTCCTCGGGAATGCAGAGAATTTGATGCGTCGTTTCATCCGGGCAGGTCACCGTGTACAGAACGCCGGTCGCTTCGGCAGCGGGCTTTGGCGCTTCCTGCGCGTCGCGGCGAACCGGGCCGTAGAGCGTGTCGCCCTCTTGAATGTAGTATAGAGGCGTAATCGCCTGACCCGCCAGCGCAGCAAAATCAGCCGCACTGCCTGTCAACACCTCGTAAAAGATGCGCTCAGGCAGCGGGCTGACAATATCGGAGTATAAAATAAATTGATTGGTTTCCCCGCGTTCCGGACGATAATTTTTGTTCGTGCGGATTTTGTTTGCCTCCGGCGCCACGCCGCGCAGGTTCAGCAGACAGTAGGAACCGAGGGAGCGCATCCGATCCTTGAAGGTATGCAGCTCATTCTTATCCGGTACGATGCGCAGGCAGCCGTTGTCCGGCCAACGCTTGTCGGCTTCCAGCTGAGCTTCTCCCGCCGGGGTCAGCAGAGGACGAATGCGAAAATAAGCCCGCTGAATATTGTCCTCCTCCAGAAAACCCAAAATCAATTCTCGTTCAAGGTTCATCATAAGCCTCCACCATACTTTTTGACGCCTGCGATAGTACGCGGGCGCTCCTCCCTATGAAAACGGCTCTTTTTCGTTACGCAAAGCGCGGCACAAATGCTGCCAAGCGTAGGTGAGAAATAAGATATATGAATTGTACCAAATTTCTACCGCAACGTCAAGCAATGTTGGAAATAATTTGCGTTTTATTTCTTTGTGCCCCGGGCAAGATAGTGCCATCATCATGGAGAGCTGGAGGATATTATGTCGCTGGGTACGCTGATCCTGACGGTGGTGGCGATTCTTGTGTTCTTTGGCGTGCTGGAACGGGTTCTGGACAGGATGCGCCTGTCCGACCGTGCCGCGTTGCTTTTGATCGCGGCGATGTTCATCGGCACGCTGCTTCCCAATATCAGCTTGGGACTTGTATCCTTTTCGATCGGCGGCGCGCTGATTCCCCTGGGCGTGTGTGTTTATCTACTGATTAACGCTGACGAGCCGATCGAGGTGTGGCGGTCGCTGCTTGGCGCGGTGCTGACAGGCGCGGCGATCTATGGCCTCTCCATGCTCCTGCCGGACGAGCCGGAGGCGATGGCGATTGAGCCAAACCTGCTCTATGGCCTGTCAGGCGGCGTGATTGCCTGTGTGCTGGGCAGGAGCCGACGGGGCGCGTTCGTTTGCGGCGTGATTGGCGTGATCCTGGCGGACGTGGTCACGGCGCTGGTCAACTGGCAGCGCGGCGTTGCCCAGCAGCTGGTGCTCGGCGGCGCTGGCATCGTGGATACGGTGGTCATCAGCGGGATGCTTGCGGTGCTGCTGACGGAGCTTGTCGGCGAAACGATGGAGCGGGTTGTGCGCGCACGCCGCCATTCGGGAGGTGGACATTGATGAAAAAGCGGCTGTTGGGTCTGCTACTGGCGTTTTTGCTGCTCTGCGCAGCCGTCGCGCAGGCCGAGGAGGAAAAGGTCTGGGCGCTGGTGACGGCCTCGGGAGAGCGGCTGACAATCGTCTGCTACGAGCCGGAGGCGGGCGACAGCTATATCTCGTCGGACAACAGGCTGTATGAGGTGGTTCGCGTCGAGGGCGACCAGGCGCTGGTTGAGGAAAAGGGCAAAGCGGAAATGCCGGACGTGAGCTGGCTGGAGGCGGATACCGCGCTACCGGTCAGCGCCATGAACGACCGGATGATCGCGCTCTACTGCACCCACAGTGACGAAAGCTATCAGCCGACGGACGGCACCTACAGCGACGACAAGCGGGGAAGCATCTATCAGGTGGCCGCGGCGCTGGCGGATGCGCTGGAGGAACGCGGCGCGGAGGCGGAAGCGTCGGACGCATTGCATCACCCCCATGACGCGGGGGCGTACCGCCGCTCCCGGCAGACGGCGGTGCAGCTGCTGAAAACAGGGCCGGACGCTTTGCTGGACATTCACCGTGACGGTATTCCGGATCCGGACGAGTATGCGACAACCATCGGCGGCAAGAAGGCCAGCAAGGTTCGCCTGTTAGTGGGACGCGGCAATCAAAATATGGAGGTCAACAAAGCGTTTGCGCTCCAGGTAAAGGCGATTGGCGACAAAGTGTACCCGGGGCTGATCAAGGATATTTACATGGGCAAGGGAACCTACAATCAGGATCTTGCGCCGCACAGCATTCTGCTGGAATGCGGCACATACACCCTGGATCGGG
Organism: uncultured Oscillospiraceae bacterium; assembly: GCA_964600835.1. GTDB lineage: Bacteria > Bacillota > Clostridia > Christensenellales > Aristaeellaceae > UBA11524. Next base: position 5,664 of record CAZRLM010000008.1, read on the forward strand.
AGCGGGTGTTAGTCAGTATGCCCATGATGGCGGACGTGCTCTACCGGGCGCTATACGGCGGCGTAACCGGGAGCGCGGGCACGTCGGACACGAGGAGCAGCCGCGCAGCGCCCTCCGGCGGCGAAACAGCGGGGGCGACCGACGCGCCCATCGTCGAGAGCAGCAAGGGTGCGGGAACCGGCGTGATATGGGTTGTCGGCGTGCTGGTCGTTGGACTGATCGTCTACGGCGTGGTATCGACAGGTTCGCTCAAAGGCGGACTGCACAAGGCAGAGCGGAACGTCAGCGAAATGACGGGCGGTCTGATCGGCAAAAAGCCGGACGACGACCATCCGCCGGAATCGTAAAAAGCGCCGCCGCGGAAGCAATCTCCGCGGCAGCGCTTTTGCGCGTTTATTGGGCCATGTGCTTTTTCCGGTAGTTGGCGCGCAGCACCACGAGCACCATCATCAGCACGGTGCCAAGATAGGGGAAAGTCGCGGTGAGGGCGGGGGAGATGCCGAAGGACTGGGAGCGCATTCCCACCGCGTCAATGAAGCCGAACAGCAGCGCTGCCAGGAACACCTTCGGCGGGTTGGAGCGGCCAAAGATGACGCAGGCCATGGCGATGTAGCCGCGGGAGTTGCTCATGTTCTCCGAGAAGGTGGACAGGTAGCCGAGCGCCAGGTGCGCGCCGGCCAGTCCGCTGAGCATTCCGCACAGCAGGGAAGCGAAGTACTTCATGCGCTCCGGGCTGCGTCCGGCGGAGCGGAGGGACTCGGGGTGCTCGCCGGAGGCGCGCAGCCAGAAGCCCAGCGGCGTGCGGTAGATCAGCAGCCAGCACAGGAACACCAGCACCCAGGACACATAGACGAGCAGCGTATTGTTGTTCAGCAGCTCGCCAACGATGGGAATCTTGTTCAGCCAGTCGGCGCTCAGCCGGGGCAGGGTGGACAGCGCGCCGTTCGGGGCGTGGAAGGTGCCGCTCTGCCCGGTCAGCGTCCGCAGCAGAAAGGTGGTCAAGCCGCCGGCAAAGGTGTTGAGCGCAACGCCGATGATGAACTCGTCGCTCTTGAACTTGATGACGAACACGCCGTAAAACAGCCCCAGGATCAGCCCGACGGCAATCGCGAACACCAGGCCCATCGTCCAGTGACCGAACAGGTAGCTGCCCATGACCGCCGCGAACGCGCCGGTGAGCATCATCCCCTCCACGCCGATGTTCATCATGCCGACATGATCGGTCATCAGGCAGCCGAGCGCGGCCAGCACCACGGGCGTGGCGGTACGAAGCGTGTTCTGAAACAGACCGATGTTGAAAATGGAGGACAGATCGTTCATGCCTTTCCCTCCTTCGCGGCGGTCATGGCGGCTCTGCGCTTCGTGCGGCTGGCCTTGATCAGATTGCGGATGCCGGACTCCGCGGCCATAAAGAAGATGATGATGGACTGAATGATGATGATCAGCGAGCTTGGAATGCCCGCGTTCAGCTCCATGGCCGCGCCGCCGATTTTCATCGCGCCGAAGAACAGGCTCATCAAAATAATGCCCACCGGGTCGTAGCGCATGATCATGGCGACGAGCATCCCGTCAAAATAGAACTCGTTGGACACGCTCTCGATAAAGCGGTTGTGCAGACCGAACACCTCGAACATCCCGACCAGGCCGCAGATTGCGCCGGAGGCGACCATGCTCCAAATGGCCAGCCGGTCGGAATGAATGCCGCTGTACCGGGCGAAGCGGGGATTTTGTCCCGTCAGCTTCATCTCGAAACCGGCGGTTGTCTTTTTCATCACATACCAGACGATCAGCGCGATGATTGCTGTCAGGTAGATGCTTTCGGTCAGGTTGGAGCGGCGGATCAATCGGCTGAACATGAACGCGGAATCGACCGCGTCCGTGCCGGTGGAGATGCCCTTTTCCGCCGTTTTGAGGGGGCCGTTGGCCAGGTAGGAGCAGAAGTAAATGGCCGCCGAGTTGAGCATAATGGTCGTGATGACCTCGTTGACCTTGAGCTTGACCTTGAGCACCGCCGGGCCCCAGGCGTACAGGCCGCCGGCCAGCATAGCGGTGAGCAGACACAGCGGCACGCCGATCCAGGGGGACACGCCCGTCAGGCGCGCGCCGACGATGGCCGACGCGATGGCGCCCAAGTAGAGCTGACCCTCGCCGCCCACGTTGAAGATGCCTGCCTGCGCGGCAATGGCCGTCGCGAGGCCGGTCAGGCACAGCGTGGCGGACTTGGCCAGCGTGTTGCCGATTGCACGGGGCGTGCCGAACGCGCCCTTGACCATCAGCGCATAGCCCTCCAGCGGCGGGTGGCCGGTCAGCGCCATGATTACGCCGCCCAGCACCAGCGCCGCCACGACGCTGATCATCAGGGACAGCAAATATTCGCCGCGTAGCTTTCCTTTCATGCCTGTTCCTCCCTTCCGCCGCCGGTCATGTAGTAGCTGATCTCCGTTTTTTCTATCTTGTCCGGGGCGAATACGCCGGTAATCCGGCCCTCGTAGATGGTTGCCAGGCGGTCGGAAAGGCGGTACAGCTCGTCCAGATCAGCGCTGACAAGCAGGATGGCGCAGCCCGCGTTGCGTTTCTCCATGATCTTCTGATGGATAAACTCCATCGCGCCAATATCAACGCCGCGGGTCGGCTGGGAGATGATCAGCACAGGCGTGTCGAAGGAGAACTCCCGCGCGACGACGACCTTCTGCATATTGCCGCCGGACAGGCTGCCAACCGGCGTATCTACGCCCGCGCCGCGGATGTCGTACTGCTTGGCCACGTCCTCAGCGTAACGGCGAACGGCGCGGCGCTTCATGTGGATGCGCCTCAAGGAGAATTCCGGGCGTGCTTCCTTGCCGACGATCAGGTTGTCGGTTACATCCGCCGGCGCGGAAACACCGGTGGTGAGCCGGTTCTCCGGGACGTGCGCCACGCCGAGCGCGCGCACCTCGCCGGGCGTTTTACCGCGCACGCTGACCCCGCCGATGCGGACGTCGCCGCCGCTGAGCGGACGCATTCCGGTAATCGCCTCGATCAGCTCACTTTGACCGTTGCCCTCAATGCCTGCGATGCCAAGAATCTCGCCCTTATGCAGGTTCAGCGTAATGCCGCGGACGGCGGGCAGGCCGCGATTGTCCACCGCCTGCGCGTTGTCCAGCGCGACGGCGACCTCGTTGTCGCTTACGTCCGGATCCTGTCGGTCGAGCGCGTCCAGCAGCACCTCGCGGCCCACCATCATCGAAGCGAGGATGCGCTCGTTCACGTCGGCTGTGTTTTCCACGCCCACCAGGCGGCCCTGACGCATTACGCCAACCCGGTCGGAGATCGCCATCACCTCGTAGAGCTTGTGAGTGATGATGATGATGGTCATCTGCTTTTCGCGGACAATCCGGCGAATCACGGTGAACAGCTCGTCCGTCTCCTGCGGGGTCAGCACGGCGGTCGGCTCGTCCAGAATCAGCACGTCCGCGCCGCGATGGAGCGTTTTCAGGATCTCGACGCGCTGCTGCAGGCCGACGCTCAGCTCCGACACCCGGTCGGTTGGGTTCACCTGCAAGCCGTACTCCGCGACCAGCTGATTGGTGATTTCCGTGGCCTTGCGGAAGTCGTAGAAAAGGCCGTGTTTGCGCGGCTCCCGGTTGAGCACGATGTTCTGCGCGGCGGTGAAGGAGGGAACGAGCATGAAGTGCTGGTGCACCATGCCCACGCCGCGGGCAATCGCCTCGCTGGGCGAGAAGCGCGTCATGGGCTTCCCCTTGATGAACACCTGCCCGCTGGTCGGCTCGTTCATGCCATAGAGGATGTTCATCAGCGTCGATTTTCCCGCGCCGTTTTCGCCGACCAGCGCAAACACCTCGCCCCGGCGAATGTCCAGCGACACGTCGTCATTGGCGAGCACCCCCGGAAACTGCATGGACACATGACGGAAGGATACGATCGGTTCGTTCCCCATGGAATCGCCTCGCTTGCTGATTGTTCCTTTGCAAAAGAAAGAGGGCGGGGAACCGTCCGCCGCCCTCAGAAAAAGCCAGGATTACTTCAGCGCGGAGGGCACGATGATCTCACCGCTGACGATCTTTGCCTTCAGCGCCTCAACCTCTGCCTTCAGCTCGTCGGAAACCTGCTGGGTCATCGTCTCGTCGCCATAGGCCACGTCGATGTAGCCCGTCGCCATGTCGGCCGTCCAGATTTGACCGCCCTGGAAGTTCGCGTCCAGGTCGGCAATCGTGTTGTAGATGGACTTGCCCACGTCCTTGACCATGGAGCAGATGATCACGTCCGGGTTGATGTACTTCTGGTCGCTATCCACGCCGATGGCGTAGTTGCCGGTCTCGGCCGCGGCCTCGAACACGCCCTCGCCGGTCTTGCCGGCCACCGCGAACACGATGTCGCACCCGCCATCGTAGAGCGCCAGCGCGGCCTCCTTGCCCTTGGATGGATCCTCAAAATCCTCGGTATACTGGCGCTCGACGGCAATGTCGGGATTGGCATACTGCGCGCCCGCCTCGTAGCCGACGATGAAGTCGTTGATGGTGTCGCTGTTCTGTCCGCCCACCACGCCGATCTTGGCGGTCTTGCTCATCTTGGCGGCGATGTAGCCGGTCAGGAAGGAGCCTTCGTTCTGCGCGTAAACGATGCTCATCAGGTTGTCGCCCACGCCGTCCAGGCCGTTGTCAATGAAAATGAACTTGACGTCGGGGAAGTCGGCGGGCACGCCGGGCTGATCGGCGGTACCGGCCAGCGCGTCCCAGAACTGCCAGCCGACGGCGGCGACCACGTCGTAGTTCTCAGCGGCGTCCACCAGGCTGCTCTCGAACAGGGAGGCGTCCTCGCGGCACTCAAAGACCTTGGGGGTCACGCCCATGTCGGCCGCCAGCTGCTGCAATCCCTCGTTGGCGGAATCATAGAAGGAGCGATCGCCCAGCGTACCGGCCACCACGATGGCGACGGACAGGCTGTCGTCGGCCATGGCTGGCACGACCGCCACGGACAGGCACAGCGCCAGGGCGATCAAAAGAGAAATGATCTTTTTCATTGTATCATGTCCTCCGTTCATTTTGTTCTGGAATCCACTAACATAGTTCGACCAGGGGACGAAAAATCCTGCTTGCCTGCATAGAAAAAGAAGGGTTTTGGCGGGCGGGAATGGTATTTTTACGAGGACGAACCGTCCGACGGAGAGGAGATGAGCGGCCCATGAAGCTGCTTTTTGTCAACGCCTGCCCGCGCGGGAAGGATTCCCGCACGCTGCGCCTGGCGCGCGCCTTTTTGAAAACCCTGACGGCGCTTATGCCGTGCGAGGTAACGGAGGAGACGCTCTACCCCGCGACGCTTGCGCCGGTGGACGCGGCGCTGCTCGGACGCAAGGAAGCGCTGTGCGACCGCCGCGCCTGGGATGATCCGCTGTTTGCGCCCGCCGTTCGGCTGCAAGCGGCGGATCTGGTCGTGATCGCCGCGCCCTACTGGGATCTGTCGTTTCCGTCCGCGCTGAAGCTGTGGGTGGAGCACTGCTACGTCCGCAACCTGACCTTCCACTACGAGGGCAGCCGCTGCGTCGGAATGTGCCGCGGCGCGCGGGCGGTGTACCTGACGACGGCGGGCAGTCCGATCGGGGAGAACGACTGGGGCGCGGGCTATATGCGGGCGGTGCTGAAGGCGCTGGGCGTTGCGCGGTTTACGGCGCTGTCCGCGCAGGGGCTTGACCTTATCGAAAACGATGCGGAGGCGCTGCTTGGGGCGGCCATGGCGAGAGCCGCCGCGCTGGCGGAGGAAATCGCCGAGAACGAAAAAGCCCGGCCTGTATGAGGCCGGGAAAAAGCGCCAAATGCGGCTCAGCGCGATAAATCAAACAGATAGGGATCCTCGAGCGTGCCGGAGCCGGACGCGCCGTCCAGCAGGGAGCAGTCCACATAGCAGGCTGGACGAATGCCACCGATGCGCAGGTAGCCGCCCATGGAGATGTGGCCGTTATAGCCGATCAGGCATTGATAGCCCTGATGGGATACGTCCCGATGGGTGCGCGACCAATACCAGGTTTTCCCTGTTCCGCCCTCGGAGTAGGCCTTTTTGACGGCGCGCGCCCAGGGCGTGGCGGAGCATTCGCGCTCCTTTTCCACCTTGGTATAGATGGGGCGGAAGCCGTAGTCGAGGTTCATCAGCGCGGCGTTGTCCAGGATGAACAACCGGCCGATTTCGACTCTGTCCTCCAACGCCGCGGCTTCCTCGTCGTTAAACATGGTTTCCAACATGGTGGTGTCCAGATAGGTGTAGATATCGTGATCCTTCCAGGTGGGCTGATTCTTCTTTTCGTGGTGGATCGGCTCCGCGTCGACGACATAGTTGTTCAGCAGCAGCGCATAGTTGTTCTCGATGGCGAGCACCCACCATACGCAGGGGCGGACGGCGCCGTTTTTCTCGTAGGGATAGCGCCCGAAGGAAACGTACACATAGCCCTTGTCTGCGTCATAGCCGCGCAGGAGCTTCTCGCCGTCCGTCAGCGGCACGGTTTCCGTGGAAAAGCTCTCCGCCTGCGCCGGGAAGGCAGACAGGGTTATCAAAATGATCGCCAGCCAAATCAGCAAGGTCTTTCGCAACGGGAAGGACTCCTTTCCTCCGAATGCTTCCATTGTAAAACCGCGTCTCCGCCTTGTCAAGGGCATACAGCGCGCCGTAGCTCAGCGCGCACCACAGGCCGGTGTAGAGGGGACACACCTGTCCCCGCCAGTTCAGCGGCCTGTCGCGATAATCCCACACCTGATGGCGGCGGTTGAAGGTCAGCCCGACCGCTGCCTCTACCGCTGTGATCGCCAGCCCGGACAGGGCGGCCTGACAAGGGCGCGATAGCCCTGTTTTTCTTGCTTTTCCAATGATTTCCGCACCAACGCCGCCCGCCAGCGCCATGCTGGGGTGGGTACGCCCGCGCGCGGCAAGCTCCAGCAGCGGATAGCCCGCCGCGCCGATCCAAAAGAGCCGACCCATACGCTCACCTCGCCGTTAGTATGGCAGGCGATGGGCAAAATATTTTACAATCATCAAGGCGATGCCGACAAGCACTCGGGCCGTCGGACTTTGACATAAAAGGGCGGACGGCGCTGCATGATACGGCGCCGCCCGTTTTCGTTTATTGATTTTCCTCCGCCGGTTCCTTGGCGGCGTCCGCGTCTTCCGCCGCGGCCTTGCCGATCAGCCCGCCGGTGGATACGTCGCGGAGCATCTTGGGAATGTCCAGCCCCACCGCGTCCTTGACGGCCTCGAAGGTTTGCAGCATGGCTCCGGCGGTGTCCCGCGCCATAGAGGTCGCACCGCCTTCGCCAAAGAGGATGATCTTGTCCGTCTTGCTCAGCGGCTCGCTGACGGCGCGCGCCATGTCGGGCAGCTTGTCGACGATCATCTGCATCATCGCTGCCTGACCGTAACGCTGCATGGCCTCCGCCTTTTTCAACATGGCGTCCGCCTCGGCCTCGCCCTTGAGCCGGATGGCTTCCGCTTCCTTTTGCGCAAGGATGAGCCGCGCCTCGGCTTCCTTCTGGGCTTCGATCAGCTTCGCTTCGGCTTCGGCGATCTTCGCGTCGCGTTCGGCCTCGGCGCGCTCGCGAACCTCGACGGACAGCTTCTCGCGCTGAATCTGCACCTGCTGGGCCTGCAGCTCGGTTTCCTTTTGCAGACGGATCAGCTCGGCGGCGGCACGCTCGGTTTCCAGCGCCTTGCGGCTTGACTCCTGCTGCACCTGGTAGGACAGGTCGGCCTCTGCCTTGGCGCGATCCTGCTCGGCGCGGAACTTCGCGCGCTGCAATTCGAGTTCCTTGTCCTGCTCGGCGATGCGGGCGTTCGCCTCGGTGCGGGCCTTGTTGCCCTCCTGATCGGCGATGGACTGGCGAATGACGGTATCGCGCTCCGCTTCCGAACGGGCGATGTCCGCGTCGCGCTTCTTCTCGGCGATGTTTTTGACCGCCAGGGTGTCCAGCACGCCGTCGTTGTCGGCGAAGTTTTGAATCGTCAGATTGACGATTTCAAGGCCCATGTTTTTCATGTCGGTCGTCGCGGCGCGCTGGGTTTCCTGGGCGAACTTGTCGCGGTTCTGCACCAGATCGGCGATGGTCATCCGGCCGATGATCTCGCGCATATTGCCTTCCAGCACCTGCATGGCGACGGCGGCAATGTCCGCCTGCTTCCAGCCCAGGAACTGCTCCGCCGCCGTGGCGACGGACACGTCGTCGCTGCCGATTTTGATGTTGGCCACGCCGTCGACCATCATGCCGATGTATTCCTGGCTGGGCACGGGCTGAGTCGTTTTGATGTCCACCTGCATGATCCCCAGATTCAGCCGGTCGACCCGCTCGAAGAAGGGGATGACGAAGGTCGCGCCGCCGCGGACGATGCGGTAGCCGAATTCCTTGACGACCTCCTTGCCGTCCTCGCCCTTGACGCGGTACTTGCGCCGCCGGCCGGATACGATCAGCGCGACGTTCGGCGGCACCTTGATGTAGTTGCACAGGAAAGTGATGAGGATGAGCACCGCGACCGCAATGCCGACGATCAGCGGAACGTTGATAGGCATAGCAAACCTCCTTTTTCTTCTCTTCCGGGACAAATGGCCGTTATTTGATCAGCCGGAGCAGATCCGCCAGCAGGGGATGCTCCGGATCAAGCACGAGGGTAGCGTCCTCGCCGATGGCGTTTTTGAGCGCTTGCAGCGACCGCCAGTAGCCATAGAAATCCGCGTCGACCGCGTAGGCCTCGGCGTAGATTTCGGCGGCCTCCGCGTCGGCCTCGCCGCGGGTCATGCCCGCCTGGCTGATGGCTTCCGCCTCAATGCGCCGAGCCTCCAGATCAGCCGCCGCGACCGCTTTGTTGTATTCCTCGTCACCCTCCGAGCGGAGCTGCTGGGCGACCTTGGCGCGATCCGCCTGCATCCGGGCATAGGTGCTCTCGACATTGGCCGTGGGCAGGATCGTCCGGTGAATCTGAATGTCCACCACCTCGATGCCGCGGATGCACATATCCTGATTGATGGTCGTCAGCCCATCCTGCAGGGCGGCGTTGAGCGCGTCCTTGTTGCTGATGAAGTCGTCGGCGACCATGCGGTTGATGGCCTGCACGATTACGGGATGAATGATGTTGTCCAGCTGGTTTTCCGCCGCGGTCATGCCGCCCAGCTTCAGGCTGAACAGCGCCGGGTCGGTGATATGCCACTGGGCGTAGGTTGTGATGTAGTACTGCTTCTTCTCCAGGGTGTTGACGACCTCGCTGTCGGAAACGTAGGTGTACAGCCGGGCGGAGTACGTTTCCACCTTGTCCACGAAGGGAACCTTGAAGTGCAGCCCGCTGCCGCGCTCGATCTTCACCGAACCGGAGGTCGTGATTTCCTCCGTAAGCTGGCCCGCGTACTTTTCATGGAAGTCGTTCCCGTCGTTGAGGATCAGCCGCTTGATCACGCCGAACCGGCTGACCATGGCCTGCTCCGATTCGCCGACGACGAACAGGCTTTCCGACAGGAGGATGATTACCGCCAGGGCGATCACGCCTGCAAGGATCAGCTTGCCGCCGTGCTTGCGGAAAAAGTCGCGCCGCTTCGTTTCGTGGTAGTTGATGGGGCGCTCAGGATTCGTGGCATTGTTCCATTGCATTGCGTTATTCACCTCCGATGGCCGCCGCCGCGCCTTCCGAAGCCGTCGGCAGGCCGTCCAGCGTCAGCAGCTTCGTCGTGCCGCTTCCGCCGTCCACCAGATACAGCTTGCCGGAAGCGGTCAGGATATCTTCAAGGGTTTCAATCATCAGCCGGGTGCGGGTGATTTCCGGCGCGAGGCGATACTTTTCGTAAACCGCCTTGAACACCGCCACGTCCGCTTCCGCGGCGGCGACGGTTTCCGCCTTGTAGCCCTCGGCCTCCTGCAATACGCGGTACGCATTGGAGCGGGCCGTGGGCAGCACGTTGTTCTTGTAGCGCTCCGCCTCGTCCAGCCGCTTGGTCTTTTCATTCTTGGCGTTGTTCACGTCCTCATAGGCGGCGGCAACGGCCTGGGGAACGGTGATGTTCTGGATGCGCACGTCGTTGATCTTTACGCCCATCTCATAGCTGTCGATCAGCGCCTGGAAGTCGGGCAGCACCTCGCGCTCGATTTCCTCCTTGTTCAGCAGCGCGTCGTCCAGGGAACGGTTCTGAATGTTGCGGCGGATGACTGCCTCGAAGGCCAGCTGCAAGGTGCCCTCCGGGTCGTCCACATCAAAGCGGTACTCCTTCACGTCGCGGATGGTGTACTGGTAGATGGCTTCCAGCGAGACGATGCTGTTGTCGTTGGTCAGCATCACGCCCTCGTCAGTTTCGTCAGCGTAGGACGCGGCCTTGCCCGCGCTGCCCTGCCGCGTCGTGCGGAAGCCGTACTCGCGGGTGTGGATTGTCGTCACCGATTCGCTGATGACCTGCTGCACAAGCGGCATATGCCAGTACAGACCGGGGCCGTTGGTGTCCGTCACCCTGCCGAAGGTCAGCACCAGCGCCTCCTCGCCCTGTCCGACGCGGTAAAAGCCGCTCCAGACGACGAGCACTGCCAGCACCACCGCTGCCAGGATTACCGCGCCGGTTCGTGATTTGCGTTTCATCAATGGATAGCTCCTTTCTTCGCTCGGGGAGATATGCTCAATCTCCGCCTTTCCGGTATGCGTCAAGGATAGCACAAAGCGGTCGAATTGGGAAGAACTTTGCGATCAATCATCCACGCGGACGTCCCAAAGATACGCGGGGAGCGCCCAACTGTCACGGGGAAGCGCGTCGTTTTTTGCCGCCAGGCTCATTGACATTGGCGGGCGAGGCTGATAAAATATATTCTGCGTTTATATGCCGCCACGAAGCGGCGCGCGAGGAGGAGGCTGCCTCTTTGAATCAGGAAAAGATCGAGGCCATGCTGGAAAAGGTGCAAAAAGCGCCCCGGTACACGGGCGGCGAGATGAATACGGCACTCAAAAGCTGGGACGCGGCGGAGCTGCACTTCGCGTTCTGCTTTCCGGACACCTACGAGGTCGCCATGTCCCACCTGGGCATGAAGATTCTGTACGCGCTGATCAACGCGCAGGACTGGAGCCTGTGCGAACGGGTCTGTATGCCCTGGGTCGATATGAAGGCGTTGATGGAACAGGAGGACGTGCCGCTGTTTTCGCTGGAAAACCGCCGCGCGCTCAATGAGTTCGACGTGGTCGGCTTCACCCTTCAATATGAGATGAGCTATTCCAATATTCTGGCGATGCTGAAGCTGGGCCGGATCCCGCTTTTGCGGGAGGAACGGCGGCGGGACGACCCGATCGTTGTCGCGGGCGGGCCGTGCGCGTTTAATCCGGAACCGCTGGCGGACTTCATCGACGCGTTCATGATCGGCGATGGCGAGGAGGTCATGCTGGAGCTGAACGACGTGATCCGCCGCTGGAAAAAGTCCGGCGAGCCGAGGGAAAGCTGCCTGAAGGCGCTGGCGAAGCTGCGGGGCGTATATGTGCCCGCGCTTTACGACGTGACCTATCACGACGACGGCACGCTGGCCTCCTTCAAGCCCAACTGTCCGGAAGCGCCGGAAAAGGTGCTCAAGTGCATCGTGACCGATCTGGACAAGGCGTTCTATCCCATGGACATCCCCGTGCCCTATACGGAGATCATCCACGACCGCATCATGCTGGAAATCATGCGGGGCTGCACGCGGGGCTGCCGCTTCTGCGAGGCGGGGATGCTCTACCGTCCGGTGCGGGAACGCAGTCTGGAGCGGCTGGTGGAGCTGGCGGAGTCGCTGGAAAAAGCGACGGGCTATGAGGAAATCAGCCTGTCGAGCCTGTCCAGCGGCGACTATACCTGCCTGCCGGAGCTGATCCGCGAGCTGATCCGCCGCCTGGACGAGAAGCACGTCTCCATCAGCCTGCCGTCGCTGCGCATCGACAGCGTGCTCAAGGAATCGCTGGAAGCGACGCAGAAGGAACGCAAGACCTCGCTGACCTTCGCGCCCGAGGCCGGTACGCAGCGCCTGCGGGACGTGATCAACAAGGGCGTGACCGAGGCCGATCTGATGGAGAAGGTGTCGGACGCCTTTGGCGGCGGCTGGAACAACGTCAAGCTCTACTTCATGATGGGCCTGCCGACGGAAACCTACGAAGATCTGGACGGCATTGCCGATCTGGCGCGCAAGGTGGTCGGCGCGTACTTCGCCGTCCCCAAGGACAAGCGCGCCCGCGGCCTGCGCGTGACCTGCTCCGCGTCCGTGTTCGTGCCCAAGCCCTTCACGCCCTTCCAGTGGGAGCCGCAGGATCGGCTGGACGAGGTGCAGGAGAAGCAGCTTTACCTGCGGGACAAGCTGCGGCAGATTCGCGGCGTGAATTTCAACTATCATGAATCCGGCCTGTCCTATCTGGAGGCCTGCTTCTCCCGTGGCGACAGGCGGCTGGGCAAGGTGCTGCTCCGGGCCTTTGAAAAGGGCTGCATCCTGGACGGCTGGACGGAGCAGTTCAACTACGCGGGCTGGATGGAGGCCTTCGAGGAGTGCGGCATTGACCCGGCGTTCTACGCCTATCGCCGCCGGGAAAAGGACGAGCTGCTGCCCTGGGATTTTGTGGACGCGGGCGTGACGAAGGCGTACCTCTGGCGTGAAAAGGAAAAGGCGGAACGCGCCGAAACGACGAAGGACTGCCGCCACGGCTGCAACGGCTGCGGCCTGCAGCGCTTCAAGGGGGTGTGCTCGTTTTGCGGATGATGGCAGTATTTGAAAAGAGCGAGCGGCTGCGGCATATCGGCCATCTGGACATTCAGCGGGCCATGCAGCGGGCGCTGCGCCGCGCGGGGCTGCCGGTCAGCTACTCGAAGGGCTTCAACCCGCATATTCTTGTGACCTTCGCGTCCGCGCTGTCTACCGGTGCGTGGGGCAAGCGCGAGCTGATGGACGTGACCCTCGAGCGGGACGTCGCGCCGGAAGCGTTTCTGGACGCGATGAACGCCGCGCTGCCGCCGGAGATGCAGCTGTTGGAGGCGCGTCCGCTGGACGACCGCCATCCCGCGCTGATGTCGATGGTGCGCGCCGCCGACTACACGATTCATTTGATGGACGCGGAGCGCGCCGCCCGGTGCGTGGCGGCGATCCCGGGCTTCCTGGCACAGCAGGAGATCATTACGCCTCGCAAGACGAAAAGCGGCGTGAAGGACTGCGACATCCGTCCGCTGATTCTCCGTCTTGAGGGCGAGGGCGATTGCCTGCGCGCCGTGCTGACGTTGACCGAGTCCACCTCCTGCAAGCCGGATATGCTGGTCACGGCGCTGTCCGCCTTCGCGGGGATGGAGCCGCCTCGTGCGCTGGTGCAGCGCAACGGCCTGATGGGCGAGAGCGCCGAGGGTGCGCTCGCGCCGCTGGAAACGCTATGACGCGGGAAATTTTCGTCACCGCCGGGCCGTCGCGGGAAATCGCCGTAGTCGAGGACGGGCGGCTGGTCGAGTATCTCCGGGAGGACGCGCAGAGCGACGCGGAGACGATCTGCCTCGGGCGCGTGGAGCGCATTGTGCCGGGCATGAAGGCCGCCTTTGTGGACATTGGGCAGGAGAAGCGCGGTTTTCTGCCGCTGGACGAGCGCAGCCTGACCTTTCAAAGCGCGCCGCTGCAATCCGGCGACCGGGTGCTGACGCAGATTCGGAAGGAAGCGCAGGGCGTGAAGGGCGCGTTTCTCACACGGGACGTGACCTTCGCCGGAGAAACGGTCATCCTGATGCCGCTGAACCGGTACGTCGGCGTTTCCTCACGAATTGAGGATGAGGCGGACAGGCGGCGGCTGGTCGCGCTGGGACAGGCGATTGGCGGCGGCGCATTTGGCCTTGTCATGCGAAGCGCCGCGCTGGACGCGTCAGAAGCGGAGATTCGCGCCGAGGTGGACGCGCTGGGAAAGCGCTGGGAAAGCGTCCGTCGCGCCGCGCCGACGGCCCATGCGCCGAGCGTGCTTCTGACGCCCCGCGTGCTGCTGGACGGCGTGCTCGACGATTACGCCCCGCGGGGCATTGACCGGATTGTGACGGAGGATGGCGCGCTGGCTGCCCGGCTGGCGGACCGGCATCCGACGGCGGTCGAGGAAACCGGTATGATGGCTCGCCACGGCTGGACGCGTCAGCGGGACAAGGCGCTGGAACGGACGGTCTGGCTGGACTGCGGCGGTACGCTGGTGATCGACGCCTGCGAGGCGCTGACGGTCATCGACGTAAACACGGCGAAGTTTACCGGAAAGCGCGCGCCGGAGGAAACCATCCTGCGCGCGAATCTGGAGGCCTGCGACGAAATCGCGCGTCAGGCGCGGCTGCGCAACCTCGGCGGCGTCATCATCATCGACATGATCGACATGGCGTCCGAGGTTGACCGGGAACGCGTCCTGGCTGCGCTGAAAGAGGCTTTCGCGCGCGACCGGGTCAAAACGGTGATCCACGGGTTGACCAGTCTCGGCCTGATTGAAATGACGCGGAAAAGGACGCGCCGCCCGCTCCGGGAGGAATGGGCGGCGGTTTGTCCGCGATGCGGCGGAGGAGGAATCGTCCGCCTGCCAGAGGAGGAAAAGCATGGCTGAGAGAAAGCCGGTTTATGTGTCGCCGGACGCGCTGGCGCGTCAGCGCGCCTGCATGGCCGAGGTGTGCGCGCTGCCCCATCGGCCGCGCAGCTACTACGTCGTCACCTACGGCTGCCAGATGAACGCGCATGACAGCGAGGTGCTGGCCGGTATGCTCCGGGAGATGGGCATGGAGGAAGCGACCGACAGAGAACACGCGGACTTCGTGCTCTTTAACACCTGCTGCGTGCGCGACAACGCCGAGCGCCGCGCGCTGGGCAACGTCACCTGGCTCAAAGAGGTTCGCAAGCAGCGGCCGGAGCTGATCATTGCGGTGTGCGGCTGTATGATTCAGCAGCCCGGTATGGCGGAAAAGATTTTGAAGCAGTACCGCTTCATTGATCTGGCCTTCGGCACCTCCAACCTCTACAAGCTGCCCGAGCTTTTGCTGCGCACGCTCAGCGGCGACCGGGCCGTCGTTCAGGTGGAGGAGGAGGACGCGATCGCCGAGGGGCTGCCGGTCAAGCGGCTGCGGCATGACGCGGCGTACATCACCGTCATGTACGGCTGCGACAATTTCTGCTCCTACTGCATCGTCCCCTATGTGCGCGGCCGGGAGCGCAGCCGCGACATGGCGGACATTCTGCGGGAAGCGGAAGCGCTGGAAAAAAGCGGCGTAAAGGAAATCATGCTGCTGGGGCAGAATGTGAATTCCTACGGCAAGGGCCTTGGGGACGGCAAGACGAACTTCGCGGCGCTGCTCCGCGCGCTGGATCAGACGGGGATTCCGAGAATCCGCTTCATGACCAGCCACCCGAAGGATCTGTCCGACGAGCTGATCGACGTGATGGCCGCAAGCCGACACATTCTGCCGCAGTTTCATCTGCCGGTTCAGTCCGGCAACGATGAAATCCTCCGGGAAATGAACCGGCACTACACCCGCGACCAGTACTTGAACCGGGTCAACGCGCTGCGAAGCGCCGTGCCGGGCATCGGGCTGACGACGGACATCATCGTCGGCTTCCCGGGGGAGACGGAAGCGCAGTTCCGGGATACGCTGTCTCTGGTGGAGCAGGTGGGATACGACTCCGCGTTCACCTTCATCTATTCGCCGCGAGCAGGCACGCATGCTGCGGCGATGCCCGGACAGATTGACCCGGAGGTGGCGACCGACCGCATTCAGCGGCTGATCAGCGCGCAGGAGGCGCGGCAGCGGGAAGCGATGAAGCGCTTCCTGGGCATGGAGGAAGAGGTGTTGGTGGAAGGGCTGTCGCGCCGCAGCGACGCCCAGGTTTCCGGTAAGGGGCGGCACGGCGTGTCGATCACCTTTCCGGGCAGCGAGGCGGACGTGGGGCAGATTGTCCGCGTCCGCATAACGGCCATGAAGAACAACACCCTCACGGCGGAGCGTGCGGGGGCAAACGACAACGACAAATCAGAAAGGTTGGACTAATCAAATGCAGAAGGTTATGGAAACGGCGCAGAGCCTGGCGGAAGCGATTGTGGACAGCGATGTGTATCGGCGGATGCACACCCTTGAAATGCAGGTGACGAAGGACGAAGCCGCCTCCTCGGCCATCGCCGCGCTGGTGGAAAAGCGCCAGGTGGTGGAAAACCTGCTGGCGGCCAGCGATATGGATCATGAGGCGCTGGCGCTGGCCGGCCAGGAACTGGAAGCGGCCGAGAAGGCGATGAACGAGGTGCCGATGGTCAAGGAGCTGCAGCAGGCGCGGCAGAGCTTCACGGAGATGATGAACAACGTCAACCGCATCCTGCGGCTGGTTATTACCGGCGAAACGGAGGAGGACGAGGGCTGCGGCGGCTGCTCCGGCTCCTGCGAGCATTGCAGCGGCTGCCATTGATCGACAAGCGCGAAAGATAAGGGCCGAAGAGGAGGCAAAGCATGGCTGGCGTAACGCCCATGATGCAGCAATACCTGACGCTGAAGGCGAAGTATCAGGACTGTATACTGTTTTTTCGCCTGGGCGATTTTTATGAGATGTTCTTCGACGACGCAAAAACAGCGTCACGGGAGCTGGAGCTGACGCTGACAGGCAAGGATTGCGGCCTGGAGGAGCGCGCGCCGATGTGCGGCGTGCCCTATCACGCCGTCAACACCTACGTCGAAAAGCTGATCAGCCGGGGCTACAAGGTCGCCATCTGCGAGCAGCTGGAGGATCCGGCCCTCGCCAAGGGGCTGGTGGAGCGGGATGTGATCCGCATCATCACCCCCGGCACGGTGATCGAGCCGACCATGCTGGACGAGCGTGCGAACAACTTCCTCCTTTCCGTCGGCTTTGCGGGCGATCGGGCCGGATTGGCGCTGGCAGACGTGTCCACGGGCGAGTTTTTCGTCCACGAGCTGGAAAATCCCGAACAGACGCTGGCGGACGAGATCGCCCGCATCGCGCCGATGGAAATCATCACGAGCGATCTGGTGCGCCTGCGCGGCTGCATGGGCAGGGAGGATCAGACAGCCTCCGAGCAGCCCGCCGCCTGGTACCAGTATCAGAACGCCTCGGAGACGCTCTGCCGTCACTTCCAGCTCAGCGACCTGTCGCCGCTGGGCCTGAGCGAGGAATACCGGGTGGCGGCCTGCGCGGCGGGCGCGCTGATGCGCTACCTGAACGATACGCAGAAGAACGCGCTGGAGCACATCACCGGCATTCGAATCTACCAGGGCGGCGAAACGATGTTGATCGACCGGAACACCCGCCGCAACCTGGAGCTGACCGAAAGCCTGCGCGGTCGCGTCAGGAAAGGCTCGCTTCTGTGGCTGATGGACAAAACGTCCACGGCGATGGGCGGGCGGCTGCTGCGCTCCTGGATTGAACAGCCGTTGATCAACCGGGAAAAAATTCTCTACCGGCAGGAGGCGGTGGCGGAGTTCGTCGGTCAGCACGTTCTGACCATGACGCTTTCCGAGGAGCTGCAAGGCGTTTACGACGTCGAGCGCCTGTTGAGCAAGGTGGCCTACAAAAACATCAACGCCCGGGATTGCCTGGCGCTATGCGCCTCGCTGGGGCGCGTCCCGGGGATTCGCGGGCTGATGGCCAGTTCCGGCAGCGCCGCCGTGCGTGATATTGTCCGTCGGCTTGACCCGTTGGAGGAGCTGACCGATCTGCTGACACGCGCCGTCAACCCGGACGCGCCGCTCCTGCTCACCGAGGGCGGCATTATCCGCGACGGCTACTCGCCCATGCTGGACGACTACCGTTCCGCCGAAAAGAACGGTCGACAGTGGATTCTGGATCTGGAGCAGAAGGAACGGGACGCCACGGGCATCAAGAACCTGCGCATCCAGTACAACAAGGTGTTCGGCTACTACATTGAAGTCACCAAATCCTACTACGAGCTGGTGCCGGATCGCTACACGCGCAAGCAGACGTTGGCGAACTGCGAGCGGTACATGACGCCGGAACTGAAGGAGATCGAGCAGAAGATCATCGGCGCGCAGGAGCAGTCCGTCCGGCTGGAATTGCAGCTTTTCGGCGAGGTTCGGGAGAAGATTGCCGGCGAAATCGGCCGGATTCAGCAGACGGCGCAGGCGCTCAAGGAGCTGGACGCGCTGCTGTCCCTGGCGAAGGTCGCGGTGGCGAACCATTACGTCCGGCCCGAAATCACAGACGATGGCACGCTGGAAATTCTGGACGGCCGCCACCCGGTGGTGGAGCAGACGATGCAGGAGGGCGGCTTCGTCCCCAACGACACCCACATGAACGGGGACGACCAGCGGATGCTGATCATCACCGGGCCCAACATGGCAGGCAAGAGCACCTATATGCGGCAGGTGGCGCTGATCACGCTGATGGCGCATATCGGCTCCTTTGTGCCTGCGCGGGAGGCGCATATCCCGATTGTGGATCGCATCTTCACCCGCGTCGGCGCTTCGGACGACCTGGCCAGCGGTCAGTCGACCTTCATGGTGGAAATGTCCGAAACGGCGTACATCCTGCGAAACGCCACGCCCCGTTCCCTGATCATCCTGGATGAAATCGGCCGGGGCACCAGCACCTTTGACGGCCTCGCCCTCGCCTGGGCGGTGGTGGAGTCCCTGTGCGACAAGCAGCAGGTC
>CAZRLM010000008.1:24277-39671 GCA_964600835.1 uncultured Oscillospiraceae bacterium
GCAAAAACGCTGTTCGCGACGCACTACCATGAGCTGTCGGAGCTGGAAGGTCATCTCGAGGGCGTGCAGAACTACTGCATTTCCGTCCGCGAGCATGGCGAGGATGTGATCTTCCTGCGCAAGATCGTTCGTGGCGGCGCGGACAAGAGCTTTGGTATCCATGTGGCTCGTCTGGCCGGCGTGCCGCATCCGGTGCTGGTGCGCGCCCATGAGATTCAGGCCCGCCTGGAAGTCAGCGACATCAACCACATCGGGCAGGACATCCTGGGCGAGGAGGAAAAGCGCGAAAACGAGCAGGTCGATATGTTCGATTATCAGCGGACGGAGATCATCAACGAGCTTCAAAACATTGACGTGATGGCGCTGACGCCCATGGACGCGATCAACAAGCTGTTCCTGCTTCGGGAAAAAGCACGGAAGCTGTAAGAGGGAGGAGCTATATGCCGGGACAGATCAGGCTCCTGACGGACGAGGTCATTGGCAAAATTGCCGCGGGCGAGGTGGTCGAGCGGCCCGCCGCCGCCATCAAGGAGCTGGTGGAAAACAGCCTGGACGCGGGCGCGACAGCCGTCACCGTGGAGATTCGCGATGGCGGCGTGAGCTATATTCGGGTGACGGATAACGGCGCTGGCATCGAGCAAAGCCAGATCCGCATGGCCTTTGAGCGCCATGCCACCAGCAAGATTACCCGAGCGCAGGATCTGTTTTCCATTGAGACGCTGGGGTTCCGCGGGGAAGCGCTGGCTTCCATCGCCGCGGTCAGCCGCGTCACCTGCACCACCCGCACCCACGCCGACACAAGCGGCGTGAAGGTACGCAACGAGGGCGGCACAATCACCGCGATTGAGGAAACCGCCTGTCCGGAGGGAACAACCTTCGTCGTGCGCGATCTGTTCTTCAACACGCCTGTCCGGCTGAAGTTCCTCAAAACGCCAGGCACGGAGGCGGGTCTCGTCTCCGACCTGATGATGCGGCTGATCCTGTCGCGGCCCGACGTATCCTTCCGCTATATCAGCCAGGGCAAAACGCTGTATCATTCCGCCGGCGACGGACAGCTGTCATCGGCGGTGTTCAGCATTTACGGCAGCGAAATGCTGCGCACCATGCGGCAGGTCAGCGGCCACCAATCCGGCGTGATGCTCCATGGCTATGTAGGAATCGGGGAGAGCGGACGCGGAAATCGCGGCCATCAGTCGTTCTTCATCAACGGGCGCTATATGCGCAGCGCGCTGCTTTCCGGCGCGGTGGAAAACGCCTGCCGGGAGCGGGTGATGATCGGGCGTTATCCGACCTGCGTGCTCCACTTGACCATGCCCTACGAGCAGGTGGACGTGAACGTCCATCCCAACAAACTGGAGGTTCGCTTTCAGAATGAGCAGGCGGTGGCGGAGGCTGTCGAAGCGATTATCCGCGACGGGCTGACCGATCGCGACGCGTTAAGCCACCCCGTCGAACTGCGTCTGACGCCGGAAGAAAAAACGACTCCGGTTCAGGTCATGCAGCAGTCGGTTTTAAAAGATGAAAACAAACCGGCGTCTCATTTGGATGCGAGTTTGGTGGCATCTGCGCCCACACCGGTCATGCGGGAAACGCCAGCCACTTGGGCGACGCCCGCTCCGCGGCCGCGACAGACGGTTCCGCCGACTCAGCCTCTTGTGCCGCCGCCCGAGACGCAGCGCGTGGCTCCTACGTCTGCCGCACAGCCAGCTTCCGCTCCTGCAAAAGAGCAGCAGGCGGAACAGACCGCATCCTTTTTGCCGGATGCGCCCAAGCCAATGCGGCTGATCGGTGTGGCGTTCAACACGTTCATTCTGGTGGAATATGAGGATCAGCTGCTGCTGATTGACCAGCACGCCGTTCACGAGCGGCTTCTCTTTGACCAGATGATGCGCGCCTATGACCAGCATGAGGCCGGACAGGAGCTGCTGGTGCCCATGGTCGTCACGGTAACGCGTCGGGAGCAGGCGCTGCTGATGGAGAATCAAACGCTGCTGGAGGGAATCGGCCTGTCGGTCGAGCCGTTTGGTGAGCAGGAGGTGGCTGTCCGCTCCGTTCCGATGATCCTCGGACAACCCCAGGCGGAAGCGCTGCTCCGGGACATTCTCGACCAGCTGGAAAACGAGCGTGGAACGATTTCCCTTGAAAAGCGTCGGAGCGCCATCCTGCAAATGGCGTGCAAGCGTGCTGTGAAGGGCGGCGATTCACTGTCCGAAAGCGACCTGCGCGATCTGGTGACGCGAATGGTGGATCAGCACGTCACGCCGACCTGCCCTCATGGCCGTCCGCTGGTGATTTCGCTCAGCCACACCGAGCTGGACAAGCGTTTCAAACGCATTCAATAAGGGGAGGCGTATCAATGAGCGAAAAGCCTTGCTGCTGGGTACTCACCGGGCCGACGGCCAGCGGCAAAACAGCGTTGTCCATCCGCCTGGCGCAGGAGTTTGGCTGCGAGATCATCTGCATGGATTCCATGCAGATCTATCGCGGGATGGACATTGGTACCGCCAAGCCGACTCCGGCGGAGCGACAGGGCATCCCGCACCATATGCTGGACGTGGCCGATCCATCGGAATCATTCAGCGTGGCGCGCTATCAGGAGATGGCCGAAGCGGCGATGGCAGGGTGCTTCGCCCGTGGGCATCGACCGCTTTTGGTGGGCGGCACCGGCTTCTACCTGCGGGCGCTGCGCCACCCAATGGCGATGGGCGACGCGCCAGGAAACGATGAACTTCGGTCGGAACTGCAAAACATAGCAGAACAGACCGATGGTCGGCAATTGCTTCATGACGAACTGGCTGCGGTCGATCCTAAAACGGCAGAGCGACTGCATATAAACGACGTGCGCCGGGTCATTCGCGCGCTGGAGGTCTACCGACTGACAGGCGTTCCGTTTTCGCAGCAGCCGCAGCTGCAAGCCGACGCACCGTTTCGCTACCGGGTCGCGACGCTGACAATGGATCGCGCAACGCTGTATCGTCGCATTGAGCAGCGCGTAGACGAGATGATTGCTTCCGGCCTTGTCGATGAGGTGCGCGGACTGCTTGCACGCGGCGTTCCTACGGAGGCACAGGCATTGAAGGGCCTTGGATACAAGGAGCTTGTGCCCTACCTGCGCGGCGAGTGCAGCCTGGAACAGGCCATCCATGAAATGAAGCTGGGCACACGCCATTACGCCAAGCGGCAACTGACCTGGATGCGCCGCGAAGAGGATGTTTTATGGGTAGACGCGCTGTCGGGCTCGGCTTATGAGCAATTACGGCAGTGGTATACGGAAGGAGAGCAGGAACCCCATGACGATTGAGGAAAGAATTGCGCAGGCAGAATCAGAACTCAGTGCGGTTTTCGCGCGGATTGACGCGAACGAGGAGGTCGGTACGCGTCACGTGCTGGCGGCGTTCCAGCGGGAGCAGGTCGCTTATCGCCATTTTGCGCCAACGACGGGCTATGGTTACGATGACGTGGGCCGGGACACGCTGGAGCGCATCTTTGCCGGACTTTTTGGTACGGAGGCGGCGATTGTCCGTCCGCAGATTGTCAGCGGCACCCATGCCATCTCGCTGTGCCTGTTCGGGCTGACGCTGCCGGGCGACGAGATTCTGTCCGCGACGGGTACGCCTTATGACACCCTCGAGCAGATTATCGGCATTGACACAAAAACGACTCCGGTCGGTTCCTTGAAAGAAATGGGTGTATCTTATCATCAGGTGGAACTGACAGACGACGGTCGGATTGACGTAGACGCCGTCGATCGCGCCATCGGCCCCAAAACGCGGCTGGTCATTGCCCAGCGGAGCCGCGGCTATGCCTGGCGGCCGTCACTGATGCCAGAGGAATTCGGCCCGCTGGCGAATATGCTGCACGCAAAGCATCCCGGCGTGCGGCTGATGGTGGACAACTGCTACGGCGAGTTTGTCTGTGAAAAGGAACCGAGCCATTACGGCGCGGACGTGTGCGTCGGCAGCCTGATCAAGAATCCCGGCGGCGGGCTGGCCCCGACAGGCGGGTATGTCGTCGGTACAGCGGAGGCCGTCACGCGCATTGCCTATCGGCTGACCGCGCCCGGCATCGGCTTGGAGGTCGGCTCCTACGCGGCGAGCTATCAGCCGTTCTATCAAGGATTGTTTATGGCGCCGCATACCGTTGCGCAGGCGCTCAAGACGGCCTGCCTGGCAGCACGCGTGTTTGAGCGCCTCGGAATGCGGACAACCCCCGCCGCCGACGCGCCGCGCGCCGACATTATTCAGGCCATTCAGATGGAAACGCCGGAGCGGTTAGTGGCGTTCTGCCAGGGCATTCAGATGGCTTCGCCGATCGACAGCATGGCGCTGCCCGAACCCTGGGATATGCCGGGGTATACGGATCAGGTGGTGATGGCCGCCGGTACATTTGTTTCGGGCGCGTCCGTCGAGCTGAGCGCCGATGCGCCGATGCGCGCGCCCTTCACGGCCTATATGCAGGGCGGGCTGACCTACGCGCACGGACGAATCGCGCTCGCTAAGGCCCTGGAACGCATGGTGGAACAGGGCGCGCTAACGCTTGACGCCTGAAAAAGACCAAAGTCTTGGTTGATGAACCGTTGTTCGGTACATGACGCCGCCTCATCTTGCATAGCTTTTTGCGAGGTGAGGTGGTTTTTTATGCGGCGAAGTGCAGGGAAAACCGTGAGCGGAGAAATGAAGATTCGGGAAACGCAGCTTTCGCAAGCCCAGTGGCGCGAGGTTGTCCGAAACAAACCGGGCGAGGAGCTGCTCAAAAACCTGGCGGTCGCGTCCGCGCTGGTCGTCTGCGCGGTTGTACTCAGGAGCGGCGCGGTACCGCCGCTGACCTCGACGACCGACGCTGTGCTGACCGCTGCCAGCGGCGATACGCTGCTGGACGACAGGCTCGGCAAGCTAACCTTTGTCAGTGCCATGTTCCCGGAGGCGACGCTTGTCTTTGGGCAAAACTCAGGCGAGCCGCTTGTGCTGCCCATTTCAGGGGAAACGGTGCACGCCTGGTGCGAGGCGGAGCCTTACGTTGCCTATCGAGGAGAGAGCACGCAGGTGCTGGCTGCGGCGGCGGGCGAGGTCATCGGCGTGTATCACGGGTTGGAGGACGAACGACTGGTGCAGGTGCTTCGTTCAGACGGGCTGAGCTGCGTGTATGGCAACCTGTCGGAAACAACGCTGTCCATCGGGGATTCGGTCGCGGTGGGCGATGCGATTGGCACGCTGCTTCCGGGGAAGGACTGCGTGCTGGAAGTTCGGCAGGATGGAATCAGCGTTGACCCGGCCTTGCTGATGGGGCGCACATGATGCGGCGGCGAATCTTGAGCGTGGGCAGCACGGAGATCTGGTTGCATCTGGCCACGCTTTTTTTCGCGGTCTACATGATCGCCCTTGGGCGCGGTCTGTTGCTTGTGGTCGGCTACGCCTCCATTCTTCTGCATGAAGGGGCGCACGCAGCGGTTTCCGTAGCGTTTGGTAACCCGCCTCGCGATATCGAAATTACCCCGCTCGGCGCGCTGATGCGTCTGGAAGAGGAGGACGCGCTGCCGCCGCTCAAGCGTTTCGTGGTGCTTGCGGCCGGGCCTGCGGTCACGCTGGCGCTGGCCTTTGTCGCGATCCGGCTGACACGGATCGGCACGCTGTCCATGGAATTGGGCCGCATGGCGTTCAGCAGCAACGTGGGGATCCTCCTGATCAACCTGCTTCCTGCGCTGCCGCTGGACGCAGGGCGAATGCTGGCGCTCGCGCTGGGGATGTTTTGTCGTCCGGAAACCGTCCGAAAAGCATTGCGCGTTGTCGGGACGCTGGTCGGTTGCCTTTGTGTCGCGCTGAACATCGCGGCAAGCTGGTTTTCGGGCGGGTGGAACCTGTCCATGGCGGCGTGCGGATGCTTTCTGATCTACGCCGCGTCCGTCGGCACCACCACGACGAGCCTGGCGGAGCTGCGTCAATTTATGGCGCGGAAGGTGCGGATCGAGCGGCGTGGCGGGGCGCGGGGAGAGCTGCTGACGGCGATGGCAGGCTGGCCGCTGCGCCGGGCGGTGACACGCCTGCATCCATCGCGATACACACTGATCTGCGTCCTCCAGGAAGGCTCCATGCTGAATTTAGGTTTCTGGACGGAGAGCGAGCTGATCTCGGCATACCTGAACGCACCAGGAGAAACGTGCGGAAGTCTGGCAAAAAAGACCGAAGTCGGCGGGGAGGAATCAAACGCGTGAGAAAGCGTGGACAGGCGGCCCGGACGGCTGCGGAGCTTCGCCCCGGAGAGACGGGTGTGGTTGAGCGCGTCGGCGGCGCGGGTGCGCTGCATCGGCGGCTGATTGATCTGGGGTTTACGCCGAACGTGCAGATCACGCTGCGCCGGGTCGCGCCTCTGGGCGATCCGATGGAGCTGCGTCTGCGCGGGTACTCGCTGACGCTGCGTCGAACGGACGCAGCGGAAATCCGGCTGAAGGAGGCGCGTTAAGCGTGACGAAACAGCTGACGATCGCCCTGGCAGGCAATCAGAATTGCGGCAAAACGACGCTGTTTAATCGCCTGACCGGGGACAGCCAGCACGTTGGCAACTGGCCGGGAGTAACGGTGGAGAAGAAAACTGGCACGCTGCTGGCGGACAAGCGTTTCCAGGTGATTGACCTGCCGGGGGTGTACTCCCTGACGCCTTATTCCATGGAGGAGCAGATCACGCGCCATTGTGTAGCCTGCGACCACCCGGATGTGGTGGTTAACGTGGTGGACGCAACCTGTCTGGAGCGCTGCCTGTACCTGACGCTTCAGTTGATGAGCTGCGGCAGGCCGATGGTGGTTGCATTAAATATGATGGACGAAGTACGCGCACGGGGAGACCAGCTCCGCGCGGAGCGCTTGCGTTCCGCGCTGGGCGTACCGGTGGTGCCTGTCAGCGCCCGGCGAGGCGAGGGACTCTCGCAGCTGATCGAGGCGGTTCAGGAGGCGCATGATGCGCCGGTTCCGCCGAGCCTGGGTTATCCGGCGGCGGAAACGATTGCGTTCCTGTCGCGCCTTGTTTCTTCTTTTGCCGAGCGATTGGGCATGACCGGCCGTTATGTCGCGGAGCGTTTGCTGGAAGGGGACGAACCTGTCCGGTCGGCCTTGCGTCTCCCGCCGGCGCAGTCGGAGGCGGTAGAGCGCGCCGCCCGTGCATTGGAGACGCAAACGGGCATGGAACGCGCGGCGATTCTGGCCGACGCCAGGTATCGGCTGATTGAGCGACTGTTATCGGCTGTGCTTGTTCGGAAAAAGCCGGATGGACTGACGCGCTCCGAGCGCATTGACAACGTGCTGGCACACCCATTGCTGGCGCTTCCACTGTTTGCCCTGGCGCTGGCGACCGTGTTCGCGATTCCCTTTGGGCCGGTTGGCAGCGCTGCGTCCGCGGCCTTTGAAGGGCTGCTGGACGCGGGCATCGCGCTGCTGGACGCCGCGCTGCTTCATTGGGGTGTTGACGAAATGCTGCGGGAGCTCCTTGTTTCCGGCGTATTGACAGGGATCAGTAGCGTGCTTTCCTTTCTGCCGGTGATTTTGTTGCTGTTCCTGTGCCTGTCCGTGCTGGAGGACAGCGGGTATATGGCGCGGGCCGCCTTTTTGATGGATCGTCCGCTGCGAACGATTGGTCTGAACGGGCGCAGCTTTATTCCGCTGCTGATGGGGTTTGGCTGCACCGTTCCGGCGGTGATGGCGACCCGATCCATGGCGAGTGGGCGGGACAGGCGGCTGACTATCCTGCTCACGCCGTTCATGTCCTGCGGGGCAAAAGCGCCCGTATACGCCATGCTCTGCCGCGCGTTTTTTCCGGAGCGCGCGGGGCTGGCGATGGGCGCTGTGTACCTGCTGGGCGTGCTGATGGCGGCGCTTGTCGGCGGGCTGATGAAGCGAACCGCCTTTGATGGCGCGCCGGAGCCGTTCCTGATGGAGCTTCCGGCGTACCGGCTGCCTACCCTGCGCGGCGTGCTTCGTGGCGTGTGGGATAAGGCGGCGGATTTTGTCCGCCGGGCATTCACGGTGATTTTCCTCTCGACGCTGGCCGTGTGGGCGCTCACGGCCTTCACGCCCGGACTTGCGCCCGCGCAGGCTGCGTCGGAGAGCATTTTAGGCAGACTCGGCGAAGGACTCTCCGTGCTGTTCAGGCCGCTGGGCTTCGGCACCGCACCAGCCGTTACGGCAGTGTTGACCGGCGTGCTCGCGAAGGAGAGCATCGTCAGCACGCTGGCGGTGCTTCTGGCAGGCGAAGGCGAGTTTTCCGCCGCGATCGGGCAGGCGATTCCGACCGCCGCGTCGGCGGTCAGCTTCCTGACCTTTGTGCTGCTGTACACGCCCTGCGTCGCCGCGCTGGGCGCGATTGCCCGAGAGACGGACGGCCTGCGCACGGCGGCGCGGTGCGCGCTGGGGCAGACGAGCCTTGCCTGGGCCGCGGCGTTTGTCGTCTATCACGCGATGAACGCGTCGCCAGCCGTTGTGGCGGCGCTTGCGGCAATGGCTGCGTTGGGCGCTACGGCGCTGAGTATGATGGATCGCAAAAGAGCAAAAAAAGGAAAAAAGGCGAGGTGATTCTCAGAAGCTCTTGACAAGCGGCGGGGAAGCACATATAATTTTTATATGTAGTATTTTGCGCTCTGATAATCCGGCAGACTGGCCGCGGCAACGCGGCGATCAGGCGAAAGAGGAGGTACTTTGATGGATATTCAGGCTTTGCAGGATATCTGCCGCCAGGTGCGGCGGGATATCATCGTCATGACCAACAAGGCGGGCGCAGGTCATCCGGGCGGATCGCTGTCCTGTACCGAGGCGCTGGTCGCGCTCTATTTTGATGTGATGAAGGGCGTCGATCCCAAGGACGACAAGAATCCCAATCGTGACCGCTTCGTGCTCTCCAAGGGTCACGCGGCCCCTGCGCTCTACGGCACGCTGTGCGAGCGCGGCTTCTTCGGTCGGGAGGAATTCGATCATTTCCGTCAGCTGCATGGTATTCTGCAGGGTCATCCCGATGTGAAGAAGTGCCCGGGCGTGGACGCGTCCACCGGTTCTCTGGGACAGGGCATCTCCATCGCGGTCGGCATGGCGCTGGGCGCGAAGCACGCGGGCAATCCCTGCCATGTGTACACCGTCATCGGCGACGGCGAGAGCCAGGAGGGCCTCGTGTGGGAGGCTTCCATGGCGGCAGCCCATTATCACCTGGACAACCTGACCGTCATTTTTGACCATAACGGAATGCAGATTGACGGCACGAATGACCAGGTCATGTCTCTTGGCGACGTGGAAGGCAAGTTCCGCGCCTTCGGATATGACATCATCGACGTGGCGGACGGCAACGATATGCAGCAGGTGCTGGACGCGCTTCACGCGCCGGCCTGCCCCGGAAAGCCCCGTCTGATCCACCTGCATACGCTCAAGGGCAAGGGCGTTTCCTTCATGGAAGGACAGGTTGGCTGGCACGGCAAGGCGCCCAACGCGGAGCAGACCGCCCAGGCGCTGAAGGAACTGGAGGGCTGAACAAATGGAAAAGAAAGCAATTCGTGTCGCCTATGGCGAAGCGCTCGTCAAGTTGGGCGCTGTGAATGATAAGGTGGTCGTGCTGGACGCTGATCTGGCCGCCGCCACGATGACCAAGGACTTCAAGACGACCTATCCGGATCGCTTCTTCGACTGCGGCATTGCCGAGGCAAACATGGTCGATATGGCCGCCGGTATGTCCACGATGGGACTGATCCCGTTCTGCTCGACCTTCGCGGTGTTCGCGGGCCGCAGCTATGACCAGATCCGCAACGGCGTGTGCTATCCCAAGTTCAACGTGAAATTCGGCTTCTCCCACGCGGGCATCACGCTGGGCGAGGACGGCGGCAGCCATCAGGCGATCGAGGATATTGCGCTCATGCGCGTTCTGCCGAACATGACCGTGTTCGTCCCCAGCGACGCGACGGAGTGCTATCAGTGCGTGGAAGCCGCCGCGAAGATCAACGGCCCGGTGTTCATCCGCACGGCCCGTCTGCCCTCGCCGGTGTACGAGGCGCGGCCCTTCGAGGTGGGCAAGGGCACGGTGATCAAGGACGGCAAGGACTGCGTCATCTTCACCTGCGGCATCATGCTGGAGCACTGCCTGGAGGCCGTGCAGATTCTGGCCGACAAGGGCATTGACGCGGCGCTGGTTTCCTTCCACACGCTGAAGCCCTTCGACGACGATCTGGCCCGCGCCTATGCGGCCAGGTGCGGCAAGGTGTTCACGGTGGAAGAGCACTCCGTGATCGGCGGTCTGGGCGATGCGGTTGCCTCCGCGCTGTGCGGCACGGGCAGCTTCACCTTCCGGAAGATCGGCATCAACGACGTGTTCGGCCAGTCCGGCAAGCCTGCCGACCTGCTGGTAGAGTATGGCCTGACCGGCGCGCAGATTGCGCAGAAGATTCTCGACGCGTAATTCCATACGCCTAAAACATATAAGTCCGAAGGAGGAACGCACCCTCCTTCGGACTTTTTCATGCAGACAACGGCCCGCCGTACAAATCGCGCAGCGGGCCGTTTGCTCTTAATATTCCTGGCCGTCGTCCAGCGTTATGGAACGATTGGCGATCATGGTCAGCTTGCTGGACTGCATGAAGCCCATCCGCGCGTTCACCATCACATGGGTCCATCCGTTGGGCAGCATTCCGAGAATCAAAACGTCTGTGCCGTTCTGATACAATCCCTGCGTAACAGCGGACAGCGACGGCGTTTCGCGCAGATTCAGCCCAGTGCCATAGCGGTTGGAGATTACCGCGTGGATGTCCGCCGAGCTGACGCTGCCCACCTCGCGCAGGTAGGACGCGTCCATATAGCCCGCCATGGGGCCGATCGTCACATAAGCCCAGCCGTCGCTGGAGATGCTCTGCACGTCCACGGACGTGCCGTTATAGTACCGACCCAGAGAGGCGGAGGAGCGGCTGGGCTTCGCGCGCAGGTTCAGCCGATCAGCAGGATTCGGATTGCTGACGACCATCACCGTCGCGGAGCTGCCCGGCGCGTCGGCCGCGCTGGAGTCGCTATCCGTCATCTGGTTATAGGGGAAGGTCTGTGACAGCTTGCTGGCCATCATATACCCGATCTTGTTTTGAACCATCACATGATACCAGCCGTCGCTGCGCACACCCAGGATAACGACGCTTGTGCCGTTCGGATACAGGCCGAGGATGGAGGCGCGGGTGTTGGGCTGCGTCCGCAGGTTCAGCCCGCTGCCGGAGCCATTGGCGACGGTCACCGTCGGCATGGCGGCCGAACCAACTGCCGCGCTGCTCTGCGTCAGGTAATCGGCGCGCATCCAACCGGAAGTCGTGCCGATTTTCACCGGCATCCAGCCGTTTTGCGCCGCGCCGGTGGCCTGCACCGGAGCGCCGGAATAATACTTGCCGAGCGACTCCGCGGCAGTCGACGGGGTGACGCGCAGGTTCAGCCGCTGCGTGGGCATTGGATTCATCACATAGTACTGCACGCCGGTTGCGCCGTCGGGCGTTTGGGTCAGGCTGCTGCTCAAAACCCATCCGTAGGTCTGCTGATAAGCGATTTTGAACCAGTTGCCCTGAACCTCATGGACGACAAAGGGCTGACCGGGAGAAAGAATGCCCAGGATGCTGCTGCTCGTGCTCGGATTCTGATAGACCAGGATGCTACTCGCCGGATAGTACGTCTGCTGAATGCCCTGCAAAAGGCTGTTGATCACCGACGGATCCGGCGTCGTTTGCGTTTCACCAGAGGGGAGAATCAGTCCGTCGCCAATGCTTTCGGCGAGAGACGGCGCGGCGCAGAGCGTCAGGCAAAGCGCCAGCAAAAGCGAAAGAAGCTTCCTCATTTCCATATCCTCCATGAAATCAGGCCGATGGGGTGGGGGAACGGCTTACTCCGCCGCTTCCTCGAACGCCTCGAAAAACTCCGGGCAGCTCCAGGTGCCGCAGGCGCTGAACCGCTCGTTCTTCACCGCGAGCTGGAGGGTCAACCCGTTGTCCAGCTCGATGAGCAGCGATTGCTTGCCGCTGACCGAGCCGCTGCTTTCGTAGCTGGCATTGGCCAGAAGAGTCTCAAACAGCGTTTCGCACTTGTCCGCATCCGTCACGGAACCGACGTCGCTCAGCTCCATGCCGGTAATGTGACCGGCGATTTGCAGCGTGTCCGCCAGGCTTTCGCTGCCCTTCAGCGCGTTGCCGTTGAAGCTGACGCGCTGGAAAAGGCGCATCTGGCCGTCGTCAAGCTGCGCTGCGACGAGCGTGCCGTCCATGCCGGAAACCGGGTAGATGACGGTGCCGACGGGCGCGGTGTTGCTCAGCACAACGTCGTTGCCGGAGAGCGAAGGCTCCGCGGTAAACTCGGCAACCGTGCCGCACAAAGCGTCCAGCACGCGATCGCTGACGCTGTCAGGGGAGGTCATCAGTCGGTAGTAGCGGCCGTTGATGCCCAGCAGCGGAAACGCGCCGCCGTCGGTGCTCTCCGCCCACAGAGAGCGGTAGGACGGAGCGTTGCGGGAGGCCGCGATCGTTGTGCTGCCGCGGGCCAGCTCTTTGCCGGTCAGCTCATTGCCCACCTGGCCGTTGCCTGCCGCCTGCGTGACAATCAGCGGCTGCTGCGTTTGACGGCCTGTCAAAGCGGGGATGGCCAGCATAACGCCGAGCGCAACCACCAGCGCGCAGGCCAGCGCGGGCATCCAGGCACGCGTGCGGCGACGGACGGGCGCCTGCGCCGGGAGCTGAGCGGCTTTTTCGATCCGGAGCTTCAGGTTTTGCCCGGCGGTCAATCCGCCAAGCGTTTCGTTGACAACCTCTGGCAGCTGATCAAGATGCTTCATTGGGCGTCGCCTCCTTTCAAAATGGATTCCAGCTTTTTTCGTCCCCGGCTGAGACGGGACGAGATGGTTCCCTCCGGCAGCTCAAGCATTTCTGCGATTTCGGTAATGCCGTAGCCTTGGTAGTAATGCAATAGGATGACCTCCTTGAAGGTAGCGGGTAAACGGTTGATGGCCTCCATCATTTCCTGCTTGTCTGCCAGCTCGCTGATTTCGTCCGGCGCGGGAATCAGCTCAAAGACCGGGCTGCCGAGCACCACGCGCCGCGCCCAGGCGCCGCGCCACAGGTCGCGGCATCGGTTCAGGGCGACTTTAAGCAGCCAGGCCTTTTCGCGGCCCTCCTGCAAGACGGGCGCGTTGGTGATCAGGCGGACGAACACGTCCTGACAAACGTCCTCCGCCTTCTGCCGGTCGCCCAGGTAGAAATAGCATACGCGCAGCACGTCCGTGGCGTACTTGTCATACAACTCCTCAAAATACGCCATATCGTCGCGCCGTTCAACAGGCTGCTGCACTCTCGCGCCTCCGCATCTTTGAATTCACGCCGCCCGCAATCGCCTTTTGCGGCCGGGCCGCGCGTTTCTTCCGTAAGTGTTTGGATTGTTCACCCATATAACGCGCGATCCTCTGCTTTCATTCCTTAAAACTGTAACATTTTCAAGAACTTTCTCAAAACAAATGTTACAGATTGGAAGCTCTCCCAGCGGCGGCAGGGAATGCTTTCATTGTAAGCCGAAACACAAAAAACTATCCGCCCGTTTCAGAAAGCGGGCGGATAGAATTCGGTCGATAAAGATCACGAGCGATTATTCAACGGTGACGGATTTAGCCAGGTTGCGCGGCTTATCCACGTCGCAGCTCCGGCTGACGGCCATCGTGTAGGCCAGTAGCTGCACAGGGATGATGGCGACAAGCGGCGACAGAACCGCGGGAAGCGTGGGGACAAGCCACAGCGCGTCCGCTTCCCGTTCCGCCTTGGCCTGCAGCTCCTCCGACGCGACGATCAGTACCTTCGCGCCGCGGGACTTGACCTCCCGGATGTTCGAAAGCGTTTTGTCCGCCAGCGCGGGCTGGGTCAGCAGCGCGCAGACCAGCGTACCTGGCTCGATCAGGGCGATGGTGCCGTGCTTCAATTCGCCCGCCGCGTAGGCTTCGGACATGATGTAGCTGACCTCCTTGAGCTTCAGGCTCGCTTCCAGCGCCAGCGCGTAATCCATGCCGCGACCGATGTAGAAGATGTGCTTCTTATCATAATACCGGCTGCTGAACCGCTGCACGGCGTCCTCACAGGCGAGCGCCTTTTCGGCAAGCTCGGGCAGCGAATGCAGCGCGGTCAGCAGTTTGGCGGCCTCCTCGGAGGAAATCGTTTTGCGTTTCATCGCCAGGTCGATGGCCAGCAGCAGCAGCACCTCCGCCTGCGTGATATAAGCCTTTGTGCTCGCCACGGCGATTTCCGGCCCGGCGTAGGTGTACAGCACGTTCTCGCCGGCCTCCCGCGCGATGGATGAGCCGACGACGTTCGTCAGCGCCATGACCCTTGCGCCCAGCCGACGGGCTTCCCGCATTGCGGCCAGGGTATCGGCTGTTTCGCCGCTCTGGGAAACGGCCAGGAACAGATCGTTCGGGCGCAGGATAGGCTCCCGATAGCGGAACTCGCTGGCTACGTCGACGGTGACGGGCAGCCTGGCCAGCTTTTCAATGGCATACTTGCCGATCATGCCGGCATGGTAGGCCGTTCCGCAGGCGACGATCGTCAGGCTCGTGAGCGCCCTGGCCTCCTCCGCTCCAATCGGGAAGGCGCGCTCCCGGATGGCTCCGCTGCTCTCCGTGTAGGCGGACAGCGTCTTGGCAAGCGCCGCAGGCTCCTCGTGAATCTCCTTGAGCATAAAGTGCGCATAGCCGCCCTTTTCTGCCGCCTCCATGTCCCAGTCCACACGGATGGGATCCAGGCCGCGCGGCTGGCCGTAAGCGTTGTACACCGTCGCGCCGGAGCGACGCAGCACCGCAATCTCCTTATCCTTGAGCAGCTCGACGGTGCGCGTATGGGCGATCAGCGCCGGAATATCGCTGGCGACGTACTGCGCGTCCTCCGACAAGCCGATGACAAGCGGGCTGTCCTTGCGGGTGCAATAAAGAACATCCGGTTCCCGGGCCGAGAGAACGCACAGCGCGTAGCTGCCCTCCAGCATCGGCAGCACGGTGCGCAGCGTCGACAGCATATCGCCGTCATACCGGTAATTGAGCAGATGCGCGATCACTTCAGTGTCCGTTTGCGATGCGAACACACAGCCACGGGCTTCCAGCGCCTGCCGAAGCTCCTCGTGGTTCTCGATGATGCCGTTGTGCACGATGGCGATGTCGCCCTTCATGTCCGTGTGGGGATGAGCGTTCAGGTCGCTTGGCTCGCCGTGAGTGGCCCAGCGGGTATGGCCGATGCCAATCGAGCCGGTCAGGGGATGGCCCTCCAGCCGATCCTCGAGGTTTTTCAGCCGCCCCTTTGCCTTCGATAGCCTCATTGCTCCCTGCGGCATCACGGCGAATCAGGCGATGTCAGAGCCCCGGTATTCCAGCCTCCCCACGCCGACGAGCA
>CAZRLM010000009.1:0-5442 GCA_964600835.1 uncultured Oscillospiraceae bacterium
ATCGACTCGAACGGCGAGCCGATGTTTGAAACGGGCAACGTCACGCCCTTCTCGATCATGGACATCGTCAACGACAACGACAACTCGATCTACTATATCGTCAAGGATCTGCCCGAGGACACCCGCCGCGCCGGTCGGGCGACCGTGAAGTCCTTCGGCGTGAAGAGCCGCTTTGTGCACTTTGAATTCTTCCGCCTCACGCAGGATCAGCCCGGCATGGGCAAGCAGGGCGACGTGGTGGCGCTGGAGGTCAATATGCGCCCCTGCGGCGGCTTCTCTCCGGACATGATGAACTACGCCAACTCCACCGACGTGTACAAAATCTGGGCGGACATGATCGCCTTCGACCGCTCCACCAAGCCCTGCGGAACGCATTATTTCTGCGCCTTCGCCGGCCGGCGCGACGGCAAGAACTTTGTCCTCTCCCATGAGGCGCTGGCCGGGAAGTACGCCGCGCAGATGAAGATGATGACCCGCATCCCCGACGCGCTCGCCGGCGCGATGGGCAACCAGATGTATGTCGCCGCTTTCCCCACCCGTGAGGAAATGAACGCATTTTACGAGGACGCGCTGCGCGTGTGGTAATCTGCATCAAAAACGCCCGTGGATCGGTCATTGATCCGCGGGCGTTTTTGATGCGCCAACCTATTGTTACTCCGTGCAGCAGTCCGCCAGCGCCTGTTTCAGTCGCGCCGTCATTGCGGCGATTCGCGTTTCGTCCACCTTGCACACCTGCCGGTCGTAGGTATACAGGCCGTTGATCTCCTCCTCCACGTCGGAGAGCTGCGTATAGACCATGCCGCACAGCCCCTGCGGAATGGCGGGCAGCACCATAGCCTCTGCCATCTGCATGATCTTGTCCGTCAGCGCCTGCTCGCTGTCGGCGGAGCCGTAGCCATACCGCGCGTCTTTCTTGAACAGATGCCCCTCGACGCGCCGCTTGTACCCGCCGCATTCGCTCAGCAGCATGGGGCGCGACGCGCGGGGCTTCAGGCGCTTGTTGCGGAAGTACACATGAGGACTGTCCACATCGCTGAGGCGCTGGGCAAACCAGCCGGAGGTCGCGTCCACCAGCCGGGACGCGTCCGCGGTCTTCACCGCCTGATACATTTCGTCCGCGTCAAACTGTCCCCAGCCCTCGTTGAACACGGTATAGCCGATCACACAGGGATGATTGTACACCCGCGCGACGGTATCCAAACAGTGCTGCCGGAAGAAGCGCTTGCGGAACTGCCCGCCGACGGTGTGATCCGGACGATGCCGCAAGCCGAGCGTCGGCAGCGCGGTATCCAGCAGGAAACGCACCGGCCCGCTGTTCACCATATCCTGCCAAACCAGCATTCCCAGCCTGTCGCAGGCGTAATAGAAGGCCTCCGGCTCCACCTTGATATGCTTGCGCAGCAGGTTGAAGCCCATCGCCTTCATCCGTTGGATGTCCGCGTCATACCCCTCCGGCGAGGCAGGCAGAAACAGCCCGTCCTCAAAGTAGCCCTGATCCAGCACGCCCGCCAAAAAGATCGGCTTGCCGTTCAGACAGATGCGCGAGATTCCGCCGATCTTGCGCACGTCGATCGTCCGCAGCGCAAAGTAGCTCGTCACAGTATCCGTATCCGTGCGAATGGTCGCATGATAGAGCGACGGACTGTCCGGCGACCACAGACGCGGCGACGAGATTGGAATGTATACCGTCTGGCGCGCGGGAATCAGTCGGGGCGTTTCGCCCTCAATGATCACCGTGCACGCGTCCTGCGGACAGTCCACAAAAACCGATACGCCCTGCAAATCAGGCGTAAAGCGCACGCCTTCGATGCACGCCGAGGGCAGCGCCTCCAGCCACACCGACTGCCAGACGCCCGATACCTGCGTGTACCACATTCCGCCCGGAACCTGCGTCTGTTTGCCATAGGGGAAGCGCTTGTCCAGCGGATCCGTTGCAATCACGGCCAGCGTGTTTTCTCCCGGACGCAGCGCGGCGGTCACATCAGTGTAAAACGGCAGATAGCCGCCCTCGTGCCGGACAATCGGCTGGCCGTTCAGAAACACCTCCGCGATCTGATCCACCGCGCCGAAATGCAGCCGCACCCGCTGCCCCTCCATCGCAAAGCCAACGGGCAGCTTGAAGCGCCGCTCATAAAACAGGGTATCGCCGACCTTCCCCTGATAGCCAGACAGCCTGCTTTCCGGCGGATACGGAACCTGAATCGTTTCGCCGCCCAGCTGCCATGCCCCGTCAAGGCTGAAAAAGCTCTCCCGTCTTAGCTGCGGCCGAGGGTAATCGTTTATCCAGCCGTTCACGCTGATCCTCCTTCGTAGCAAAGGACTCCTGATGTTTCTTATTTTATCACAGCCTTTTCCGAAACACAACACCCTTGCTCTCCGCTCTTTCCTGCGTTATAATATTTTTTGACTGAACAAACGCTACCGGCAAGGAGGTTCGCGCCGTGCGAAAGACGATTGGCATTCTGGCTCATGTGGACGCGGGAAAGACGACCTTTTCCGAGCAGGCGCTGTATCTGACCAGCGCCATCCGTCATCTGGGCCGCGTCGATCACCAGGACGCCTTTCTGGACGCGCACCCGCTGGAGCGCCAGCGTGGCATCACCATTTTCTCCGGCCTGGCGCAGTTTCAGCTGGAAGACAGCCTCGTCTACTGGCTGGACACCCCGGGGCACGTCGATTTTTCCCCGGAGATGGAGCGCGCGCTGTCCGTGATGGATTACGCCGTCGTGATCGTCAGCTGCGCCGAGGGCGTGCAAAGCCATACGGAAACCGTCTGGCAGCTGCTGCGCGAATACAACGTTCCCGTGTTCTTCTTTCTGAACAAGATCGACCGTCCCGGCGCGGATCAGGAGGCGGCGCTGTCCCAGCTTCGCGCCCGGCTTTCCGCCGACGTGGTCGATTTGCGCGGATACGCGCCGGAGAAGCCGATGACTGACGCGCTGATTGAGGAGGTCGCCGCGCGGGACGAGGCGCTGCTCGACCGGCTATACGCTGGCGGATACGACGCCGCGCTGTGGCGGGACGCGTTGACGGCGCTGATCCGCCGCCGCGCCGTTTTCCCGCTGATGTCAGGCTCCGCGCTGACAGGCGACGGCGTAGCCGCTTTCCTGCGCGTGCTCGCCGCGCACACCGTCACCGACTATCATCAGCGGGTCGACGAGCCGCTCGCGGCCCGCGTTTATCAGATTCGCCATGACGCGCAGGGCGGACGCATCTGCTTCCTGAAGCTGCTTGCCGGGCAGCTCCGTGTCCGGCAGGAGGCACCGTTGCTCGGCAAGATCAACGAGCTGCGCCTCTATCACGGCGAGCGCTTCCGCACCGTCGAAACAGCGCAGGCAGGCGATCTGGTCGCGGTGCCGGGCGGCGGAGACGCGCGTCCCGGCGACACGCTGGGCTTGTCGGAACGCAGGGAGCCGCACACCACGTCCATGATGGCCGCCGACGTGCTCTGGGACGAAAAAGCGCTGCCCGCCTTTCGGCTGCTGGAATACCTGCGCATTCTGGAGGACGAGGAACCGGCGCTGGGCGTAACGCAGCAGAACGGCCGCATCGCCATTCATGTGATGGGCCGCATTCAGCTGGAGGTCGTCCGTCAGCTGATGGCGGAGCGCTTCTCCGTCGCCGTCAGCTTCGGCCCCTGCCGCGTGCTGTACCGGGAAACGATCGCGAAGCCTGTCGTCGGCATCGGCCACTACGAGCCGCTGCGTCACTACGCGGAGGTACACCTGCGCCTTGTTCCCGGCCCGCGGGGCAGCGGCATCCGCTTTGTTTCCCGCTGCCATGTGGACACGCTGGCGCTGAACTGGCAGCGGTTGATCGAAACCCACGTCTTTGAGAAGGAGCACAAGGGCGTGCTGACCGGCAGTCCGCTGACAGACGTCACCGTCGAGCTGCTGACAGGTCGGGCGCATTTGAAGCACACCGAGGGCGGCGACTTCCGGCAAGCGGTATACCGCGCGATTTGCAACGCGCTGATGCAAGCGGAGAGCGTTCTTTTAGAGCCGATCTGCTTTTTCACGCTCCGCGCGCCCGCCGAGCAGTACGGCACGCTTTCCGGCGCGCTGACGCGCATTCAGGCCACCGTCAAGCCGCCCGAATATGAGAACGACCAAGTCACGCTGACAGGCGAAGCGGACTATGCGCGCTTCGCCGCGTTTCAGGAGGATTTCATGGCCCGAACGCGCGGACGCGGCACGCTCAGCGTCCACATGAGCCGCTACGCCCCCTGCCACAATCAGGAGGAGGTCGTTGCCGCCGCCGGGTATCAGCCGTTGGCGGACGATACGCCGGACTCGGTGTTCTGCGCCCACGGCGCGGGCTTCACCGTCGCCTGGGATCATGTGAAGGACTTCGCGCATCTTTCGTGGGCGGAATAACGCAAAAAGCCGCGTTCTTGCCGCAAAAAAGGCGTTGAAACCCTTGACAATCCTCCAATTCGCGTGATATAATTTATCGGTAAGCCGCTCGGGAGAGGTCTGTCCAAATGCGCGTCCGCGCAACCTCAGGTCCCGGCGAGTATATTTAGGAGGTGCTGCACCATGTATGCAATCATTGCAGCGGGTGGCAAGCAATACCGTGTTTCTCAGGGCGATGTGATTTACATCGACAAGGTGAATCAGGACGTGGATTCCGCGATCTCCTTCGATGCGCTGATGATCGGCGGCGAGGGCGATGTGAAGATCGGCAATCCCGTTGTTGCCGGCGCGAAGGTCGAGGGCAAGGTTGTCGCGCAGGTCAAGGGTGAAAAGATCATCATCTACAAGTACAAGAGCAAGAAGAACTATCACCGCCGCGCCGGTCATCGTCAGCCCTATACGAAGGTGGAGATCACCGCGATCAACGCGTAATGATCCGCGCCGTTCTCTATCGCGACGCTGAAAACCGCTTGACGGAATACGCCGCGAGGGGCCATGCCGGATACGCCGAGGAGGGCAGCGACATCGTGTGCGCCGCCGTTTCTGTCCTCGGCGCGACGTGCGTCAATAGTCTGGAGAGCGTGTGCGGCGTTGTCCCCGAGGTGGTGGAAAACACATCGGGCGCGCTTCGCTTCCGCCTCCCTTCCCCGCTGCCCGCCGACAAATGCCACGACGCGCAGGTGCTCATGAGTGCCCTGCGTCAGGGGCTGAGCGACGTAGCGGAGCAGTTTCCTCAGTACTTACAGCTTTCCATACGAGATTGGAGGAAAACGTCATGATGAAGCTTAATCTTCAACAGTTCGCCCATAAAAAGGGCATGGGCTCTACCCGTAACGGCCGCGACAGCGAGTCCAAGCGTCTGGGGCCGAAGCGCGCCGACGGTCAATTCTCCCTGGCCGGCAACATCCTGGTTCGTCAGCGCGGCACCCACATCCATCCCGGCCTGAACGTGGGCAAGGGCAAGGATGATACCCTGTTCGCGCTGGTGGACGGCGTCGTCCGCTTTGAGCGCCTGGGCCGCGACAAG
>CAZRLM010000009.1:5452-15280 GCA_964600835.1 uncultured Oscillospiraceae bacterium
GAAACCGCTTCCGCCGCGCAGTAATCGACTTTTTCAATCGCCTGTCCGTATCAAGCGGGCAGGCGATTTTCATATCAAACGAAAGAAGAGGAGAGATGCGCATGATCGGCACGCTGATCAATGTCGCTACCATTCTGCTTGGTTCCATGGTCGGTCTTTTGCTTCGCCGCGGGATTCCCGAACGGCTTCGGAACACTGTCATGCAGGGCCTGGGGCTGTGCGTCATCCTGATTGGCGTCAGCGGCGCGCTCAAGACGGCCGACACAATGTGCGTCATTCTGTCCATCGTCATCGGCGGACTGATCGGCAGCGCAGTCAACATTGAGAAGCGCCTCGACCAGCTGGGACAGTTCGCCGACCGAAAACTGGGCGGAGGCGGCAGCTTCTCGAAAGGATTTGTGACTGCTTCCCTCGTCTTTTGCGTGGGCGCGATGGCGATTGTCGGCGCGATGGACAGCGGCCTCAACGGCAATCACGCGACGCTGATCGCCAAGGCCGCGCTTGACGGCGTTTCTTCCGTGTTCTTCGCCAGCGCGCTGGGGCCGGGCGTTGCGCTGTCGGCTGCCGCGGTGCTCGTCTATCAGGGCGCGATCGCGCTGCTTGCCGGGGTGCTCCAGCCGCTGCTGACGGACGCGATCATCACCGAAATGAGCGCCGTTGGCGGCCTGCTCATCGTCGGCATCGGCCTGAACATGATTTACGACAAGCACCTTTCCGTCGGCAACCTGCTGCCCGCGATTTTCATTCCGATGGCTTATTTGCCCATCGTCGCCCTTTTCTGACTGGCTGACGACCTCTCCAAAAGAGGCCGATGGGACGACAAATCGGATTTGGTATAGGAGGATAGATCATGCTAAAAATACTCCTAAATTTTTTTCATAAAATCAAGCAGAAAAAAGAAGCGGAAAGGAAACGGTTCATTGCAGAGGCAGAGGCCGAAAAGGGAAAAAATAGTACGGGATTTTATGGCAAATGAAGGAAAATTGCCGGAAGGCTTTTCAGAGCCGTATACCATCTATGACACCCGTGTCCATTATGTTTATCGTGGAACGCCATTCGGAGAATATCTGGAGGAGATACGGGATAACGTTGATTCTCTTCATGACGAATCCGGAATATCGAACTGGCTGTATCTGGACGAATCAGTAGAGATCAATGCGGCGGCACAGGCGATTTCTTACTGGAGAAAACGACACAAGGAAGTAAACGCCCAGTTGCACGAAAATTGTTATGTGGCGAAAGCTAAAGCATATATATGGCCGTCTTCCTCCCCTTACTGCGATAAAAAAATCATGATTGTCATCGCTGATAGAAGCAGATTTGATGGCATGACCGAAGAATCTATACAAAAATGCAAGGAGCAGGAAATATCTTTCTGCACAATTCTTTCAAAAAGCAAGATGTATGATCTGATTGAACAGAAGGAAAAGGAAATCACCTATCGCACCTATCTGAATTACCATGATGAGACATACGCCGACTGGAGCTTTCAGTAAGACGCCTTCCGATTCGTCGGGGAGTTCAGCAGCATAGCGAAAGACCTGCCGAAAAGCGCTTTTGATTTCTTTTCGGCAGGTCTTTTTTGCTTCTCTATGCAGCCGTCCTGATTCTATCTTTTTGACGCGCTTCCCTTTCGTTTGAATCGTTTCCGTATGACTGCGGCAAACTACGTCATCAAGACGTATTGTCCTCCCACGAATCCTTGAAAGGAAGGCGCTTCCATGGTTTTGACGGCCATTCTTCTGCCTGTCCTCGCGTTGACCGCAGCAATCTGCCTGAAGGCGTTTCACGCCAAACGCGCGGAGGACGTTCCGCTAAAAGAGGCGTCCGGCGATCCGCACGCCTGCTTTGCCGACCGGATCCGGGCGCTTTCGTTGACCGTCCCCATGCAGGGAAAGACGCGCGTCCGGCAGGCGGATTCCGCGCTGCGTCTGCTGCGCCGCGCGCTGCGGGAGCCGTCGCCGTCCACCGGACTTGCCGCCGCAACGGATAACGGCCGCTACCTGCTGACAGCGCTTGCCGCGCTGGAAGCCGACCTGCGTGCCTGCCCGCCCCTGCCCGCCACCGGGAGAGGCGAAGCGCGCATGATGCTGCTCAGCCGCGAGCTGCTCCGCGTCGCGCCGGTCACACCGGAGGTCATGCTTTCCGCGCTGGACGCGTGGCAGGAGCGCGGCGTTACCACCCGCGACGAGCGCATGGCGCTTCCGCTTTGTATGCGAACCGCGCTGGCGGACGCGCTCTCCGACACGCTGCGTTCGCTGCTTCAGGATGCGGCCCATGAAAAGCGCGGCCGACGGCTGGCCCGCCGCGCCGCGTCCGTCCGCCGTCCCATGCGATTGCTGACCGCCTCCCGTCTGACGCTCTCCGAAACCGACGCGTTGTTGCAGGCGCTCCGGGACGCCGGGCAGGAAACGCTGCTCGTCGCCATGGACGAGCTGCTGCGAGAGGCCGGGCAAACCGGCGCGGATATCGCCGACCTCTATGCGCGCCGGCAAGCGCTGTACGCGGAGCGGATCGGGCGGATTCTGGCCTCCTTCCGCGCGCTGGACAGGCTTGATTGGCCGCGTCTGCTGGCTGATCATGATCCGCTGAACCGGCTGATGCGGGAGGAGCCGTCCGGCGTCTATCCGCGGATGACGCCCGATTCCCAAGGGGATTATCTGGCCCGTGCGCGCGATCTGGCACGGTTGTTTTCCGTAGACGAGGAGCGTCTCGTCCGCGGCATTTTGACGCTGTGCCGCACCGCCGAGCGGGACGACGCGCGCTATCATGTCGGCTGGTATCTGATGAAACCGGAGGGTGCGCAGGCGCTGCACGTTTATCTCCACGCGCGGAGCGGCGCAGGCCGTCTTTTTCTGCGCCGCCATGCCTTTGGCGTTTATCGTAGTGGCTTATGGGTTTTGGCCGCGCTGTTCGCCTGCGGATTGCTGCCGCTTGGCGTATCGCCCTGGCTGCTCCCGCTCACGCTGCCGGTGCTGGGCTGCGTCAGCCGCCGCCTGATGACCGCTTTGATGTGCCGCGCGCTGCCCGCGCTCCCGCTGCCACAGCTGCGTGTGGAGCGGGTGACAGAGGAGCTGCGCACGCTCGTGATCATTCCCGCGCTGCTTCGGGATCGCCGGGACGCGCTCCCGTTGGTGCGGCGGCTGCTCACGGTGCGCCGCGCTTTTCCCGAAGGGGAAATCGACTGTCTGCTGCTGGCGGATTATGGCGACAGCCTGACGCGCCAAACCAGCGAGGATCGCCCGATCAACGAGGCCGTGCAGGCCGCGATCAGTGCCATTGATCGACCGGATAGCCGCTTCCTTTACCTGCACCGCAGCCGCTTCTATGATAAGAAGCAGCACGGCTATATCGGTCGCGAGCGGAAGCGCGGCGCGGTGGAGAGCATTTGCAGGCTGATTGTCGAGGGCCAATGCGACGATGAGTTTGACGCGTCCAGCGTACCGCCGGATTTCTTTTATCGGCGCTACGCCTATGTGCTGACGCTCGACAGCGACGTGATTCCTGCCCCGGACGTGCTTCACGCGATGCTGGGGATCCTGAGCCATCCGCTGAATCGACGGGAGCAGACGGCCGAGGGCGTGCGCGGCGTGAGCATTCTCCAGCCGAGAATGGCGGTCGCCCCGGCCAGCGTCGCCACGCCGATCGCGCTGCTGGAGGGCGGCGAAGGCGGCGTCGAGCCTTATGGCGGCGGAAGCCCGCAGCTCTGGCAGCATCTGTGCGGCCAGGGGCGATTTGAGGGCAAGGGACTGATTCGGCCGGACGCGATGCTCTCCGCCACGCAGGGCATGATCCTGCCGGATACCGTTCTCAGCCACGACCTGTTGGAGGGTGAGCTGGCCGGTTGCGCGCAGGCCGCCGACTGCCCCATGTACGAGCGCCATCCTGCCACCGTCGAGGGCTGGCTGCGCCGCCTTCATCGCTGGACACGGGGCGACTGGCAGCTGCTGCCCTGGCTGCTGCCCCGCGTGCGGACGGAAAACGGCATCCTTCGCAATCCCCTCTCGGCCCTCAGCCGGTTCAAGATACGCGAAAATCTCCGCCGAAGCCTGATTCCGCTGTGCCAGGCGGCGCTGCTTTTGCTGTCCGCGGTTTTGAAAAGCGGCGGTCTTTTCTGCCTTGCCCTTGTTCCGCAGCTGTTGGACGCGCTGTTTCCTCCCCGCCGTCTGTCCCCGATTCGCGCCGCGTTCCGGCTGACGCTGCTGCCTCTGCGCGCCGCCGTGCGGACAGACGCGGCGGCGCGGGCGCTCTGGCGCGCCTTCATTTCCCGGGAGCGGCTGCTGGACTGGACGGTGTCCGCCCATGACGACCGAGGCGGCGTGTCGCCGCTGAGCTGGTGGGCGCAGGAAACCACTGCCGCGCTGCTCGTCGCGCTATCCGTCGCGCCGCTGCCCGTTTTCTGGCCCGGCGTCGCGCTTGCCGTCGCGTTCGCGCTCGGGCCGCTGCTCCAAACGCGGCTGGACGCGCCCCTGCACACCCAACCGGAGTTGGACGAATCGTCCCGCGAAAGCCTGTCCGGCATTGCCGCCGCAACCTGGCGCTTTTTTGAGGAAACCGTGACCGCTGCCGAGCACGCGCTGCCGCCGGATAACTTGCAGCTGAAACCCTATCGCGGCCCGGCGCGCCGCACCTCGCCGACCAACATCGGCCTGTATCTGCTCTCCTGTCTGGCCGCCCGTGAGCTGGACTTGATCGACACGCAGGAGCTTGCGCGGCGCGTCTCCCTGACCATGGACACGCTGTCGCGCCTGCCGCTCTGGAACGGCCTGCCTTATAACTGGTACGCGACCGACACCCTCGCCGTGCTGCCCCCGGCCTATGTTTCCACGGTGGACTGCGGCAACCTGTGCGCCTGTTTGATGGCGCTGGCGCAGGGGCTGCGCGCCTGGCTGCCCGAAATCCCCGAGTCAGGGAGCGACCTGCCCGCCCGGGTGGACGAGTTCGCCGCCGGAATGCGCCTGTCCCTGCTCTACGACCCGCAGGCCGACCTGTTCCGCATCGGCATGAACGTCCAGACGGGTGAGATGGACGCGGGACATTACGATCTGTACGCGTCGGAAGCGCTGCTGACCAGCTTTGTGGCCGTTCTCCGTCGGGATGTGCCGCTGCGACATCTTGCCCGGCTCAGCCGCGTGAAGGCGCGCGTGGGCCACGACGCGCCGCTCGTCAGCTGGAGCGGCACCATGTTTGAATACCTGTTGCCCACGCTGCTCCTGCCCGTTGTTCCCGGAACAGAAACCGCTTGCACGCTTGCCGCCGTCATCCGCGCCCAGAAGCGCCGCGGAGTGGACGGAATGTTTGGCATATCGGAAAGCGGCTGGTGGGGCTTCGATGAGCACATGAACTACCAGTACCACGCCTACGGCCTGCCCGAGCTGGCCATGGACGGCGCGGCGGCGTATCATCCGATCATTGCGCCCTACGCTGCGGCGCTGTGCCTGCCCTTCGACCCGTCCGGCGCGGCGGAAAGCCTTTCCCGCCTGCAAAGCCACGGAATGCTGGGCCGCCTCG
This sequence comes from uncultured Oscillospiraceae bacterium, assembly GCA_964600835.1. Lineage (GTDB taxonomy): Bacteria > Bacillota > Clostridia > Christensenellales > Aristaeellaceae > UBA11524. The sequence continues at coordinate 10,964 of CAZRLM010000009.1, forward strand.
GCTTTTTCGAGGCATTCGATCTGGAGGCGGCGCATTTGCCGGAGGATACAGGCGCGGCGATTGTGCAGAGCCACATGGCGCATCATCAGGGAATGCTCCTGTGCGCCGTGTGCAATGCGCTGACCAGCGGCGCGCTGTGGCGACACTTTCTGTCCATCCCGGTTGTCGAGACGTTTTCGCTGCTTTTGATGGAGCGCCATCAAGGCGGCGCGGCGCTGCCGCCCCGTCTGCCCCGGCCCAGTCAGCCGCCTCACTGGGAAATGCCCTTCCAGCGCCCTGCCGTGCCTCAAACCGCGCCGCTGGACGCGCACCTGATCGGCAACCGTGAAATCAGCGTACTCGTAAGCGCCGCGGGCTTTGGCGGCATTCGCTCCCGCGGGCTTGATCTGACCCGCTTTACCGCCGATCCGACGCGATGCGAAGGGCCTCAATTTTACCTGCGGCTTGGCGGAAGCACCCTGCGCGCCTGCGATGTAACGGACGACGGCGAGGCAAGCTTCGGCGAGGGCAGCGTCCGGTTTTTGAAGCAGCTTGACGCGCTGGAGAGCGATCTGCGCGTGATGATCGACCCGGTGCGCGGCGCAGTCCTCCACCAGTGGACGCTGACAAACCGGTCGGACGCGCCGCTTGCGCTGGACGCGGCGGACTGTCTCGTTCCTGCCCTGGAACAGGCGGCCAGCCGTCACCCCGCGTACAGCGATCTGTTCATGGAGACAGGCCGTCCGGAGCCTTGGGTGCTGACCGCGACCCGCCGCCCGCGAAGCGAGGGTGAAGCGCCCGTCATCCTCTGCCACAGTCTGACCGTTTCTGCCGAGGACGTGCGGCTGGCCGTCGAAACCGACCGGATGGCCTTCGAGGGCCGCAACCGGTCGCTGCTCTCCCCTGCCGCCCTCGAAGCGCCGCTGCGGGACGGGCTTGTCGGCGCGCCGATCACGCCCTGTCTGTCCTTCCGCGTCCAAATGAAGCTGGGGCCGCGAGGCCGGGCGACGCTGTGCTTCCTGACGCGTCTGCTTCGCCCGGACGAGCTGTCCCTCCCCGAAAGCCTTGCGCCGCGCCTGACGGACGCGTCCTCCGCGCTGATGCTTTCGCAGCTGATGCACCGCACCCTCGCCCGCGAGTCCGGGCTGACCGGCGACCGGCTGCGCGCCCTGTCGCAGCTGATCGGCGCGGTCATGTGGCGTCATCAGCCGCATCAGGGTGCGTCGGCCCCGCTGACCTCTCCCGCCTCCGCGCTGGCGGAAGTGGGCGTCCGCGTGGAGCTGCCCCTGCTGACCGTCGAGGTGCACTCCGGAGACGGCGTGCCGCTGCTTGGCGACGCGGCGGACTTCGCCGGGTGGCTCACGCTGCTCGGTCGCCCGGTGTGCCTGTGCTGCCTGTGCGTGGGCGATCAGGCAGAGCACGCGCGGGAATTATGCGAACGCCTGCTGACCGGCAAGCCGATCGCCAGCGATCGGGACGGGTGCGCCCGCGTCTTGACCGCGGATCAGCTGCCCGGCGGGCTTCGCGACACATTGTCGGCGGTTTCCCGCCTGACGCTTTACGAGGGCGCAGGCTCCGCGGAGGAGCAGCTGCTCGCCCTTCGTGCGCCGCTGCCGGAAGCCGACCATCGCTTCGTTCCCGCCGACGCACCCGAGCTTCCCGAGGAATCGCTCCAATTCGACTGCGGCTTCGGCGGCTTTCAGCCCCAAAGCGGCGATTACGTCATCCGCCTGCGCCCGGGTGAAAACACGCCCGCGCCCTGGTGCAACGTGCTGACCGATACGCGTTTCGGGACGCTGACCATGGAAAGCGGCCTGAACATGAGCTTCACGGGCAACAGCCAGCAGGGACGCGTCACCCCCTGGTCGAACGACCCCGTTTGCCCCGTGCCCGGAGAAATGGCCTTGGTGACCGATACGGCAACCGGCGCGCTCTTTTCTCCGACGCTCCTGCCCTGCGGACAGGATATGGCGCTGCGCGTGCAGCACGGTACCGGGGTAAGCGTCTATCAGGCGCTGGGGCACGGGCTGAATCTGACGCTGAACTGCGCGGCCATCCCCGGCCACAGCGCCGGGCTGCGCGCGCTGCGCCTGAAAAACCAGCTTCGCGACGAGCGTCGCCTGACCGTGACGCTGATCACCCGCTTTGTTCTGGGCGAGGACGCGTCCGACGAGGCGCAGGTCTGTCTGACCCGCGTGAAAAACGGCGTGGTGGCCGTCAGTCCGGCCATCGCGTCGCTGGGGTATCTCTGTCTGCCAGAGGAACAATGCCTGTCCCGCCGAATGTCGCCGCTGTCCCTGTTCGGCGAAGGCGGCTTGCGCCTTGCGGGGCTGGACGAAAACCGGGACGAACCGGGCAGCGTCGCCGTCCTGTCGGTACCGGTCGTGATTCCGCCGGGCGGCAGCGCGAGCGTCGTCTGGCTTCTCGGCGCCGCGCGGGCTGCGGACGACATGGAGCGCGCCCTGAACTACGTCCGGGAGAGCGGCGCTTCCGCCGTGTTCCGCGCCGTGCGCCAGCGCTGGGCTGCCCGACTAAACGCGCTTCAGGTCGAAACACCCGATCCCGCCTTCAACCTGCTGGTCAACCGGATCCTGCCCTATCAGGTGCGCGCGTCCCGCCTGTCCGCCCGATGCGGCTTTTATCAGGCAGGCGGCGCGATCGGTATCCGGGATCAGCTGCAGGACATGACCGCCCTGACGCTGACCGAGCCTGAGCACGTCCGCGCTCACCTGCTGCTGTGCGCCCGCCATCAGTTTCCGGAGGGCGACGTGCAGCACTGGTGGCATCCGCCTATGACCGGCGTGCGCACCCGCATTGCCGACGACCGGCTGTTCCTGCCCTTCATGACGGCCTGGTATATCGCGCGCACCGGCGATACCGGTGTGCTGTCCGAAAGCGTTCCCTGGCTGTCCGGCGAGAAGGTACCGCCGGATCAGGAAGCGTCCTACGGCACACCCGCCGTCACCGTGGAGCGTGACCCGCTCTACGAGCACTGTATGCGCGCCCTGACCTCCGTCCGCCTCGGCCCCCATGGTCTGCCCCTGATGGGCGGCGGCGACTGGAACGACGGCATGAACCATGTCCGGGGCGAAAGCGTCTGGCTGGCGCTGTTCTACGCGCAAACGTTGGAATTGTTCTCCGCCTATGCCGCCGAGGGCGACCGGGCCGATATGTTAGCTGTGCGCTCGCGCCTGCTGGCAAGCGTCGAACAGTCCGCCTGGGACGGCTCCTGGTATCTTCGCGCCTGGTTTGAGGACGGCGCGCCGCTGGGCAGCGCAAGCGGCGAGGAGTGCCGCATCGACAGCCTCAGCCAAAGCTGGGCCGTTTTCGCGCTGGGCGTGACCGACCGCACCGCGCAGGCGCTGGAAGAAGCTTGGCAGCGGCTGTACATCCCCCGCGACGGCATGATGCTCCTGCTGACGCCGCCCTTCAACGGCCTGACCGCGCCCGGATACATCAGCGGCTATTTGCCGGGAATCCGCGAAAACGGCGGACAATACACTCACGCCGCCGTCTGGATGCTGATGGCGCTTTTGCGCATGGGCTGGCGCGATCGCGCTTTCGCGCTGCTGGACGGCCTGAACCCCATTCACCACGCAAGCGCCCCGGAAAGCGCCGCCCGCTACCGCCTCGAGCCTTACGCGCTGGCCGGCGACGTCTACGCAAATCCGCAGCAGTGGGGCCGCGGCGGCTGGAGCCAGTACACCGGAGCGGCGGCGTGGCTGTACACGGCCTGCGTCGAACGCGTTCTTGGGCTGGAAAAGCAGGGCGACCGCGTGCGGCTGCGCCCGACTGTTCCCGACGCGTGGGAGGACTTCACCCTCGTTCTGCGTCATGGAAGCGCCAGTTATCGCCTCTACGCCAGAAAAGGCGCCGCCCCCGCCTGCGACCACCGTCCTCTTCCGGACGGCTGGCTGACGCTGACGGACGACGGCGGCGCGCACGAAGCAGTCTGGCCGCTGTAAACATAAACAGGCGCTCCCCGCATTCGGAGAGCGCCTGTTTATATTGATTCACCAGTGAACGGGAAGCCCCTGCTTATCATGCGGATGACCAAGCAGCAGCGACAGGAAATCAACCGCCACGCCAATGCCCATGAATCCGCCGGTCAGCAGGTACAGAATGCCGGTTCCGATTTTGCCTAAATAGAACCGGTGCGCGCCGACCCAGCCCAGAAGAAAGCACAGGAGCAGCGCCACGCCGCGCCGCCGCGCGGAGGTCGCGGCCGGTCGCTCCACATACACCACGCGTTCCTGGACGACCGGCGGAGCCTGACGCTCCACATATACGATCGCCGGCTTTTCCGCGGGCGCTTCCTGCTGCTGCCACCAGCCGCAG
>CAZRLM010000009.1:15290-23590 GCA_964600835.1 uncultured Oscillospiraceae bacterium
GTCGGCGTCGAACAGAATCTTTGCCTCGATGCTCTCGCACTCGTTCTTCCCGCGGGGAATGAACGCGCCGCACTGAGGACACTTCATCTGGCTTCTCCCCTCTCCGCCAAGATCATACATCATTTTCCCGGCGAAAGCAAGCGTTTCGCCCTCCTGCTTGTCAAATCGCCCCGTCTGCGCTATACTGCTACCTGTTGAAAGGAGGCGGCGTGATGGCGATCTATACCCGACAGGTGGCCGATGCGCAGGACGGACAGCGGCTATCCCGTTTTCTCCGGGAGACGCTCGGGGTGAGCTACACCGCGATGAAGTCCGCCAAGTGGGACAACCGCATCCTGGTGGACGGCGTGCCCGCGCCGGTCAGCCGCCTGCTGCGCGCCGGGGAAACGGTGACGTTCCGCGAGGCGGCGGACACGCCCGTCTATGCGCTGCAACCCTACGCGCTTCCCCTGACGATTCCCTATCAGGACGAGCACCTGCTCATTGTCGACAAACCCGCGCCGCTGGCGAGCCAGTCCAGCGCCGGTCATCCGGATGACTCCCTCGAAAACGCGCTGTACGCCCATTTCGGCTGCCCGGCGGACTTCGTCTATCGTCCGGTCAATCGGCTGGATCGGGGCACGAGCGGCCTGATGGCCGTCGCGCGCACGCCCCACGCCCAGCAGCTTTTGCAGCGCCAGCTGCACACGCCGGACTTTCAGCGGGTCTATCTCGCCGTCTGCGAGGGTGCGCCGCCGCAGGACAGCGGGGTGATCAGCCTGCCGATCGGCAAGGCGGACGCGGCCAGCATCCGCCGGGAAGTGAGACCGGACGGCAAGCCCTCCGTCACGCGCTATGAGGTGCTTGAGCACGCAAGCCGCCGGTCGCTGCTGCGCCTGACGCTGGAAACGGGACGCACCCATCAAATCCGCGTCCATTTGAGCGCCGTCGGCTGTCCGGTGTGCGGCGATTTCCTCTACGGCACGGAGCTTGCCGAGCTGCCCGGGCGTTTCGCGCTCCACTCCGCCGCGCTAACCCTGCGCCACCCGCTGACCGGCGAAACGCTTTCCCTTTCCTCTCCGCTGCCGCCTGCGCTCAGCGCGCTGCTGCGCGATTGATTTCCTCCGCCAGCCACGCGCGCCCCCGCTGGCGAAGCGCGTCCAGCCGCGCGTCGATTGCGTTCCAATCGGCGTTCAGGTTATCCCGCGTCAGCCCCGTCAGCCGCAGCCAGTTGTCGACGCGGCTGTTTTTGTTTTCCGGATCGTTCTCCCGGTCGCGGCGCAGCGCCGTGAAGGGACGGTGGAGCAGCGTCGCGAACACCGTCGCGTGGAAGGAATCCGTGCAGACGTGAGCCGCGCCGGCAATTTCCCCCAGCCAGGCGGTCGGCGAAACGCCCTCCGACAGCGCGTATCCCGAGCGATAGGCGCTCTCCGTCACCGGAATGACGCGCACAGGCAGTCCGGTTTGTTCCGAAAGGGCCTGAATCCGCGGCCAGTAGTCGGGCCGGTCGCCGATCAGGTAGCACAGCAGATATGGCTCCGTTTCGTCCGGCTCCTCCGCAAGCGCGCGCCACGTTTCCGGTGGAATCAGGCACACGGGATCCGGCATCACGGGATATGCCTGGCCGCCGATGCGCTCAAGCAGCGCCGCGCCCTCCTCCTCCCGCAGGGAAATCGCGCCGAAGCGGCGAATCAGCGCCGCCATTTTATTCGTCTTACGCCCGGACGGAAGCTCCCGCACGCCCAGGGACGCGGCGTAAGCGACGCAGGGCTGGCCCTTCGCTGCAAAGTCCAGAAAATACGCCGGATTCAGCCACACCGGCGACCAGATCTGATCCGACCCGGCCAGCAGCACGTCATAGGCGACCGCCTGCCGCCGGAGCACCGCGTGATTCCGGCAGGGCGCGGACAGGTGCATCTCCCGCGCGTAGAACGCCGGGAAGGACGCGCGCCGCGCCGCCGCGCCTTCCCGCGAGGACGCGACCGCCCGCTTGCGCACCCCCTCCACAATCAGCCTGGGTGAATTGCCGCTTGACATCAAATTGCGCAGCTTTTCGAGCCGGTCGGGCCGGTAGTCGATATGCTCCGCGTCGAAGCCCAGCTCCGCCAGCGTCTTTTGCAGCGCCCACGCCTGAAGGGTTGAGCCGTAGTTATCGTTGTGCAGAAACGTCATGATGCCCACCCGCGTCATGCTCATCATCCTTTCCCGTCCATTATACCATGCCTGTCCCCGTTTGTGAACGACCGATTGCCCGGCCGCGCCTTTCGTGCTATAATAGGGAGCGTTTGCTGACAAAGAAAGGGGTGTCGCGCTGTATGGGAAAGACGGTCGTTGTGGCGGAAAAGCCCAGCGTCGGACGCGACATTGCGCGGGTGCTCGGCTGCAAAACGCAGGGGCGCGGCTTTCTCTCCGGCGGGGAGTGGATCGTCACCTGGGCGGTGGGCCACCTGGTCACGCTCTGCGAGCCGGACGAATTGGACGAGCGCTACAAGCGGTGGACAATGGCCGCGCTGCCCATCCTGCCCGCGCAGATTCCGCTGAAGGTCATTCCCTCATCGCGGGATCAATACAAGGTCGTCTCCTCCCTGATCAACGCTGCGGACACGGACGCGGTCGTCTGCGCGACGGACGCGGGGCGCGAGGGCGAGCTGATCTTCCGCTACATCTACGAAAAAAGCGGCTGCACGAAACCGACCAAGCGGCTCTGGATCAGCTCCATGACCGACGAAGCGATTTCCGAGGGCTTCCGACAGATTCAGCCGGGTGAAAAGTACGACGGCCTCTACCGCAGCGCCCAGTGCCGCTCCCAGGCGGACTGGCTCGTCGGCATGAACGCCAGCCGCGCCTTTACGCTCAAGTATGACACGCTGCTCTCCGTCGGCCGGGTGCAGACGCCCACGCTGGCCATTCTCGTCAAGCGCCGCAAGGAAATTGAGGACTTCAAGCCGGAGGCCTACGCCACGTTGACGGCGGACTTTGGCGACTACAAGGGCGTTTGGTTCAGCGAGAAGCTCGACCCGGATACGCATTTGCCCAGCGCCGCGCAGGCGCAGGAAATCGCGCAGCGCGTCAAGGGACGCGCGGGACGCGTGACCGCCGCTGAGACCGTCCGCAAGCGCGACCTGCCGCCGCAGCTCTACGACCTGACCAGCCTGCAACGGGACGCGAACCGCCTCCTCGGCTTCACCGCCGACAAGACGCTCAAGCTGGCCCAGTCTCTCTACGAAACCCGCAAGGCGCTGACCTACCCCCGAACGGACAGCCGCTATTTGCCGCCGGATATGGTGCCGCGGGTCGTGCAGACGATGAAGCTCCTCCCGCCCGCCTATCAGGCGCTCGTGCCGCCCGCGCTGCCCGGCGGCAAGCTCCCGGTCACCAAGCGGACGGTGGACGCGTCGAAGGTCAGCGACCATCACGCGCTGATTCCCACCGCCAAACGGGTTGACCCCGCGACCTTCTCCGAGGACGAACGGCGGCTGTACGATCTGGTGGCCCGGCGTATGCTCGCCGCCTTCTATCCGGCCTGCGAATACGACGCGACGCGGGTCGTCACGCAGGTGGACGAAGATACCTTCCGCACCAACGGGCGCATCGTGATTCAAAACGGCTGGCGGGACGTTCAGCCGCTGTCGGAAGCGCCGAAAACGCGCAGGAAGGCCAAGAGCGCCGAGGAAACCGAGGACGCGCCGCTGCCGCCGCTTCAGCCGGGGGACACGCGAATCGTCCGCGCGGCGACGGTCAAGGAGGAAACCACCAAGCCGCCCCAGCAGCACAACGACGCGACGCTGCTTGCCGCAATGGAAAACGCCGGTCGGGAAAGCGACGACGAGGAAATCGCCCGGCAGATGAAGGGCAGCGGCATCGGCACGCCCGCGACCCGCGCGGCGATCATCGAGCGGCTGATCAAGGTCGGGTACGCGCAGCGCAAGGGCAAGACCATTTTGGCAACGGGCAAGGGCGTGCAGCTCATCGCCATCATGCCGGCGGAGATCGCCTCCCCGGAGATGACCGGCCGCTGGGAGCTGGCGCTGGATCGCATCACGGACGGCTCGCAGGACGCGGAGCGGTTCATGGAGAGCATCCGGCGCTTCTCCGCCTTTCTGGTCGACTACGCGCAGCGCAGCAGCGCCGCCGTGACCTTCCCCGACGACGGGCGGCGCAAGGCCCGTCAAAAGCGATTGACCAGCCGCGCCCGGGAGGTTGAGGGGCTGACGTGCCCGCTGTGCGGACAGGGCAAGGTGCTGGAAAACGCGCAGACCTTCTTTTGCAGCCGCGGCGCGGAGGGCTGCGCCTTCACGCTTTGGAAGGACTGCCTGACCCGCGGCGGCGGCCCGGCGCTGACGGAAAAGCTGCTGCGCCTGCTGCTGGCCCAGCGCGCGCTGCGCGGCTCCACCGGCGTGATCACGCTGGAGAACGGGCGCATTCTCTTTTATCCCGCCGGGCAGGACGTTCCTTCCGCCGTCCGCCCGCTGACCTACGGCAAGGGGCGTGGATGAGCACGGCTGCCCTTGCATTTCCGTCCAAATTGGGATACAATAGACGCATGACCCTGGAAAACATGAGGAAAGAAGGATCGTTATGGCACAGAAAATTCGCAAGCGCGACGAAATCGACCCGCGCTACAAGTGGCGGCTGACCGACATTTACGAGGACGAGGCCGCGTGGGAAAAGGACTTGGGCGCCGTGTTGGAGGCCGCGAAGGCGTTCTCCGCCTATGACGGCAAGGTGGCCGAGAACCCCAAGCAGGCCATCCGCGACTACTTCGCCCTGGCGGATCGGATGGATCCGGTGTTCTGCTACGCCTCGCTGCGCAAAGAGGCCGACAACGGCGACTCCGTGGCGCAGGCGCTGAGCGACCGCGCGATGTCGATGTATGTGCAGGTCAGCACGATGATCTCCTTCCTGGAGCCGGAGCTGCTGGAAATGGACGAAGCCGAGCTGCGCGCGCTGATGGCCGACCCGGAAATGTCCGAGTTTGACGAGTTCCTCCGCCGCGTGCTGATGCAAAAGCCTCACGCGCTGCCCAAGGAGCAGGAGAAGCTGATGGCGATGATGGGCGAGCTGGAGCGCGCCCCCGACAACATCTTCTCCATGCTGTCCAGCGTGGACATGAAGTTCCCCGACGTGAAGATGCCAGACGGTACCAGCGCGCCGCTGACCGAGGGCACCTACTCCACCTTCATCCATTCCGACGACCGCGACGTGCGCCGTCAGGCCTTCGAGCAGATCATGGGCACCTACGGCAAGTTCGGCAACACCATCGCCGCAACCTATGGCGCGAGCGTCAAAAAGGACTGCTTTGAGGCCAACGCCCGCCACTACGCGTCTCCCCTGGCCGCCGCGATGGATCCGCTGGAAATTCCGCAATCCGTCTATGACAACCTGATCGCCGTCATTCACGAGGCGCTGCCTACCCTTCAGGAGTACCTGCGCCTCCGCAAGCAGGTACTCGGCCTGGACGAGCTGCATATGTACGACCTCTACTGCCCCATGGTCAGCGACTTCAAGATGGATATGCCCTACGACAAGGCGTTTGATCTGGTGGAAGAGGGCCTGTCCCCCATGGGCGCGGACTATGTTGCCAAACTGCGCGAGGCGCGCAACGGCGGCTGGATCGACGTGTATCCGAGCGAGAACAAGTCCTCCGGCGCGTTCTCGATGGGCAGTCTGGGCAAGGTGCACCCCTATGTGCTGCTGAACCACAACGACAACCTGGACAGCGCCTTTACCATCGCCCATGAGCTGGGCCACTCGATGCACAGCTTCTATTCCAACGCGGCCCAGCCCTATGCCAAGGCCGATTACAGCCTGTTCGTGGCCGAGGTCGCGTCCACCTGCAACGAGGCGGTCATGATGCGCCACCTGCTCAAGACCTTCCCGGAGAAGAAGGCGCAGGCGTTCCTGCTCAACCACTTCCTGGAGCAATTCCGCACCACCTGCTTCCGGCAGACGATGTTCGCCGAGTTTGAGCGCATCAGCCACGACATGGCCACCTCCGGCCAGCCGCTGACCCGCGAGGCGCTCAGCGACGCATACTACAAGCTGAACCAGCAGTACTACGGCGAAACCTGCGTGGTTGATCCCGTGATCGCCAACGAATGGATGCGCATCCCGCACTTCTATCGCGCGTTCTATGTGTATGTATACGCCACCGGCCTGTGCGCCGCGGTGTCGCTGTCCGAGCGGATCCTGAAGGAGGGCGAGCCTGCCGTGAAGGATTACCGCCGGTTCCTCTCCGCGGGCTGCTCCGTGCCGCCGATTGAGGCGCTGAAGCTGGCGGGCATTGATATGTCCAGCCCCGAGCCCATCCGCCGCGCGATGAACGTGTTCAAGGACACGCTGGCTCAGTTCAAGCAGGTGCTGTAAGATCGGCATATTTGCAGGAGGCGATCAGCCATGATGAACGGTTACGACAAGCAGGAGGCGCTCGCCTACATTCTTCCGCGCATCAATCCAAAGGAACACCGCGAGTTGGAAAACAAGCTGGAAGCGCTGATTTCCCAGGCGATTGACGCGGATATGGCCTACATGGAGGAGAACGACGTTCTGGACGAAAACGGCAACGCGGGCGGCGCGTACTACGAGGACGACGACGCCTTCGAGTACATGGTAGAGACGCTCGTCGCCCAAAACGATCTGACGCCCGAGCAGGCCGTGAAGGTTGCCTCCCTGATCGACGATTACATGGACTACCAGCAGGAATACCTGGAATCGAAAGGTCTGGTAGACTGGGAGTAATCCGGTTCCCCCTTTCAAAACACATTGCCCGGCAGAGCAAACGCTCCGCCGGGCATTTCTCATGCAGCAATGTACAAAAAGGAAGAGCGCATCACGCGCTCCTCCCGTTTTTCAGGAATGATTACTGGTTGATCCGCGCATGGGACAGGTCGCCCACGGAGCACACACCAGGCTCAGACAGCGGCAGACCGCTCATGTAGGACTGCGCCACCTCGGTGATCACAACCTCGCACAGCGGCAGAATCGGCAGATCCTGGCTGAGCACCTTCTGCATGGCCTTGTAGGCCTTCGCGCGCTCGGCCTGATCGGTCGTCGCAACGCCCTGGGCCAGGTACTGATCCACCTCGTCGTTGTGGTAGCCCATGAACTGAATCGCGCCGGTGCTGCCAACGCGCATTCCCATGGCGGACGCGTCCGGGCCGTGATAACCACTGAGCACCGTCAGGTCAAAGTCGGGATCCTCGGCCAGAATCGCGGACTGCCACGCGGCAGGCTCCATGTTGTTGATCACAATGTTGATGCCGATGTCCTTCATGCTGTCCTTGAACACGGCGGCAACGTCCTCAAAGCCGGTCATGTTCGGGAAGTTCAGCGTCAGGTAATAGCCGTCCGCGTCCTTGGTCAGGCCCGCTTCCTCCAGCAGGGCGATGGCCTTCTCCACGTCACGCTCGGGCAGGATGTCCTCATCGTTGTAGGCCCAGCTGATGGCCTTGGGCGCGAAGCCCTCCGCCACAGCGCCGCTGCCCATCAGCGCCTTATCCAGAATCGCCTGGCGATCCGCACCGTAGGCAATCGCCTGACGGACGCGCAGGTCGGCCGTCGCACGGCCCTCGCGCAGGTTGAAGGCGATGTAGTAGCGGGACGCATAGGGCTGCTCGTTGATCACGCAGCCCATGGCGCGCAGATTGTTCAGCTCGCTGGCCGGCGCGGCAGCGCCCAGGTAGTCAATCTCGCCGTTCAGGAACGCCTGCACCGCGGTATTCGCGTCAGGGATGATGGTATAGATCAGCCTGTCCGTCTGGGGGACGTCGCCGAAGTAGTCCATATTCGCTTCCAGCGTCAGGCTAACGGAGCGCTGATGCTCGACAAACTTGTAGGGGCCAGTGCCGATCGGATGCACGGTCGCCGCGTCGCAGGTCATCCAGTCCTGGCCGTCATAGAGGTGCTTGGGCAGGATGTAGGTGCCGAAGTACGCCAGGTTGTAGAGCAGCGAAGCGTCCGGCGCGCCAATGGTCATCACGAAGGTATGGGCATCCGGCGCTTCCATGGCGGTCACGCCTGCCAGCGTATAGCCCATCACGCCCTCGGCCTTCACCTTTTCCAGCGTCCACACCACATCGTCGGCGGTGAAGGGCTCGCCGTCGTGCCAGTTCGTTTCCACCAGATGGAAGGTGTACGTCAGGCCATCCTCGGAAATTTCCCAGCTCGAGGCCAGGTCGGGCAGCAGGTTGCCGGCAAAGTCGAACTTCAGCAGCCGGGACATCACGTTTTCCATGGTCATCGAGGTATAGTCATCCATGGCCATGTCCGGGTTGTAGCCGGTGGGATCGCCGCCAACCCAGGCGATCATCGTGCCTCCGCAC
>CAZRLM010000009.1:23600-39418 GCA_964600835.1 uncultured Oscillospiraceae bacterium
TCCTCCTTGAATCTATGGACAAAATCCAGGCGAGCCTGGCTTATCCTCACTTGACGGACGTTTTGCCGCCGGATACCGCCGCCGCGGCGCGCAGCCCGCTCTCCAACTGGACAGAGACCAGGCGGCGGATCGCCACCGGCTCGAAGGTCGCGGTCGCTTCCAGCTTACCGCAGCCCTCCCGGAGCATCGCCTCCGCCTCGTCCAGCACCGCCTGCAGCTCGGCCTTCTTCTCCGGATGCGCCGCCATCGCCTGCTCCGCGCCGGAGGCGATCATGCCCACGCCCAGCAGATGGTAGAACGGCATCGCCTGAAGATTGTCAAACTTCTGGGCAAAGGTCGCCTTCTTTTCAAACTCCGGGCTTTGCAGCGCGAAGTTCCGCTGTGCCAGCAGCGAGGGCGCGTAGGTATTCATGCGCTCCTCAAGCGCAAGACGATAGGAATCCCGTTCCGGCAGCAATGGGCAGAGCGCATCCGTCAGCGGCTTCATCCGCTGATACAGCCGCTCAATGACTTCGCAGCTCTCCACCACCGCGTCCCGGCGGATGACGTCGCTCTCGGCCGTGTTCATCACGTCCGGGCTGAGGAAGTAGGGCATCTCGCACACCAGCCCGAAGCAAGGCGCCTGCCGGGTCGCGAAGTCAAGGGATGACGCGCCGCTGTTCAGCATGGGCGCGGGATCCTGCCCGGTCATCTGCTCGTAGTAATCGTAAATCAGCGGCGTGCCCGGGAACTCGAACACCGCGTTGGAATACACCTTGCAGCAGGGCATTTCCGGCTCGCCCAGGCTGAGCGGAATCTCCTGATGTCTGGCCGCCTCGGGCAGCGCGTCAATCAGCCCCTTGTTCTCCTCGGAGATGTACCAGTACGCACCGCCGAAAGCGCTGTTGTGCAGCGAATACAGGAAACTCGGCTTGATCTGCTCAAGCACCTTCATCAGCGCGGCCGTCTCGGGCAGCGGCGTATGGAAGTGCAGCGTCTTGTAGTCCAGCGGGAACGTCCACTCCACCTGCTGATGGCTGGCCGGCCGATAGAAATGACGCGCGTAGTTGTACAGCGTGAACGGGCCGCCAAACCAGCCCTCGTTCAGCTTCACGCCGTCGGGATCGGCGGTCTTGACGATGTACCAGGTGAAGCCCAGCTCCTCCCGGAGCGCGTCGTCCCGGCAGAGCAGCTCGGTCAGGAACTCCAGCATCATCGCGCCAATCGGCTCGTTGGGATGCGGGCAGCCCATGATGTAGGCATTTTTCGCGCCGTTGCCGATCTTCAGCGCGTAGATCGGGTGGCCCTTTTGACTCTTCCCCGCCTCGAACACGCTGCACACGCCCGGATAGCGCTCGGGCAGCGCCAGCGTGTGCGCGTCCATCTCGTCCACGGTCAGGAACGTCTTGTAGTCCGGTACCTGCGCCAGGATCTTTGCCAAATCCATCAAAATCCCTCCTTAGCCGCCATACGGACAGCTGACAAAATGATTCGGTTCCATTTCAACAAGCGGCGGATAGTCGCCCCGGCACGCGTCGCAGCGCTTGAAGCACCGCGGCTCGAAATAACAGCCCGGCCCCGCGCCGATGGGCACCGGCGGCTCGCCGGGAATCGAGATCGGCTGGTAGTCCGCCGCGTCCTCGATGGAGCCGCAGTTGCTGAGCAGCGCCTGCGTGTACGGATGCAGCGGATGGCTCATCACCTTCTCCGTCGGCCCGACCTCGACAAACCGTCCCAGATACATGACCGCAATCCGATCCGCGATGTACCGCGTCGTCGCCAGGTCGTGGCTGATGAGCACCATCGCCATGTTCCGCTCCTGCTTCAGGCGCTGAAGCAGGTTCATCACGTCCGCGCGGATGGAGACGTCCAGCATCGAAACCGGCTCGTCCGCCACCAAGAGCCGCGGCTCAAGCATCATGGCCCGCAGCGTGGAAATGCGTTGCAGCTGCCCGCCGGACAGCTCGTGCGGATAGCGGGACAGGTAGTCCTTCGCCGGAGACAGCCCCGCCGATTCCAGCGCCTCGGCGCACAGGGCCGCCCGCTCTGCGTCGCTCTTGCCGATGCCGTGAATTTCCAACGGGCGCGTCATGGACTTGAGCATCGTGAAGCGTGGATTGAACGTATCAAAGGGGTTTTGAAACACGATTTGCACCATCCGCTTGAAGGCCCGCGGGTCGCGGCGAACCATCGCGCTCACGTCCTGTCCGCCGATGGTCAGCGTGCCGCTGTCCTGATGCTCCAGCTGCACCAGCAGCCGCCCCAGCGTGCTCTTGCCGCAGCCGCTTTCGCCGATCACGCCGAGCACTTCGCCCTCGTCAAGCGTAAAGCTCACGCCGTCGACCGCCTTTACCGGCGGATAACGGCCGTCGATTTTGACGCTGTGCTGCGGGTAATGCCGCGTCAGCTCCTTTGCACATACGATCTCAGCCATTGCCCTGCACCTCCGTCACGCGATGAAAGCAGGCGACCTGCCGCCCGTCGGGCAGCGTTTCCAGCGGCGGCTGCGCCTTGCGGCACGCGTCGGTCGCATAGGGGCAGCGGGGCGCGAACACGCAGCCCGGAATGGCCTGGGAAAGATCGGGCAGCGAGCCGGGAATGCCTTGCAGCTGCTTTTTTTCCTCCCGCAGCGACGGGAACGCCGCCATCAGCCCCGCGGTATAGGGATGCGCCGGGTTGCGGAGCACAGCCGCCGTCCTGCCGACCTCCATCAGCCGCCCCGCGTAGAGCACGGCAACGTGGGTACAGCTCGTCGCCACCACGGAGATGTCGTGGGTGATCATCATGCGCGTCAGCCCCAGCTCGCTTTCCAGGCGCTTGATCTCCTTCAAAATCTGCCCCTGCGTGATCACGTCAAGAGCCGTTGTCGCCTCGTCAAAAATGACCAGTTTGGGATGGTTGAGCAGGCTCAGCGCGATCGACACACGCTGCATCATGCCGCCGGACAGCTCGTGCGGATACAGCCGGTACACGCGCTCGCCCAGGTCGACCTGCCGCAGCACCTCCAGCACGCGCGCCTTACAGGCGGCCTTGTCCGCCTCCGGATGATGCAGCCGATACACATCCGCCATCTGCGCGCCGATGCGATGCACCGGACTGAGCGCGTTCATGCTCTTCTGGAACACCGCCGACAGCGATTCCCAGCGAATGTGCCGCAGCTGGTTTTCCGGCAGCGTGAGCAGCTCCTGGCCGTCAAAGCGCACAGAGCCGGTCACACGGGCCATTTTCTCCGGCAGCAGCCGGAGCACGGCCATGCCCAGCGTGCTCTTGCCGCTGCCGCTCTCGCCCACCAGCCCTATGGAATCGCCCTTTTCCAGCGTGAGGGACACGCGATCCACCGCGTGAACGCTTGCGTCCTGCATCAGATAGTCCACGCACAGATCCCTGATCTCCAGCAGCGCCATCGTCACGCCCCCCGCTTTCCGGCCTTCGGATTGAGTACCATGTTCAGGCCGTCGCAAATCAGATAAATGCTCATCACCGTGATGACCACCGCCACGCCCGGGAAGGTGGCGACCCACCAGGCGGTCGTCATGCAGGAGCGCCCGGCAAAGATCATCTGCCCCCAGCTGATGATGTTCGGGTCGCTCAATCCGACAAAGCTCAGACCCGCTTCCGTCAGAATCGCCCCCGCGATGCCCATCGCGGTGTTGGTGATCACCGGGAAAATGCCGTTGGGGATGATGTAGCGGAAAAGGATCGACGCCTTCGATTCGCCCAGCGCCTCCGCGCTCTTGACGAACACACGCTCCTTCAGGCTCAGCGCCTGGACGCGCATCAGCCGCGCGTTGCCCGGCCAGCTCGTCAGGCCGATGATCACCATGACGTTCGTCATGCTGCTGCCAAAAAGCGCCACCGTGATCAGCACGAGGAAAAACGTCGGGAGCATCAGGAAAATGTTGATGATCTCGCTGATCGCTCGATCGGCCTTGCCGCCCAGAAAGCCTGCCGCGCCGCCGATGAGCACACCCAGCACGCCGGAAATAATCGCCGCAATGAAGCCGACCTTGAGCGAGGTACGCGTGCCCTCGACAATCATAGAGTACACGTCGCCGCCCAGGGAATCCGTGCCCAGCCAGTATTCGCCGCTGGGCGCGGCCAGGGACGGGCCTTCCAGCCGGTAGGGGTCATGGTTTTCCAGCAGCGGCGCAAACAGCGCCAGCAGGAGAATCAGCGCGAACAGGATCAGGCCGACGCGCAGGTGCTGGCTTTGCCGCCAGCATTTTTTGAAGGTAAGCCGCTGTGCCATTCCGTTTGCCACACTCCTTTACTTCAGCCGGATGCGCGGGTCAAGCGCCGCGTAGACGATGTCCACCAGCATCGTGACCACGGAAACGGACACGGCGATCATCAGGTAAATGCCCATCAAAAGCGGATAATCCCGCCGGTTGATGGCGTTGAGCATCAGTCGTCCCATGCCGGGCCAGGCGAAAACAATTTCCACCAGCGCCGCGCCCGCCACCACATAGGCCAGCGAGATGCCGAACACTGTCAGCGTGGGCAGGATCGCGTTTTTAAGCACATAATGCCGGAAGATGTACCGCTCCGACATTCCCGTCGCCCGGAAGGTGGTGACGTAATCCTCCTGCATCACCTGCGTCACCGACGAGCGGGTCAGCCGCAGATAGGCGGGAATCTGGATGAGCGTCATCGTGCCGCAGGGCAGGATCATGTGCTTCGCCACATCCAGCACATAACCGATCCCCTGCTGCTGGTTGCGCAGGTTGATCATGCCCGAGGTCGGCAACAAGTGCAGCGTGGACGCAAACACCAGAATCGAGACGAGACCCAGCCAGAACGGCGGCATTGAGTCGAACAGATAGGAAACGTAGCTGAGCGTCGTATCCATCCATCGACCCTGATGGCGCGCGGCAAACAGCCCCAGCAGCGTCCCGATCAGAAACGACAGCACGCAGCTTGTAAACGCCAGCAGCATACTTGGCCCCATCGTTTCCAGAATCAGCGTAACGACCGGCTTGTTGTAGGTGTAGGAGGTACCCATATCCCCGCGCAGCAGGTTCAGCAGATACTGCTTGAGCTGAACGAGCAGCGGCTGATCCAGCCCGTAGCGCACGCGCAGCTCCTCCAGCTGCTCGCTGGACGGGTGATCCATGCCTGCCATGATGCGGATGGGATCGCCCGGCGCAAGATGCATCAGGAAGAAATTCAGCACCATCACGATCAGAACCGTCAACAGTCCCGTCAGCAGGCGCTTGGTCAGATACCGTCTCATTGCTTTCGCGCCTCCCAATCCGCCGCGACGACCTCCGCCATCTTTACCGGCTGATAATGCTGCAAATTGTGCAGCCCTTCCACCACCATCGTTTTGGCGTGATTGCGGGCGATGTACGCGTCCTCCTCCGGCTGGAGCTGCTCCCAGCGCTTCTCCTTGGTATCCGACGCGATAAACATCGTCAGCGGGATTCCCTCCGGCACGCTGCCGCCCGCCAGCGTCGCGTTTTCCTTCAGGCATTTCATTTCATTCCACGTCGCGTGATTGCCGCCGTTTTTGATCGTCATCGCCTTTTCCAGCGGCAAAAGCGCGGGATCCAGGTACTGATAGTTGTTCAGATATTTCCAGTAGCTGCGGCGGAAACGCGGAATCGCCATCGACAGGCGCTTGAAACCGAAAAAGCGCTGCGCCCGCTGGATATACGCCGCGAACAGCGGCGGCATCGGCACAGACAGATAGCACATCGGCGCGGGCGCGTCCAGTGTATAGAGCGCCAGCACCTCCTGCGGGAAGCGGCACGCCCAGCGCAGCAGCTCCACGCCGGCCATCGAATGGCCCATCAGGATGTACGGCCCGTCCTCCCCAGCCTGCGCCAACGCGCCGCGAAGCTCGTCCAGCACCGTATCCACCTTACGGGGAACACGCGTATCGGGCGAGAAGCCGTAGCCGGGCTTTTCCGGGATCACCACGCGAAAACCGCGCCGGACAAGCTCCGACGCCAGCGGCTGAAAATCCACACAGGGCACGGCTGCGCCCCAGCCGCTCATCAGCACAACGCGTTGGCCCTCGCCCTCCGCCTTGACGTGCAGACGCGCACCGCAGGACGCCACCATCACGCCCGGACACGGAAACGCTTTTTCATCGCGCCGCGCCATGACGCGCTGCCATACCGCGCCGCCAGCCAGCGCAAGCGCCAAAACGATCGCCAGAAGCCACCAACCCATGCGCTTTCCCCTCGATTGCAAATAAAAATCAATTAAAATTATACCATATGTATTTGTTGCTTTTCTGTTTTTCCTTTGTTCTTCATTTTCTGTCATCGTCGCCGCTTTCTCATGATCTTTTAAGCCGCCGACCATGGACGCGGGCGCGCTTTCATGCTATACTCAATTGATTCATCCTTTGGGGAGGCTTCCATGACGTTGACTATTTTGACGCCTTACCTGGAACCGATTCTGGCGGCCTGCCTGCTGTTTCCGATGGTGGCGGCGCTGTTCACGCTTCCCTTCCTGGTGGTCAACTATCGCAAGTACGGCGGTATCGCCGTCATGCGCGTGCTGGTGGTGTATTCCTTTATTCTGTACGCCATGTGCGCCTTTCTCTTGGTCATCCTCCCGCTGCCCAGCCGCGAGGCGGTCGCGCGGATGGCCCCGAAGCCGGTTGGCCTGATTCCTTTTCGCGCGCTGTACACCGGAATGCGCAAGGCGGGCTTTTGCTTCTCCGAGCCTTCCAGCTTCGTCAGCAGCGCCGTCTGGCACAGCTTTCTGACCTCGCGCGACCTGTTCCAGATCGTGGCGAACATCGTCATGCAGATTCCCCTGGGCGTTTATCTGCGCTATTACTTCCGCTGCGGCGGACGCAAAACGCTTGTCATCGGACTGTGCGTCAGCCTGTTTTACGAGCTGACCCAGCTCAGCGGGCTGTTTTTCATTTATCCGCAGGCCTACCGCTTTGCGGACGTGGATGACCTGATCACCAACACGCTTGGCGCGATGATCGGTTATTGGATTGCGCCGCTGCTTTGCCGCCCTCTGCCGACGCGTGACGAAATCGACCGCATCTCCTACGACAAGGGCAGCAGGCTCACGCTGATGCGCCGCGTTCTTGCCGCGGTCATCGATCTGCTCCTGATGGGAGCGCTCGCCGCCGGAAGCGCCGCGCTGCCGGAAGCATTCCGCCCCGCTCGCAGCGCGCTGCTGATCTTCCTCCTCTACTTCGTCCTGATTCCACGCCTGACAGGCGGCCAAACTGCCGGTCACGCGCTGCTGCGCATCCGCGTCGTTCAACAGGACGGGGTCACGCCGCCGACGCTCTGGCAGCTGCTTCTTCGCTATTCGCTGCTGCTTTTTGTCGAGCCTTTCATCGTTTTTCTGGCTGTTTTCGCCTGCGCCTTGATCGTTTTTGCTCTGTCCTCCTCATCTTTTTCCGCGACGGAGCAGCTGGTCGCCGTCGCTGGCTGCGGGCTGTTCCTGCTGCTCTGCGCCTGGTTTTTCCTCCGCTCCGAGCGGCGCTGGAACACCTTTCCCCACGGTCATTTAAGCCGCACGACAGTCGTTCAGACGCCCCGCAGACAAACGGACGCAACCAAAAAAGCGGACGAGCCGTAATGGCAGCGCCCGCTTTTCAGCCTCTTCCTTAAAGATTCATGGAGAACACCCCGTGCTGCGTGCAGTACCAGAGGAGCCTGCCATGGGCAAGCCTCGGAAGCCGCGCCTGCAAGTCCCATTCCGGGTACAGCTTTTTCATCACCATCGTATCTCCCGTCAGCAGCGCCACGAAGCTGATATAATGCGCCCGCTCCATCGGATGCGCCGTGGTGACGTAAAACTCGTTTTCAATGGTTTCCACCTGGAGTTTCTCGCTTTCCCCGGCTTTTTGCGCTTCGAGGGGCTCCAGCTTCTTGCCGCAGCAGGACAGGCTGGCGTCCGCCATGGCCGTCATCACATTGCCGCAGTGAGGGCAGACGTAAAAGCGTATCTTCTTCATGTTTCCTCCCAATATGTCGTTCGCGTCCAGCTCACCGGAAAGAAGCTTTTCCAAGTCCACCTGAAAGATGTGCGACAGCTCCGTCAGCAGCGAAAGCTCCGGACAGCCCAGGCCCCGCTCCCACTTGCTGACCGCCTTGTCGCTGATGTTCATCCGCTGCGCCAGCTGAAGCTGCGTCATGCCGTTTTCCTTTCTGAGACGGCAAATCAGCCGACCAATTTTGACCTGATCCATGGAATTGCCTCCTTCCGCGTTTCATGATACGACGACCCGATCGAATTTGCAAGAAACGCTCCGTTTACTTTGCCGCTTCCGTCAAAAAAGGCTTGATCGTAAAGCGGCCGTCCGTCTCAAAGGTCACGGTCAGCGCGCCGCCGTCCCGCGTGACATAAACAGCACGCTCCCCTGCCCGATTGCGAATGCTTTCCGCCCGCCGCGCGTCGCTGCAGGAAACGAGCAGCGCCTGCGGGTCGACAGTCTCCAGGAACGATTCGCCCGTGCTCCCGACGCTGCCATGATGCGCAACCTTCAGAATGTCCGCAGGCCGCGCCGCGTACCGCTCATAGGCGCCGCTCAGATCGCCGGTGAGCAGCATGGTCGTTCCGCTGATTTCGCCGTAGAGCGCCAGGCTTCTGCTGTTGGCCGACGTGTCGCGCGGCAGCGTCTCCCGCGGCCAGAGCGCCGTCAATTGGCCGCTCGGCAGCGGGATACAGTCGCCCGCCGTCATCACGCGAAGCTCCGTCCCGGCCGCTTCCAGCCGCTTAAGTAGCGCAAGCGCTTCCTCCGAAACATCCTCCGCCTCCGCGCCAAGCGGCACATAGCACGTCTTGACCGGAATCTCCTGCGCTAACAGCTCCGCGACTCCGCCCGCGTGATCCATGTGCAGATGCGTCAGCACCAGCGCGTCCACGCTCAGGCGGTGCTTGTGCAGATAAGCGGCCAGCGCCTTGCCGTCCTCGCCGGTGTCGATGACCACCGTCGTCCCCCGATCCCACAGCAGCGCCGCGTCCGCGTTGCCGACGCTGAATTGGATGTACGCCGTCTCCGGGTGCGGCAGCGGCACAAGGATGGTCGCGACGAGCAGCGTCCCGGCCAGCGCCGCCACGCGGCGCGACCGCTTCTGCCCCGGCCAGAGCTGCGACAGGCTGAACAGCAGCAGCGCCCAGCCGATCAGGAACGGCACATCCGCCTGCCGCGTCCAGAACATCAACCCGGGATGACTGCCGACAGCCTGAACGCCCTGCAAAAGCAGCTCCGTCAGGCACGACGGCAGATACCCGACGACCTGTCCGATCGCACCGAACGGCAGCATAACCGCCAGCAGCACGAGCCAGTCCAGCAGTATCAGCACGCTGGCAAGCGCGGTAATCAGCAGATTGGCCGGGAGCGACAGAAGCGGCAGCTTGCCGAACCAGTACAGCTCCGGCCCCAACACGCCCAGCTGCGCGGCGAGCGTAACGCACAGCGCGTTCCATCCGCGCCGAAGCGCCTTGCTTTCCGGTTTCCAGCGTCTGACCAGCCGCGGATACGCCAGCGTGATACCGGTCGCCGCGCCATAGGTCAGCTGGAACGACGCGCCCGTCAGCAGCGCCGGAGAGAACGCCAGTTGGATCAGCGCCGAAGCGCACAGCATAAACAGCGGAATCACCTGTCGGCAGCGAAGATGCCCGTACTCCGCCAGCAACAGGAGCAGCGCCGCCCGAACGACCGGCGCGTTCAATCCGGTCAGCAGCGCGTAGCCCAGCAGCAAAACGGTCAGCAGGAGGAAGCGAACGCGCTTGCTGCACCTGCCGCCAATCAGCCCGAGGAAAGCCGCCAGCACGCCGACATGGAAGCCCGAAACAACCAGCAGATGCGCCACGCCCAGGCGGCGGAACGCCTCCTGATCCGCATCCTCCACCAGCGCCTCCATGCCCAGCAGCATCGCGGCAGCCAGCCGTCCCGCCTCCTCGCCCATGGCGGCCATCAGCCGCTCCGACAGCGAATGGCGCAGCGCCGCCATCGCGCCCATCAGCGAAAAGTCGGAGGGCAGCGCGCGAAACTCGTCCTGCCCGTACACGCCGACCGTCACGCCGCGCTGAAGCAGGTATTCCCGGAAATCGAAACCATCCGGGTTTGTCCTGCCCTGCGGCTCGTAAACCTCCGCCGTCACCGCAATCCGCGCGCCCGGCGTCAGCCCCTCCGGCAGCGGATCCTCCGCGTCCTGATAGTAGCTCCAGAAAGCGCCATCCCGCAGCTTCTCACCGTCGATCGTCACGTCGCGCAGAATGGTTTTGACCTGTCCGTCCGCCCGGCGCTCGATCTCCTGCGCCACCACGCCGGTCACTTCCCGCGTTCCCAGCGGCGGCAGCGCCGGATGATACGCCAGATAGCCCATCAGGCTGCCCGCGCAGAGAAACGCCGCGACGCAGATCGCCTGACGGAACCGTCCGCGTGCTGCAACCGCCGCCAGCACGGCGCACAAACTCGCCGCCGCAAGGCCGTACCATGAGAGCGCCTGCCGTCCCAAAAGGATGCCGACCGCGAACAGCACCGTACCCAACGGCAGCGTCCAACCGGCAAAGAGCCTCCGGGCGGGCCCATCCTCCAGCATGGTCAGCGCCTCCCTCCGGTTTTGCTTTTTTAATAAAAAGAAATCATCCGAACCAGCTCCGCATAAAGCAGAACCGATTCGGATGATTTTTCCGTGCGGCCGACGGGACTTGAACCCGAACCCATTGCTGGACACGCCCCTCAAACGTGCGCGTATGCCGATTCCGCCACAGCCGCATATCGGACAACGACCTATATTATATCGGGTCGCGTCCGATTTGTCAAGGGGTATTTTCCGCATCCGGTCAATCCGCCAGCTTTTTCTCCATTTCCTCCAGCGCCCGCTTTAGCTGAGGATCCGCCAAATCGCCGAACTCGTACATTCCGTTGTCTCCCTCCGGCAGGGCGACCTCCACATCCGGCGTGATGCCCACCTTGTGCACCTTGTTGCCGTTGGGCGTGAAATACTGCGCGATGGTCATCTGCATTCCCGCGCCGTCCTCGCCGACGGGAATCACATTCTGCACGATGCCCTTGCCATAGCTCTGAACGCCCACGACCGTCGCGTCCGCCCGCTCCTTGAGCGCGCCCATGAGGATTTCCGACGAGCTGGCGCTGTTCTCGTTGGCCAGAAGAACCAGCGGCAGCTCGACGCGGCCGTCCTTGGTGCGGTAATACTGCCGGTTCCCGTTCCTGTCCTCCAGATAGCACAGCACGCCCTCGTCCAGGAACAGATCGGCAATCGCCTCCGCGTCCTCCACCCATCCGCCGGGATTGTCGCGCAGGTCGATGATCAGCCCCTTCGCGCCCTGCTCACGCAGGCTGTCCAGCGCCGTCTTAAACCGCGTCGCGCAGTCGCCCGAGAACTCGTACAGGCTGATATAGCCCACCTCGTCGGTCAGCATCCCCGCTTCGACCCAGTTGACGCTGATGGACGCGCGCTCCAGGTCGAACTCGAGCTGCTCGCCGTCACGCAGGAACACAACGTGCACCATCGTCCCCGGCACGCCGCGCATAATGTCCACCGCGTCCTGCAGGTTGTACGCGTCCACAATCAGATCCTCCACCTGATAGAGGATGTCGCCCTTGTGCACGCCCGCCTCCCGGGCGGGGCCGTTATCAAACACGCGGCTGATGGTGCAGATGCCCGTCAAATAGGACGCGGAAATCTGAATGCCCACGCCGGCGTACGCGCCCTCGTCGTCCTCCCAGAGCTTGGCGTAATCCTCTGGCGTGTAGTAGAAGGTGTAGGGATCGCCCAGCGCGCTCAGCAGCCCCGCCGCCGCGCCGTCGAGCATGGCGGTGCGATCCGTATCCTCGTAGAAGCCGTAGTCCACCAGGTCGATCAGCTCCAGCAGCGTGTCAAATTGCTGGTAGCGCTCATAATCCTCCTTGGAGATGGTCACGGTGTCCCCGTTGTCCGTCGCCTGTGGCACCGAGCCGGACGCGGCGCCATACATATCCGTCATGCGGCCAAAGGGCAGATAGGCACACCCACCCAGCAGACACACCACCAGTCCAAGCGCCAGCAGTTTTCCTCCCGTTTTTCTCATGCTTTGCCTCCCACGTTACGCCTTGTGCGGGGCTTTATCGCCGCCGCACTTTTTCAGCTCCATCAAAATCTTGAACGTTACCGCGTCCTCAAACCGTCGCAGATCCAGCCCGGTCTGCCGCTGCACCTTGTCCAGCCGATACACCAGGGTATTGCGGTGAATGTACAGCTGCCGCGCCGTATCCGACAGGTTCAAGTCCTTTTTGAAGAACATATCAATGGTATACAGCATTTCTTCATTAAACAGCCGCGCCGTTTTGCGGTTGAAGAGTAGCCCGTGGTAATAGGCGCTGATTTCCCTGGGCAGCTCCGTCAGGAAGCGTTCCAGAATCAGGCGGCTGTACACATATACGCTGTCCTCCGGCTGGAATACGCGGCCGACCTCGATGGCGCGGCGCGCCTCCTGATAGCTTTCCCGAAGCTCCTCCAGCGTATGACAGGCGCGACCGATGCCCACCGTCATTTGCAGCGCCGTTTCGCTCATCAGCGTTTCCTGCAGCGCCTGCGCAAACTGGCGAAGCTCGTCCACGGACTCCACGTCCGTCATGTCGCGGATCATGGCGACGGTGTGGCGATCCATGTCAATCAGCACGTCCTGATCCTGAAGCGGCGTCAGATCCTGCAAAAGATGGAACGCGCGCGCGTCGCCGGTCTGCACCATATGGAACACCATCACGCAGCGGTCAAGCGCCTGCGGCAGCTGATGCTCCATGCTCAGCGCCTCCAGCTCCGCGCCGACCAGCTCGCCGCGAAGCGTGCGCCGGTATACGTCAAAGCTGCTCTCCGTTCGCGCGTCGCCGCTGCCCAGCGTCGCGGCCAGCATACCGGCCATCAGCAGCACATCCTGCGCGCCCGCCGCATTGGCCGGGCAGGACAGCACGATCGGCGGCTGCTTGACCGTCAGCTGGAGCTGGTCGTTCGCTCGACAGACCACACCGCTCTCCCGCTCGGGCGCATCCGGCTCCTGCTCCGCGATCGTGACCGGCACGGACAGCTGATTCAGCGTTCGTTCCAGCTGATCCAGCAAATGCTTATTCACCAAAACGCTCTCTCCTTTACGCGTTCGTTTTCCGAAAGCCCCTTCATTATAGCACAGCTTGCCCCGGCTGCAAAGCGGAAAAGGAGCCGCGATTTGAAACTTTTTGTGAAAAATGTACAAAACTGTCCGATTTCAGGAAAGGATTGCCGCGGCTAAGCGCACCTCAAAAGGGCATAGTACGCGTAGGAAGCGAGGTGCATTCTGATTTGAACAAGTCGCGGGTTTCATTGTGGCTGCTGTCGGCCACCGCGGTCATTGTTGCCGCCATGATCGTCGCGCCGCGGGTGACGATGAGCAGCCTGCCGACGGAAAGCCCCGCGCGGGTGCAGGTCTGTGAGGTAACGCGCGGCGCGGTCGAGCAGGCGCTTTGCGTCACGGCCCGCGTGCGCTATGAGGCGGAGTACGCCGCCGTCGTCCCCTGCGCGGGCATCATCCGGCAGGTATACGTCGCGCCCGGCGACCGGGTGCGCGCGGGGCAGGCGCTCTTCCGCATGGACGGCACGGCGCAGGAGGCCGCGCTGGCCGCCGCGATCTCTGCCGCCCCCGCCGCCCTCGTGCCGGACAGCCTCGGCAATGCGGCGGTCGAAGCCTCCGCCGCGCTCTCCCAGTGGACGGCCCGGGAGAGGGACGCAACGCTTCGCCAGGCCGAGGCGGCGCTCTCCCAGCTAACCGTTCGCGCGCAGGCGGACGGGCTGGTTCACCAGGTCGACATTGCCGAAAACAGCGGCGCGCTGGCAGGCACGCCGGCAGTCGCGCTCAGCGGCACGCAGCAGCTGCTGACCGCGCAGGTGGTCGCGCGCGACGCAGCCTCGCTCCGGGTCGGCATGGCCGCGCGCGTCATGTCAGGCAGCGACTTGCTGTGCACCGCCAGCGTTCGCTCGATCGGCGCGGTGGAAACGGACGCGACGACCGGGCAAACGGTCGCGCTCGTCACGCTTTGTCCGGAGACACCGCTCGATCTGCCCATCGGCGCGGCGGTGGACGCGGAGATCATCCTGTACGGCCAGCAAAACGTGCCCACGCTGCCGCTGTCCGCCGTCGATGAGGACGGTACCGTGCGCTGGATCGCCGACGGACGCTGCTACCGGCTTCCCGTCGAGGTCGTCATGGCGGACGAGGTGAACTGCTGGGTGAATCTGCCGGAAGGGCTGCGCGTCGTGCTCCACGGCGGAGAGACCGTCGAAGGCCAGCGGGTGCGGGAGGTCAGGCCATGACGCTTCGCGACGCGGCGGCGCTGTCCTCTACCAACCTGCGCGGCAGCATGACGCGCACGCTGCTGACGATTCTCGGCCTGGCCGTCGGCGTAGCGGCCATTCTGGCCGTGCTGACGCTGGGACAGGCAGGGGAAGCGCAGGTAGAGGTCGAAATTGATCATTTGGGCGTCGATCGGGTGTGGATCACCGCGGCGCGGGACAGCGAGCAGCCGCTTTTGCCGGAGGACAGCGAGGCAGTCGCCGCAGCGGTCGGCGCGGCGGCCTGCGCGGGCGCGTACACCCTGGGGCCCGTCCGGCTGGGCGATGAAACGCTGATCGCGCAGATCAACGGCTACGACGCGGGCGTTGAGGACGTGCATCACCCGCTCGCGCTGTCCGGCCGGCTGTTCACGGCGCGCGAGTACTTATCGGGCGCGCCCGTCGCGCTGGTGGACGAGGCCGTCGACAGCGCGCTGGGCGGAGCGCTTGGACAGCGGATCGACATCGGCAGCCGCAAGGTGCGTGTCGTCGGCGTGGTCAGCGGCATGACCGCGCTGGTAGGCAGCGCCGCGGAAGGACTCATCATGCTGCCGCTGACCACGTTCATGGACACCTACGCCCAGGGCGTGACCGAGCTGACCGTCAGCGTTCCCGGCGGCAGTCAGGCGGAGGAGGTCGGCGCGGCGGCGCTCGAAGCTCTCAGCGGCCGCGGCGGCGTCTACCGGGCGACCACTTTTCAGGAGGAGATCGACGCAGCGCGCTCGGTGATGCGGATTTTTGTGATGGTGCTGATCTGCGTCGCGGCGGTCTGTATGCTCACCGGAGCCATCGGCGTAATGAACATTCTGCTCGTTTCCGTGCGGGAGCGGCGGCGGGAAATCGGGCTGATGAAGGCCGTGGGCGCAACCTCCCGTCAGGTCGGGCTGCTTTTTCTGCTGGAGGCGGTGTGCTACGCGCTGCTGGGCGGTGCGCTGGGCATTCTGCTGGGCAGCGTGATGATTCGGCTCTTCGGCGGCTGGATCGGCCTGTCCGCGTCGCTGTCGCTGCGCATTGCGCTGCCGACCGCCCTCGCCGCCTCCTGCCTGGGCGTGCTCTGCGGCGTCGCGCCGGCCCTGCGCGCCGCGGCCATGATGCCCGTGGACGCGCTGCGGCAGGAGTGAGCGCCAAGCATGGTTAATCCGGTATTGTCTCGACCGAAGCATACATTCTGCACAAGGAATCCGCAAAATGCTTGTCAGTTTGGCCTATTCCTTTTTTTCCTGAAATCCGATATAATAATCGTAGTCAAAGGCGTCGTCCCGCAGAGCGTGCGGGGACGCGACTGACATTCAGAGGAGGAAAAAGCGATGGCAAGTGTATCCCTTCAGCACATTTACAAGGTGTACCAGGGCGGCGTGACGGCTGTTAGCGACTTCTGCCTGGATATCCAGGACAAGGAGTTCATCGTTCTGGTCGGCCCCTCCGGCTGCGGCAAGTCCACCACCCTGCGGATGGTGGCCGGCCTGGAGGAGATCAGCGGCGGCGAGCTCTACATCGACGGCAAGCTGATGAACGACGTGGAGCCCAAGAACCGGGACATCGCCA
>CAZRLM010000010.1:0-37559 GCA_964600835.1 uncultured Oscillospiraceae bacterium
GACAACTGCATGGTTGACATAGCCCGCTTCTTCCTGGACCTCACTGTGGACGAGAGCTGCGGCAAGTCCACCGCCAGCCGGATCGGCACGCGGCGGATGCTCGAAATTCTGGAGCGCATCGTTAACGGCAAGGGCGAGGAGGGCGACATTGAGAAGCTCGAAACCCTGGCGAAAAACATCAAGGCAACGGCGCTGTGCGGCCTGGGCCAGACGGCTCCCAACCCCGTGCTCTCCACGCTGAAGTATTTCCGCAGCGAGTACGAGGCCCACATCAAGGAGAAGCGCTGCCCCGCGCATCACTGCCAGGCGCTGCTGAACTATGTGATCGGCGACAAGTGCCGCGGCTGCACGCTGTGCGCCAAGGTCTGCCCCGCCGGCGCGATCACCGGCGAGGTGCGCAAGCAGCACCACATCGACACCACCAAGTGCCTCAAGTGCGGCGCGTGCATGGAGAAGTGCCGCTTCGGCGCGATCTCCAAGAACTAAGGTGCTAAGGAGGAGAAAAAAGGTCATGGAACAGCTCATCAAACTGACGATCGACGGCGTCAGCGTTGAGGTCCCCGCCGGTACCACGGTTCTGGAGGCCGCGAAGAAGGCAGGCATCAATATTCCGACGCTGTGCTATTTGAAGGACATCAACCAGATCGGCGCGTGCCGCCTGTGCGTGGTAGACACCGGCGCGCGTTCCCTGCAAGCGGCCTGCGTGCTGCCTGTCAGCCCGAACATGGTTGTCAAGACCAATACCCCGGCTATTCGCGAGGCGCGCAAGGTGAACCTGGAGCTGCTTTTGTCCAATCACGACAAGAAGTGCCTCTCCTGCGCCCGCAACCAAACCTGCGAGCTTCAAAAGCTGTGCAACGAGCTGGGCGTGGAGGACGGCGACCACTTTGCCGGCTCCATGAACAAGTATGACGTGGACGATCTGTCCCCGTCCATCGTGCGCGATAACAACAAGTGCGTGCTGTGCCGCCGCTGCGTCGCCGCCTGCAACAAGACGCAGGCTGTGGGCGTCATCGGCCCGGTGAACCGCGGCTTCGTGACGGCGATCGAGTCCCCGTGGAATCAGCCGCTGGCGGCGATGGCCTGCATCAACTGCGGTCAGTGCATCGCGGCCTGCCCGACCGGCGCGCTGCATGAGAAGGATTCCACCAAGGCTGTGTGGGATCTGCTGGCCGACCCCAAGAAGCACGTTGTCGTGCAGCCCGCGCCGGCCGTCCGCGCCGCGCTGGGCGAGGAGTTCGGGATGCCGATGGGCACGCTGGTGACCGGCAAGCTGGCTGCCGCGCTGCGCCGCCTGGGCTTCGACCGGGTGTTTGACACCGACTGGGGCGCCGACCTGACCATTATGGAGGAAGGCAACGAGCTGATCGACCGCGTCAAGAACGGCGGCGCGTTGCCGATGATCACCTCCTGCTCGCCCGGCTGGGTCAAGTTCTGCGAGCATTACTATTCGGACTTCATCCCGAACCTGTCCACCTGCAAGTCCCCGCACGAGATGGAGGGCGCGATCATCAAGAGCTACTACGCCGAGAAGGCCGGCATTGACCCGAAGGATATCGCGGTCGTGTCTGTCATGCCCTGCACGGCGAAGAAGTTCGAGGCGCGCCGTCCTGAGCTGTCCAACGGCGGCCTTCAGGATGTGGACGAGGTCATCACCACCCGCGAGCTGGCGCGCATGATCAAGGAAGCTGGCATCGACTTTGTGAACCTGCCGGATGAGGATTTCGATCCGATGATGGGCGAGAGCACCGGCGCGGGCGCGATCTTCGGTGTGACCGGCGGCGTGATGGAGGCGGCTCTGCGGACCGCCTACGAGCTGATGACCGGCAAGCAGCTGGACAAGGTGGAGTTCCACGAAGTCCGCGGCGTGGAGGGCATCAAGGAAGCAGCGATCCAGATTGGCGAGACGACGCTCAACGTGGCGGTTGCTCATGGCACGGCCAACGCGGCGAAGCTGCTGGACATGATCCGCTCCGGCGAAAAGACGTATCACTTTATCGAGGTCATGGGCTGCCCCGGCGGCTGCGTGACTGGCGGCGGTCAGCCGATCGTTTCCTCGCAGAAGCGCATGGAGTGCGACCCCAAGGCGGTTCGCGCCGCTGCGCTCTACCGTGAGGACGAGAACAAGCCGCTGCGCAAGAGCCACCTCAACTCCGAGATTCAGGCCGTGTATGACGAGTATCTGGGCAAGCCCAACAGCCACAAGGCGCATGAGCTGCTCCACACCACCTACATGGCGCGTCCGAAGTACGCGAAGTAAACCTCATAAAACAGCGCCCGGCGGGCTTCGATGCCTGCCGGACGTTTTTTGTATGATGATTTAGTTGTCTGAGGAAGCGGAAGGCTCCGTGCGCACGAAGCCGTTGAGCTGCCGTTCCAAATCGTTCATGATCGCGTGGAGCTGCGCCGTTTCCCGGGCCATTTCGGCCTCGGTCAGCCCCTCGGGTGGCGGGGTCAGCGTCACCGGCTCCCCGATGATCATTCGGAAGCGCTTGCCGAAAAAATAGTTGTATTCGCCGTTGTGATAGATCGGCAGCACCTTTACGCCGGCGGAGGCGGCCAGCGTCACGAACCCCGCCTTAAAGGGACGCACGACCCGCGCCCGGTTGCAGTAGCCCTCCGGGAACAG
Organism: uncultured Oscillospiraceae bacterium; assembly: GCA_964600835.1. Taxonomy (GTDB): domain Bacteria; phylum Bacillota; class Clostridia; order Christensenellales; family Aristaeellaceae; genus UBA11524. The sequence continues at coordinate 2,630 of CAZRLM010000010.1, forward strand.
GAAGATGTGGCTGCCTTCCTTGAGCCGCTTGCGGCCCTCCCGCAGCCAGGACAGGCTGACGTGCTCCCGATCGACCGGAATGGTGAAGCAGAAGGACAGGAACCATTTCAGCGCGGGGGAGTGATCCATCAAATCCTTGGCGGACATACTGTACACCCGCTGGAAGGGCAGCAGCGTCTGAATGACCGCGCCGTCCATGCCGCGGACGTGGTTGCTGATGATCACGCAGGGAGATTCCAGCGCCTCCCGCCTGGCCGTTTCGGAGGCATAGACTTTCTTGGGTCGGAAGGCGAGCAGAATCAGTAGCCGCATGACCATCCGCAGCACGAACCCGAAGCCGTCGTGCAGCGCGTTACGCAGTTTTGTCAAGGCGGGACACCTCCTTTACTGTTTCCCCGAAAGCGAGTGCGCGGACGGCAAGCGCCACGCCGCAGGCGGTGTTGTCGGCGGTCAGGTAGTCCGCGGCTGCGCGCGCGGCGGGCGTTGCGTTGCCCATCGCCACGCCGATGCCCGCGGCGGCAAGCATGGACGCGTCGTTGTCGTTGTCGCCGAGCGCCAGCACCTTTGACATCGGAATGGCGAGCGTTTGTGCCAGTGCGGTCAGCGCCGTCCCCTTGTTGACGCCGATTGGCCCGATTTCAATGTTGTTGTGCCAGCTGGAGGATATTTCGACGTCCGGAACCTCCCGGAGCAGCCGCTCGCGCAGCGCCAAAAGCGGCGCGGGATCCCGCTCGGAGATGACGACAATCTTGCTCGCGCCACGGCGAAGCAGCGCGTCCGCGCCCGCGTCGTTCACCCGGACAACGGCGCGTCCGCCCGTCCGCCGAAGATGCGTGCCCCATACGATGGCAAGCTCGCGCTCGGAGATGGACGAGGCGCTGAGCACCAGCTCGTTTTCGCGGATCAGGCCGTAGCTGAGCGGCAGCGCGTCCATCGCCCGGCGGATGGCCAACCCGGCCTCGGGCGCGATGGTTTCGCTGCGAGTGACGTCGCCTAACGGGCGGGAAAGCGTACAGGCTCCGTTGAGCGACAGAATGTGCGCGGGCAGCTTTGCGTCCAGCGCGATGAAGCTCGCGTCGTCCGGCAGACGGCCGGTGCAAAAGGCCAGCGCCACGCCGCGGCGGGACGCTTCCCGCAGCGCGGCCACGTTGTCGGGCGGAATGACGCCCGGCTCCCGGCCCAAAAGGGTGCCGTCCAGATCGACGGCGATCAAACGTATGCTCATCTGTATTCTCCGTCAAAAGGGGCACGGCGCGGTGAAGGTTCGCCCGTCCAGCGCTGGCAGTGCGCCGTCGGTGTCGATGGTCAGCGACGCGGCGCAGAGCATCAGCCGCCGCGCGTGCTGCTGGCGGTTGAAGGCGTGGTCACCGTATACGTCGTCGCCCAGAATCGGGTGGCCGAGCGCTGCCAGATGCGCCCGAATTTGATGTGTGCGCCCGGTGATCAGGTGCACCCGCAGGCGGCTGACCGGCCCGGCCTCCAGCGTCTCGTAGGCGGTGACAATGGGACGGGCGTCCGGCGCGGGATGGTCGAGAATGGTGACGCGGGCGGCCTGCGCGTCCTTGCGCAGATAGGCGCGGCAGGTGGCGGCGGGCGGCTTCATCAGGCCGCGGACAAGACAAATGTAGCGCTTGTCCAGCGTCCGGTCATGAAAGGCACGCAAAAGCGCGGCTTCCGCCGCCTCATTTTTGGCGAAAACCGTCAAGCCGCAGGTCTGATTGTCCAGCCGATGGCAGGGGCGGGGCGGCAGCGCGGCGGGGTCGGACAGGCGAACATGGCGCAGCGCAAGCTCGGTCAGCGGCGCGCCGCCGCCGTTGTCTGCCTCCACGCTCACGCCGGCTCGTTTGTTGATCAGCAGCACGTCCGCGTCCTCGTAAACGACCTCAATCGGGTCGGCAGGCGCATCCATGCAGTAAATCAATACCTGCTGCCCGGCGGAAACGCGCGTTTCCGGCTTGACCCTGCGTCCGTCGAGCTTCACGTCGCGCCGACGGAAGCTCTCCCGGACGGTCTGGGGCGAAAGCTCCGGCAAAAAACGGCGGAGGCACGCGTCCAGTCGCTGCCCCTCCGCCGATGGATCGACAAACCATTCATAAACTGCCATCTTATTGCACCAGCGCTGTGCGCATACTGCCCCATCGGGGCGTGAAATCATGCAGCTGCCGCAGACAGGCCAGCATGGCGCTCGTCGGGCGAATCGTCAGCATGGAGGAAAGCACCTCCGTCATCTCCGCCAGGCTCACGCCCTGCTTGGACAGCATCAGCAGATCCTGCGCGGCGATGATCTCCGTCAGCTCCGGCCGAACCGCGCCGATGAGCAGCAGCGTCATCTTTTCCAGCGGCAGCCGACCCATCGGGTCGGGCTTCAGGCCGCCGTCCAGGCAAATGGCCGTCTCGGCGACGCGCGCGCAGCGGCCCATCAGCCGCTCGGGATCGGTCAGACCGGGATGCAAAAGCAACATCTGCCCCTCTGCGTCGTACATATAATCATAGGACACGCGAAGGAAACGCATTGCCAGCGTCGGATCGTCCGCATAGGTGCCCTTGAGCACCTGCTCCCGCAGCACCGCCAGCGGCTCCGGGTAGGGGAGCATTCCGACAGTATACAGCGCGGCCTCAATGCTCATTGAATACATCATCAGCTTCTCGCGCAGCGCGGCGTGGGCCTTCGCGTCCAGCACCAGCTGAAGCGGCGTGCGCAGCGCGTCCGGCAGGCGAACAAGCACCCGGTTGTCGTCCAAAATACGGACGGTGCACCACAGCCGCCGCACCAGCGACTCCGCCGCGCCCATCTCGCCCAGATCCATCAGCTCCGCTTCGCCCTCCAGGACCAGCAGGCGCTCCAGCAGCGAATGCTCCATCGGGGAGAGCAGCGCCGCCTCGGCGGGCAGCACGGTCAGCACCTGCGCCTGCAGATTGCGGGCGGTGTGAAGCGCGGTGGCGCGGGGATGCTCCTGCGCGTCGTAGGAGCAGGCCCAGAGCGCTTCGGCCCGCGCGTCGTCACAATCGCCGAAAAGCCCAAAATCAGGCAGGCAGGCCAGACGCTTTTCGCACGCCTCCAGCTCCTGCTCTTTCAGGACGCTCATGGTTTTATCCGCCCACGTCAGGGTTTGTACATTAGCTTCCCGAAGCATGAATCCTCCTTGCCCCAACAGGGAATGGGATGAAAACTTGCTGATTCGGCCGTTTTTGTCCGGAAAGCGGCCTGCGCGACAGGATTTTCCCGCATTCGGCATTCTTCCTCGCGCGGTTCCCTGTACATTCTTCTATTATACTGTCACAGGGCCGGATGTCAAGGGCTGTTGCCTGTCCGCTGGCCGGGTAATTGTTGCATTCACGCTGGTTTTTTCCAAACAAAAGGCAGACAGGCGGCGCTGTCTGCCTAAATTCGCGGGAATCGGCGGCGTCAAATCTCGTCCAGCAGTTCCTCCATCGTGAAGGGGAAAAGCAGCGTTCCCTCCGCTGCGGGGGCCAGAATGGACTCCTGCACGAAAAACACCGGATTGCCGCTGGCGTCCAGGTAGAAGTCCTCCTCGGGATAGAAGTCGGCGGCGAAATCATCGTAGGTCAGATCTTCATAATAGGCGACGGTTCCACTGGCCTGCTGCTCGGTGATGATCTCCCACACCAGGCCCCGAACGCACTCGTCCGCCTTGGCCGTCTGCCGATCCTGCATCCAGGGATCGCTCTCCTCCTCGTCGAGGATGCCCAGCAGGTAGGGCAGGCTGATGATGGTGCCCGCCTTCGCGCCGGTGCGGGCAAAGGTGTTGCCGGAGTAGGTGACGGCGGCCGACGCGCCGAGCAGATTTTCCGTGACAATCTTGATGGAGAAGTAGCGGTCGTTGTTGCAGGTGACCTCGCTGTGCACCGTGGTGGTGGACTGAATTTCGGACGGCTCAAGGCTCTCGCCCATGATCGGCACACCGAAGCCCACCGCGTCGTTCACGATGTAATCATAGTAAGTGTTGATCATGACGGACACGTCGTCCGTGCCCGCGGCGCGGGGATAATCATAGCGATAGACGTAGCGGGCGGTCTGCTCGTCGGAGCCGTCCGGCCAGCAGGCGACGCCGCTGATCGGTTCTGCCAGCGGGAGCGCGCCGTCCTCCGGCGCGGTTTCCGCCAGCGCGGGGCAGACAAGGAGCAGGCAGGCGAGCAAGAGAAGCAGCTTTTTCATTCCGGTCTCCTTTGCGTGTCAGTCGTGGCTTTGGGCGGCAAGATCCTCCGCGGCGGAGATGGCCGCAACGTTGCCTTCGCCCACCGCCTTGGCGATTTGGAGCGGCTGGCCGGTGCAGTCCCCGGCGGCATAGACGAGCGACAGGTTGGTCGCCATCCGCCGGTCGACGGGGATGAACGCGCCCTCCGTTTTCAGCCCGGGCAGCAGGGAAGCGGGCGCGACCGCCGGACGGAAGATGAACACGCCGTCATAGGCAGTTTCGCCAAGCGTGGTGGTCAGCACCAGCTGGCCGTCCTGCCGCGCCAGCGATTTCGGCTTACCTTCCCGCAGCGTAAAGGGCGGATTGTCCGGCAGAGGATGGCGGGCGAGCAGGTAGTAGTCCACCTCGCTGCACAGCCCGGCGAGGAAGCGGGCTTCCTCCACGCCGCCATGCCACGCGGACAGCACCGCGACCCGCTTGCCGCGGAAGAACATTCCGTCGCAGGTGCCGCACCAGCTCACGCCCTGCCCGAGCAGCTCCTCCTCGCCGGGGAGCAGCGTGGGCCGCGCCGCGCCCATGCACAGCGCGACGGCGCGGCACTCGAGAATGTCGTCGCCGCACAGGGCCATATACTCCGGGCCGACGGGCTGAAGCTGGCGGGCCAGCGCGTCGATCACCCGCGCGCCTGCGTCCTCAGCCTGCGCGCGGAACACGCGCAGCAGCTCTGCGCCGGACACGCCGGGCATTCCGGGATAGTTGTCAATCTGCTCGGCCCGATAGAGCCAGCCGTTGTCGGCCTGCGCCGCAGCGACAATGACCTGAAGTCCGCGACGGCGGGCAGTCAGGGCGCAGCTCCAGGCGGCGGGGCCGGAGCCGACGATCAGTAAATCACAGGCAGCCATGGAGGAACCTCCTTCGAGTTATTTCTTGGTGTAGGTGTAGCGGGCAATCAGCCAGGGCATTCCGTTGTAGGAGCCATACGCGTCGGCATAGATCCGGTAGGGCGTGTCCGCTTTCCAAGTCGTCTTGGACTTATTCTCGACCATCACCGGCTGGCTTTTGCCGTCCGCGCTGGTATTGATGACGACCATCTGCGGTTTTTCGCTGACCGTGTAGGCGACGGTGCCTTCCACCAGGTACACCTGCGAGTGTTCGGCTCGGAAGGTGATATTGGACAGCAGCTCCGCGTAGCCTTCGGCGTGAAGCGGCCAGGCCTTTGGCGTATAGATTTCCGGCGTGGGCACATAGTACATCTCGTACTCCACGGTGGACATCTTTTTGCCCGGGTAGGAAGCGGTGATGATGATGGTGTTATAGCCGATATGGTCAAACACCGCGTAGAAGCTGAACTCGCCGGTGGTGTCCACCCTGGTGATGTTCAGGTCGGAATGGGGGGAGAGCACCTCTACCGTCGCGCCGGGGAGCGTCGTGGCCGAAATTTCCACGGCGGATTCGTTGGTGGACGTGTAGGTAAACGGCTCCAGGTCCAGCGGAATCTCCTGGGTGGCGCGGTAAAGCGTCACGGTCATCTGCGATTCCTGGCAGTACTGGCTGCGGCATCGAACCACAAAGGTGTTGTCGCCGATGGGCTGCACGGTCGCGTTGTAGGTCAACTCGCCGGTTTCGGAATTGACCGCGTCCGACACATCCTCGCCGTTGATGGACACGGTGGAGCCAGGACGAACGTTAAAGATGAGGGAATACATTGCCGTAGCGACCTCCATGCGAGGCGCGTCCGGCGAAACCAGCTCAATCGGGCTTTGCGGGATGGAAATATCGTAGCTGATGGGATCAAGGGGCCGCTGCTGTCCGCCGGAGGTCTTGACGAAGGGGGTCAGGGTGACGGACAGCGTGGTGTCCAGATAATCCGCGCTGTCGTCGTAGAACTGATGATCAGGCACCTCGATGGTCGCGAAGCCGCCGGTCACCACATAGGACGTATGCAGCTCGCGGATGTAAATCTGCTGCCCGTCCTCTCCGGGAATCAGGATCGTGTGGGCGGCCAGGTCATCCTTGATGGACGCGGTGACGGAGGCGCGGGACGCCTCCTGCCGCAGGGCCTGCCGCTGCTGAAAATAGCTGTACACAAAGAAGCCGCACAGCCCGACCAGTCCCACGATGAGCGTCACTGTCAGAAAGCGGACAAGGTGGCGCTGTCCGCGGGAGCGGGAGGGCAGCTTGCGGGGCATGGGAATGTCCTCCGGGCGGCGATAGGAATCGTAAAACTCCTGCTCGGGCGCAAGTGGATCGTAGGCGCGCCCCGGCTCCCAGGCGCTGCCAAGCGATGTGTCCAGACGGCGGACGCGGGCTGGACGGGCATTTGACGCGTCCGGCGCGGAATCGGTCACGACGGTGACGCGGCTGGCGTTGCGGTTTCGGGGCGGCAGGCGGCGCGTAGCGGGCTGCGGTTCCTCTGGCGCGCCCGCCTCCCGCGGGCGGAGAGTGGCTTTCGGGTTGTCCTCCACGTTCCAGAAGGTATCCACCTGCGCACTGGTGCGGATGGTCATGCCCGAGGGCGCGGAGCCGCGCTGGGCGCTTTCCTGCCGCAATTGGCGCTGACGGCGGGAGCCGGCCTGCTTGCGCTGCTTCAGCTCGACCATCTCGCGGGCCAGCTCGTCGCGGCTGTCCTCAGTGACGTCGATCTGCCCGTCCTCATCCACCGCGATATACGCTTTTCCCTCGTCGCGCAGCTTGTCCTTCCAGGCGGGCTGGGCGGACGTATCGGGCGTTAGCGCCGCGCCGCAACGGGCGCAGCGCGGCAGGGAAGCACGGTTCCATTGACCGCATTGGGGACATTTCATCGCGCGGCTCCTTACTCCTCGTCATCCATGACGAGCCAGCTGTTTTGAAGGTATTCGTTCATCGCTTCCCGGCAGGCCGGCCAGTCCAGCTCCTGGGTCGCCATGCCGGCCAGCGTGAAGGGGTGATAATCCCCGTCCTGCGGGATGCGCAGCTCCTCAATCGTGCAGCCGCGCAGCTGATAGGCCTGCTCCATGGCGGAGATCATTTCGTCAAGGCTCATGTTGGTTTTCGAGGTGTTCTCCATGATGGAATCGACCAGCGCGCGGGCCTGATCGTAGGTGATCTCGCGGCACTTGTCCGCCAGGGTGGACAGCACCGTGCGCGCCCGCTGCGTGCGCATGAAGTCGCCGCCGCCGCCCGCCTTGCGGATACGCATATAGATGACCGCCGCCCGACCATTGAACAGGTAAGTGCCGGCGCGGTTCATGCTGGGGGTCGTCTGCGTGGGGGAAAGCGGATAACGCCGCAGGTAGCTGGCCTCGGAGCTGCTGACCTCGATCTCCACGCCGCCCAGGTAGTCGATGATGTTGGCGATCTGCTTGAGGTCAAAGAGCAGGTACTTCTCGATGCGCACGCCGATGTGCTCGCTGAGCAGCTGGCACATGACCTCCGGGCTGTACCGGCGGACGATGCCGTTGATCCGCCCGAAGGTTTTGCCGTCCGGCTTCTGGACGATCGCGTCCCGGATGAACGAGGTGAGCATGACCCGATGGGCGCGCGTATCGAAGGTGACGAGCATGATACCGTCCGTGTAGGCCTCGGGATGATAGATCCAGCTTTCGCCGCTGCAAACCAGCAGCAAATAATGATGCTGGCCGTCGATCACCGGCGGCAGCTGATCGAAGGGAATCGTTTCAATTGGATCGGGGATGCCGCTGTCCGCCAGCGCGGGCGCGGAGAGAACGAGCAGCATCGCGGCCAACAGGGCGCAAATCAATCGTTTCATCAGCTATCGCTCCTTACAGGATAAATTAGGCTCATGAATGTAACGCGCGGCAGGGGGAATTTCATCCATTCGGATACAGAACCATTATACCATCAAGCGCCGAAATTGGAAAGAACGAAAAGGGCGTTCACTCGTCCTTCATTTGCCGAAGGACAGCCTGGTATTCGTCGGTGAGCAGACGGCGAATCTCCGCCTCGTCGTATCGGATATAGCCGGTGGCGACCATGACCGCCAGGCCGTGGGTGAAAATCCACAACTGGAGATGAAAACGCAGCGCTTTTTCCTGATCAAAGCCGGTGGCGGCGGAGATCACGGAAATAATGTAGCGCATATTCGGATCGTTGTTTTGGGTGTCGGTGCCGTCCTGCACGCGGTCGCGCATGAAGAGCAGGCGGAAGAGCGCCGGCTCCTCCTTCGCGAAGAGGATGTAGGCCAGCCCGGTTCCCTTGTAGGGCTTTTCGTCCAGGGCGGCGCTGCGCGCGATGTAGCCGGAGTAGCAGTCGAACGCGCGGCGCAGCATCTCCTCCCGCACCTCCTCCATGCCGGAAAAGGCGCGGAAAATCGGCTGGGTGGAACAGCCAAGCTCCCGGGCGAGCGCGCGGGCGTTGAGCGCCTCGATGCCCGAAGCGCGGGTCAGGCGGAACGCCGCCTCCACGATGGCTTCCCGGTCGTAGCGAGCCTTGGGAGGCATCCGCACCCCTCCTTTCCGATAACGTCATTTTAGCCGGGGAGATGGTATATGTCAAGCGTGGGCAATGACATTTCAGCGCGGGAGGCTTGACAGCGGCGGCTGGGCGGCGTATCATAACAATTGTTAGATAACAAATGTTATTTAAGGAGGAACAGCGATGGAAGTTCTATCGGTCAGCGGGTTGACGAAGCGCTATCCGGGTTTTACGCTGGACGGGGCGACGTTTGCAGTGGAGAAGGGCGAGATCATGGGGCTGATCGGGCGTAACGGCGCGGGCAAATCGACCACGCTCAAAAGCCTGACCGGGCTGATTCATCCCGACGGCGGCGACATTTGCTTTTTCGGTCTGCCGCTTTCGGGCAACGAGCGGGAAATTCGCGGCCGGATGGCCTATATGTCCGGCGGCGTGGACTACTACCTGCGAAAAAAGCTGAAGGCGATCACCGCCGTCAGCCGGGATTTTTATGACAGGAGCTGGGACGAGGCCGCCTACCGCCGCTATATGGGGCTCTTTGGCCTCAATGAGGACAAAACGCCCGCCCAGCTGTCGGCGGGGATGCGCGTCAAGTACAGCCTGACGCTGGCGATGTCCCACCACGCGGAGCTGCTCATTCTGGACGAGCCGACCAGCGGACTGGATCCCGTCAGCCGGGATGAAATTGTGGACGCATTTCTGCGCTTGCAACGGGAGGGCGTGAGCATCCTGTTCTCGACCCATATCACCGCCGACCTGGAAAAGTGCGCCGACCGGCTGACCTACATCAGCCGGGGCCGGGTGCTGGCCTGCGAGTCGATCAAGACGTTTGCGTCGCGCTACCGCTTTGCGCAATTGCCGGACGTGTCCGACGCGCTCCGCCCGCGCCTGATTGGCTTGAAACCGGCGAAGGAGGGGTATACTGCGCTGATTGCCGATGAGGACGCGGCGGCGCCGGGGTTGGACGTCCGTCCGGCGACGCTCGAGGAGATCATGGTGCATCTGGAAAAGGAGAATGAGCAATGAAAAAGCTGCTGATGAAGGAGCTGCGCCTGGCGCTGCATCCGACGAACGTGATTTTCCTGCTGTTCGCGGCGATGCTGCTGATTCCGAGCTATCCGTACTACGTCGCCTTTTTCTACACGTCGCTGGGCATCTTCTTTACCTGCCTGACGGGGCGGGAGAACCGGGACATTGAGTACACGCTGCTTCTGCCCGTGAAGCGCGCGGACGTGGTGCGGGCGCGCATCGCGCTGGCGGTTCTGCTGGAAATCGCGCAGGTGATCCTGTCGATTCCCTTTGCGATGCTGAACCGCAGCCTCTATCCGATCGGCAACATGGTGGGCATGGAAGCCAACATCGCGCTGTTCGGGCTGGTATTGGCGATGTACGGGCTGTTCAACGTGATCTTTTTCCCGTTGTACTACCGCAATCCGAACAAGATTGGCGGCGCGTTCCTGTTAGGCGGTCTGGCGGAAGGCGTGTATATCGTCGCGGCGGAGCTGGCCGCGCATCAGGTATCCTTCGTTCGGCGCTATCTGGACACGTCCGATCCGGCCTACCTGACGGCCAAGCTGGTCACGCTGGCAGTGGGGCTTGCGGTGTTCGCCGGACTGACGCTGCTGGCTTCGCGGCTGTCCGAGCGGCGCTTTGAGCAGTTTGATCTGTAAATGAAAGGCGGTCAGCCCGCTTCCTGCCGAACCTCGACTTCGATTTCCCAGGGAACGGCGGGATAGCGGGCGGGCCAGTCGTACCGGTGCCAGTCGGCGAGGGTGGGCGAATGGGTAATCACCTGCCGGGCCAGGCCGAGTGCGTCGCAGCCCGCGGCGGAGAGCTTTCCGGTCAGCGCCGTCAGCGCGCTGGTCAACGCCTGCTGCGCGCCCTCCTCGGTCAACGGCGTGTTTTCGCAGCGAATCAGCACCTGGCAGCGCGCCGCGCCGCCAGAAAGGACGACGCGATGGGATGCGTCCAGCAGCGTCAGCGTCCCCTCGCGCAGCGTCAGCGTGCCCTTGGTCATTTGGCCGGTCAGCAGCGCGAGCAGCTGCTGCTCCAGCGGCGTCAAGGCGCCGCGCACCCGCCCGCCCTGACCGATCAGGTAGCCGCCGCCGATGCGCACGCCGTCCGCGTCGCCGCCGAGGGCTTGCGAGGCGGCGGGAACATCCATGCCGGGGCGCGGCGGAGCGCTGCCCTTGAGCGCGATGGCGGGGAGCACGGGCGATTGCCGTTCGCCCATCAGCGCGATGTCCGCCAGAGAGGCGCGGCTGATCACACCCTGCGTCTCCCGCGCCTCGATCATCGCGTCCAGCGATTTGCTCAGCCGGGAGCCGGTCGTCGGGTCGAGCGCGTCCATAACGGCGACCGGGTCGTCCTCCGTGACGCACAGCGTGGCCTGCTGACGCACATCGTGCCGGTTGGTCAGCTCCTGGACGAGCGTCGGGAACGCCTCGCTCTCCGCCAGCGCGCGGGACACGATGATCAGCCGGAGCTGGGCGTAGTGCATTCGCATCGGCGAGGACGCGTCCAACGTTGCCATTGCTTCCCGAAAGGAATTGCCCTCCGCGGAAAGCGTCAAATAGCCGCCTTCCGCCTGATAGCTTGGGATGCGCGCGCAGACCGTCCATTGCGTCCCGGAAACGTTGACGCCCAGCGCGACGGCGAAGGAGCGCTCCTCCGCCGGGAGCGAGGAGCAGCCGGCGCACAGCAACGCGGCCATCGTGAGCAGCAGGATGGTTCGCGGTTTTTTCATGTTCACGCGCGATGCCTCCTTCCGTTGACGGCCGCGCCGACGACCAGCGCCGCGGCGACCGCCGCCCAGGGCGCGAGCAGCCATTGGCTGACGGATTGCAGCGCGAGCCACACCCTGCGAATGTCAAACAGCTGCGTGGCGGCCAGCAGCCCCGCGGCAAGCCAGGGCAACCAGTACAGCTCGCGTCCCGACGGCGCAAGCGACCACTGAGCGGACAGCTTGGCCGACAGTCCGATCTGCAAAAAGAGCGCCAGCATCCACAGGCAAAGGCAGACGAGACGCAGCGCCTGGGGCAGGAACAGCGCCGGGGTCAGCAGACTGTCCGACAGCGTAACGCGTGGAAGCATGACCTCGCAGGGCAGGGCCAACGAGACAATCAGCAGCACGGCCAGCGTCAGCGCGACCGGCGGCAGCGCCGCGCGAACGCGGCCCAGGCGCGGCGCGCAGGCGGGCTGCATCAGCAGGAGCAGCAGGCTCCAGCCGAGCATCCCGCCCAGCCGGGCCGATGCCAGCAGGGAGGACGGCCCCTCGCCGCCCAGCGGGAAAAGGTGATCTCCCCGCGCCCGGAAAAGCAGCGCGGCGCAGCATCCGGCCAGCGACAGCAGCAGCAAATAGCGCAGCATGAAAACGCCGCGGGTTAGTCCATCCTCCCGAAGGCAGGGCAAAAGCGCGGCGGTGGTCAGCAGCGCCAGCGACCACTGCGTTCCGGCGGTGCCTACGCCCTCGGTGAACAGCGTCATCAGCGCCGTCATGGAGGACGCGCCGTCTATCAGCGCCGCCGCCGCCGCGATCAGGCACACGCACCACGCGCCGACCGGGCCGAACACGCGCCGCGCGCATTCGGGCAATGTCTGCGTGCGGGTCAGCTTTAAGGCAAGGCAGGCCAGCGCGTAAAGCAGCAGCGCGGCGGCGACGCCCGCGCCCGCCACCCACCAGCCCGCGCTGCCGGAGAGCGGCAGAATTTGCGTGAAGGCGGTGCGGAGCATACTGACACAGCAAAACAGCCGCAGCGCCGACAGCGTCGCCCGCCGTTCGCTGAGCGTACGCTGGGCGACGCGCTCCGCCTGATTGTGGACGTTACTGATCGTTCTCATCGTGCTCTCCGTCCCAGCGCCGCATCCGCCCGACGGTTCGGGTCATGCCGCGCGCGTCGCCCAGCCAGGTGCGCAGTCGTTGATGCCACAGGGGCAGACGCAGCGCAATGTCCGGGTTGTGGGTTCGCTCCGGCGAAACGGGCGCGCCATAGGGGGAGCCGAGGCTCCGCATGGCGCAGAGCCGTACCGCCGATACTGCCATCAGCAGCACGATGCCGTACAGGCCGAAGACGCAGCCCACGGCCAGAAACAGCAGCTGTCCAATGCGGAAGGCGATGCCCAGCGAGTAATCCGGAATGGCGTAGCTCCCCAGACTGCTGACGGCGACGATGATGATCAGCAGCGGGTGGATCAGCTTGGCGTCCACCGCCGCCTGACCGAGGATCAGCCCGCTGACCGTTCCCAGCGAATTGCCGACGACGCCCGGCACGCGGGTGCCCGCCTCGTTGATCAGGTTGAACATCAGGAGCATCAGCAGCGTTTCGGCGGGAATCGACAGCGGCACGGCGGCCTGGCTTTCCAAAATCGCCGTCAGGAGCGTGACCGGCAGCGCCTCCGGGTGGTAGGTCATCATCGCCACAAAGAGCGCGGGTAAGAGCAGCGTGCACAGCGCGCCCATCCAGCGAATCAGCCGGATGAACGCGCCGTACTGCCAGCGCATGGCGGTGTCGTCGGGGGTATGGAGCAGGTGCAGGTAGCTGATGGGCATTGCCAGCACCTGCGGCGCGCCGTCCATCACCAGGACAATCTGTCCCTCTAATAGGAAGGAGGCCGCCCGGTCGGGGCGCTCGGTCAAACAGCACTGAGGGAGGAGCGAGAAAGGCCGATCCTCCAGCAGCTGTTCCAGCGCGCCGATGGACAGCACATGATCGACACGGACGCCTCGCAATCGGTTCCTGATGCGCGTCAAATTGTCCTCGTCCACCGCGCCGTACAGATACATGACGCACAGATTGGTCGGAATCGCGTCGCCCACCGTGGTCATTTCGCCGATCAATTCCGGCGTGTGCAGAATGCGCCGCAGCAGCGTCACGTTGTCCCGCAGCGCCTCGTTGAAGCCCTGATGCGGCCCCATGACGACGCTTTCGGTCAGCGGCGGCGCGATGGAGCGGCGCACATAGGCGCGGATGTCAAAGCAGATCGCCTCGCACAGCCCGTCTACCAGCAGCACGGCCTTGCCGTCCATCAGCGCGTCGATCGCCTCGTCAAACCGCGCGACCGCTTCCGCTTCCGCCAGGGGAATCATGCGCATCAGCGCGTCGGTCATGTCGCCCTGAAGCGGTTCGTCCTCCCGCGCCATGCAGGGCGCGAGCAGGTAATGCTGCAAAAAATCGCTGGAAACCATGCCGTCCAAAAAATAAACCGCCGCTTCCCGGCGGAACACGCGAAAAAGCCGCTGGTTCATGTCCGGGTTGATCGCCCGGTGCAATCGGCTTTCCATCACGTCCAGGACGCGGGATAGGGCGGCGGGAATCGTTTCGCTCATGCTATCGCTCCATAAAAGGAAAATCAATCAGGAGGGCAGACCCCGTACCGCGGACGCGGCGCGGAGTCTGCCTTGCGTTCAGTGCGCGTTTTCCTGGCTTACCAGCGGCACTTGTAGCTGTTGCACTTGCTCTCGTCCGCCTTGCCGGAACAGCAGGACTCCTTCGGAGCGACCTGAATGTCCGTCAGGGAGCACATTCCGTCGACGGCGTGATGCTGGCAGCTCTCGACGCTGCAGTGGATGCACTGGTTATTCTTGTTCGCCATGGTTACAACGCCTCCTGATTGCTTTGTCGCCGTTTACCGGCGCGTTAGCCATCATGCCCCGAAAAGCCCCTTGTGATGCGGGAAAAAAAGTGGTATGATTTTTTTGCTGGCGACTGTTTTCGCTATGCAGAAAGGAGTATCCCTATGTTCAAGAGGATGCTGTCCACCCGTTCCCTGTGCGTGAGCGCGATCATTGCCGCGCTGTACGCCGCGCTGACCCTGGCGCTGCCGATTCTGTCCTACGGGGCGTGGCAGTGCCGCATTTCCGAGGCGCTGACCCTGCTGCCGTTGCTGCTGCCGGAGGCGATTCCCGGCCTGTTTGTCGGGTGCGTCGTCGCTAACCTGCTCAGCCCCGTCGGCGTGTGGGACGTGCTCTTTGGTTCCATGGCGACGCTGCTGGCCGCGGTTGGCACCTACGCGCTGCGGGACAAGCCGGTGCTGGCCGGGCTGTGCCCTGTCGTCTCCAACGGGCTGATCGTGGGCGCGATGCTGTCGGTGGTCTATGCGTTGCCGATGGCGCTGACCATGCTGCAGGTGGCCGCTGGCGAGGCGCTGGCGGTGCTGTTGGGCTTTGCGTTGATGCCTGCGCTCAAAAAGCTGAGGATTCCGTTGACCAGGTAACGGAAAAACGAGACGAGCGGCGGAGAGCGTTCTCCGCCGTTTTTCCAGGTTTGCGAAAAAATGAGTATTCCATGAATTTTTGCAGAATGGTTTCCAACCGGGCGGGGAATGTGGTATAATTGAAAATGGGTTGTCCTATGAAGGAGGAAGCAGGCGTGGATGATGCGAAACTGATTCTTGCGTCCGGGTCGCCCAGGCGCAGGGAACTGCTTGCCTTGATGGGCGTCCCTTTTACGGTGGATGCGACCGAAGTGGATGAAACGTGCTCCCTGTCGGCCAAGGAGGCCGTGGAGGAGCTGAGCCGCCGCAAGGCGCTTGCCGGGGCGAAAGCGCACCCGGGGAAAGTGATCCTGGCGTCGGATACCCTGGTGGCCGTGGACGGTTTGCCGCTGGGCAAGCCGCGGGACGAGCAGGACGCGGCGCGGATGCTGCGGATGCTCTCGGATGGGTGGCACCAGGTTTTTACGGGCGTGTGCGTGATCTCGAGCGCGGGAGAGGTCTTTTCCGGCGTGGACGGGACGGACGTGCGCTTCAGCCCGATGACGGAAGAAGAAATCAGCGCCTATATCGCGACGGGAGAGCCGATGGACAAGGCGGGTGCGTATGCGCTGCAGGGAATCGGCGGGCTGTGGGTGGAGGAGATCCGCGGCTCTGTTTCCTGCGTGATCGGCCTGCCGCTCACTCTGACGAGGCGGCTGCTGCTCCGCTGCGGGATTCGCGCGCTGCCGCGAGCGGCGGGATTGTGAGAAGGAAAGGATTGCATACATGAATTTCAAAGCGCCCGATATTGGCATCGACCTGGGAACCTCCGAAACCCGCGTGTACGTTCGCGGCCGCGGCATCATCATCAGCGAACCGACGATCGTGGCGGTGGACAGCGCCAACCGGCGCAACGTCCGCGCGGTGGGCGACGAGGCCAAGTACCTCATGGGCCGAACCACCGAGTCGCTCAGCGTCGTCTGCCCGATCCGCGACGGCACGATCGTGGATTTCGACATGACGGATATGCTCATTCGATACTTCCTGCGCAAGGCGATCGGCGCCAGCTGGCTGATGAAGCCGCGGGTGCTGGTGTCTGTGCCGACCGGCCTGCCCGCCGTCAGCCGGAAGGCGGTGCTGGAGGCCACCCGCGTGGGCAGCCGCGCGAAAAAGATCTATCTGATCGACAAGCCGCTGGCGGCGGCCATCGGCTCCGGTTTGCCCTTTGAGGAGCCGACCGGCAGCATGGTGGTGGACATCGGCGGCGGCACGACGGACGTGGCCATCATCTCCCTGGGCGGCCTGGTGGTTTCCCAATCCGTGCCGGTGGGTGGCACGAAAATGGACGAGGCCATCGTTAATTATTTGAAGCGTGAATTCCGGATGCTGGTCAGCGACCGCACCGCGGAGGATCTCAAGCTGGATCTGGCTTCCGCCATGCCCCTGAGCGAGGGGCGGCAGGTGCGCATCCGCGGGCGGGATCTGCTCAGCGGCCAGGCGACGGACGTCGAGTTTACCGCCGCGCAGGCCTACGAGGCGCTACACGAGCCTTGCCGCGCGATTCTGGCGGCCATCAAATGGGTGCTGGAGCGCACGCCGCCGGAGCTGGCGGTGGACATCATGCGCAACGGCATCCATCTGACCGGCGGCGGCGCGCAGCTGTTTGCGATGGATCAGTTTATCGCCACGGAGCTGGGCATTCCCGTGCAGGTGGCGCGAGAGCCGGAGGACTGCACCGCCCTTGGCCTTGGGCATCTGGTGGAAAACCTGGCCGGGCTGACGAGCTGGCTGATGGATCTGAACCTGGACAACCAGTCTGAGTGACGGCCGGATGACATCAAACGCGAGGTGATTCCCCGAACATGGCAAGAAACAAGCGTTCGGGCCGTCAGAGCGACGAGCTGCTGCCGGTCTATGACGAGCTGATCTATGACGAGCTTCAAAACGTAACCCGCGATCTGCCCGGCGAGGAGCCGCCGCAGGAGGAAAAGCCGGTGCAGGAGAGTGCGGACGGGCAGAGCGACACCCCCGAGGAGGCGCTGCGCAAGCTCCAAAGCGACGCGGACGCGCGGGAGGAAAAGAAGCACCCTCACCGCAAAAAGCGCAAGACCAAGGCCGACGCGCCGCAGGAGGCGCGGGAGCGCAAGCCCATGCCGACGCTGCTTCGGCGGACGCTGACGGTGCTGATCACGCTGGCGCTGCTGGGGGTGATCGGGTTTACGGTGCTGTCCGGAATGTATCCGGAGCTGGGCTTTCTCCAGGCGCCGCAGCAGGCGGTCAGCCAGGCGGTCACGCCGCTGCAATCCTTCTTTTCCAGGATGACCGAGGGCGTTGCGGGCTATCTGCGCACCCTCAAGCTACGCGCGAATCTGGAAACGGAATACAACAATCTGCGCGCGGAGAACGAGCGGCTGGTCTATCAGGCGATGCTGGCCGACGAGCTGCAATACCAGCTGTCCCAGTTTGAAAATATGCAGGACGAAATTGCGGCCAACGAGGCCATGCGGCCCATCAGCTGCACGGTGATCGGGCGAAGCGATGGCAACTACTTCTCTACCTTTACGATCAATCGGGGCAGCAACGACGGCATCGAGGAGTACATGGCCGTGACGATTTCCGGCGCGCTGGTGGGCTATACCGAAAACGTGTCGGAGACCAAGTGCGACGTTCGCGCCATCATTGACAGCGAGGCCTCCATCGCCGGGCTGATTCAGTCCAGCCGCGACCAGGGCACCGTCCGCGGCACGCTGGGGGTGGACGGCACGCCCATGTGCCGGATGTACTACCTGCCGGACGACCATCTGCCCCGCCCGGGCGACGTGGTCGTGACCTCCGGCGTGGGAATGTCCTTCCCCAAGGGCATCCCGATCGGCACCGTGCGCGAATCCACCCGCGGCATGGACGCGAACAAGCAGTTCGTCGTCATCGAACCGACGGTGGACTTTGAGCACATCGAGTATGTGATCGTGCTGCGCTACAAGCCC
Organism: uncultured Oscillospiraceae bacterium; assembly: GCA_964600835.1. Taxonomy (GTDB): domain Bacteria; phylum Bacillota; class Clostridia; order Christensenellales; family Aristaeellaceae; genus UBA11524. The sequence goes on from CAZRLM010000010.1 coordinate 20,376, forward strand.
GCGGCCGAGGCGGTGCAGGGGCGGGAGAATACGTCGGCCTATACGGAGTTTGTGCCGCTGCCCACGGCCAGGCCTGTGCCTTCATTGCAGTTGAGCGGCAGCTCTTTCGGTCAGACGGACACGCCCGCGCCGACCGAGGCCTACACGCTGCCGCCGACGGATACGCCAACCGTACCGCCCACGGCGACGCCCGAGCCGATTGCGACCATCGCCGGTCCGGAGTATGTGCCGGTGAACGGCAATCCGACGCCGACGCCGTCGCCGACCCCCACGCCGTCGCCCACGCCCTTCATCACCCTCTCTCCGGACGATATGCATTACGAGGAGGACTGACGGCGTGAATGTTCAGTCTGTTCCCCAGCGAATGAAGCGGGCGCTCTTTGATGGGCTGCGCGGTCTGCGTCAGGCGATTCCGGCGCTGTGGTTCGCGTGCAGGAATCAATTGAAGCTGCTCCTTGTGCTGGTGCTCGGGTATTTTGTCCAGGTGTGCGTGATGCCCTACGTCAAAATCGGCGACGTAACGCCAAGCCTGCTGCTGGCGCTGGTCGCCATTGTGACGGTGGGCTATGGGCGCATCCGCGGCTTTTGGGCCGGGTGTATCTACGGTATCCTGATGGAAACCATGCTTCCTGCGGTTCGGCTGATGAATCTGCTGCTCTATCCGGCCTCCGCGCTGGCTTGCAGCGTGCCCTTTGCGGACAAGTCCGAGGCGCGGCTGGAGCACGAGCGCAGCGTCGGCAAGGCGGGGCGCAACCTGAATCCCTACCTGCGTACGACGGCGTGCGCGGGAATGAACGCCGTCATCTACGAGCTGGTCAACGTGGTGTATATCTATCTGCGCGGCACGCAGCTGGCCTGGCCGCATATCTCCCGGGCGCTGGCGGACGTGCTGCTGACTGCGCTGCTGGCGCTCGTCATCGCGTTGCCGGTGCGCCGATTCCTGGGCTTCAAGCGGCTGCGCATCGAGGAGGACAACCCGCGGGCGCGCCGTTTCCACTTCCGCCACGCGCGCTGAGACGCGGCATATGCCGAGTGAAAAGGAGGCTTTTGATTGAGCAACGTCAAAAAACAGCTTCGCTGGCGATACGCCGTCTTTGTGTTGATTCTGTTCGCGATGTTCGCCTACCTGATCTCCGGTCTGGTCAGTCTGCAATTGGAGCAGAACGACGTGTACGCGGAAAAGGCGGAGGACAGCCGTACCAAAACGATCGCCCTTCGCGGCAAGCGCGGTAATATTATCGATGCGGACTCCGTGATTCTCGCGCAGGATGAGCTGATTTATAACGTGACCTTTTATAAGGACGCGTCGCAGAACACCCGCAAGGAGTACGCGTCCTTCACCAAGTCCGTGGTGGACACGCTGGAAATTATCGAGCGCAACGGCGGCGAGCTGGCGATCGACTTTGTGATCGAGCGCAACGAGGAAACGGGGGAGTGGCAGTTCAACTTCGGCTCCGGCGTTTCCGAAAGCGTGCTGGCCAAACGCGAAAAGCAATGGCGCGAGAACAACTATCTGACCAAATCGCCCGACTATGATCTGCCGGAGCGGTGCATCGCGGCGCTGAAAACCCGCTACCGCATCTCCAATTCCGCCGAGGAGGAGGCCGCCCGCAGGGAAAGCGAGAAGGACAAGTATGTGGAGGGCTACATCCTGGATGAGACGACCATGCTGAAGGTGATGGCCGTCTATTCCGAGATGCAGATGAACGTGTTCAACTCCCAGCCGATCGTCATTGCCGAGGACGTGAAATACGAGACGGTGATCGAGGTGGAAACCCGGTCGATGGCGCTCCCGGGCATGGAAATTGCCGTGGGAACCAAGCGGGTCTATCCCCGCTCCACGCTGGCGAGTCAAATTATCGGCTACATCGGCGCGATCCCGTCCCAGAGTATGTGGACGCAGCTCAAGGCGAAGGGCTACTCCTATAACGACAAGATCGGCCGCGACGGCATCGAGTCCTCCATGGAGGACTGGCTGACGCAGAACTCCTCCGCCCGGCAGGGCAGCCGCGTCGTCGAGCGAGACGAGATGTCGAAGATCGTTCGCGAGCTGAGCTACACCGCGCCCAAGGACGGCAACAACGTCAAGCTGACGCTGAAGGCCAGCTATCAGCAGCAGGCGGAGCGGGCCATCGCCAACAACGTCAACAGCATCCGCGACAAGCAGGACGCGTACATGGTGGACGGCGACTGGCTGGAGAAGAATAAGGCTGACCTGGCCAAGCGGAATTTCGCCAAATATCCGATGCAGCTGGCCGAGCATGGCTGTATGATCGTGCTGGACAAGAACGATCGGGTGCTGGCGATGGCGAACTACCCGACCTATGACCTGAACGCGCTGGTCGCCGCCGGAGACGAGGCGATCGCGATTCTGTCCGACGAGCGAAACCTGCTGCTCAACTACGGCATTCACGCCCGCGGCACGCCTGGTTCCATTTTCAAGATGGTCACGGGCATGGGCGCGTTGAGCGAGGGCGAATTGAAGCCGGACGAGCGCATTTCCGACGGCGGCTACTACACCAAGTACAACCAGGATCTTTCCACCGCGCCCAAGTGCTGGATCAGCGAAAGCTACCGGCACACGCATTTCAATCAGACGATTGTCGAGGGCCTGTCCCACTCCTGCAACTACTTCTTCTACGAGCTGGGCAGCCGGCTGGGCGAGGAGCGGCTGTACCGGTACGCGTCCATGTTCGGACTGACCTCCAAAACGGGCATTGACCTGCCCGGCGAGGTTCGCAGCGTGGTGGGCTGTCAAAATACGCTTTACGACGCGACCAAGCCCGTCAACGAGGCGAATCAGGATACGTCGATCCCGATCATCGTGTACAACTCCATCAAGACGCACCTGAAAAACTGCGGCGCAAAGCGCGGCCTGGAGTATGACGACGAGCGGCTGGGCGTGTGCGCCAAGCGTCTGATGGACATGGCGCTGAACTATCCGCAGGGCGACTGGGTACCCAATATGCGCACCATCCTGATGGAAGAGCTGAACATGAGCAAGCAGATGGTGTACCTGCAGGAGGTCATCGGCGACACCTACAACTACATGAACGAGATCAAGTGGGGCGGCAGCCAGACCATCATGACGGCCATCGGCCAGTCGGTCACGATGCTCACGCCCATCGCCGTCGCGCGCTATGTGTGCGCCATTGCCAACGGCGGCATCGTCTACAACGTCTCCCTGGTGGACTCGATCATCTCGCCCGACGGCGACATTCTCTCCCAGCGCGCGCCGCAGGAGGTCAACCGGCTGGATTACGCCGAGGAATACCTGCCGCTGATCTGGCAGGGAATGAAAGGCGTTGTGGACGAATCCGGTACCGCGAAAAAGTACTTCAAAAACTGGAAGTATCAGGATAACATCGCCGCGAAAACAGGCACGGCGCAGACCACCAGCATTGACCTGGAAAACAACGCGTGGTTCGTGACCTTCGCGCCATTTGAGAATCCGGAAATCGCCATCGCGGTCTTTATCCCCAACGGCTATTCCGGCGGCGAGGCGTCCGTGGCGGCGCGCGACTTCATCACCTGGTTCATGGAGCAGGAGCTTCGCACGACCGATTATGTGCTGCCCTCCGGCAACAGCCTCGCGCCGTAAAGCGCGGGGCGGCCGGGCGGCAGGCGCAGGGAAAGAGAGGAAAAGCGCGTGGGCAAGGCGATGCTGGTCGCCTCGGGAAAAGGCGGCGTGGGAAAATCGACGATAACGGCGTGCCTGGGTATCGCCCTGGCCCGGATGACCTTCCGCGTCTGCATTATCGACGTGGACATCGGCCTGCGGGATCAGGACGCGATCCTCGGGTTGGAAAACCGGATCGTGTACGATGTGGTGGACGTGTGCAACAAGGCGTGCAGTCTGGATCAGGCGCTCGTCAGTCCGATGGAAACGCCCGGGCTGCAGCTGCTGCCCGCGGCGCAGATCGCCCGCTGCAAGGATTTGGATCAGAAGGCGTTCCGCCATGTGCTGCGAGAATTGAAGAACACGAACGATTTTGTGCTGATCGACTGCCCGGCGGGCGTGGAGCGGGGCCTTCGCGGCGTGCTGAGCGCGGAGATCGACGACGCGCTGCTGATCTGCACGCCGGACGACGTGTGCATCCGCGACGCCGAGCAGGTGTGCGGGCTGCTGGCCAAGCGGGAATTGCCGCGCCCGCAGCTGATCGTCAACCGATTGATGCCTGAGCTGATCGAGGCGGGGGAGATGTACGCCGCCCAGGTGGTGGCGGATACGCTGGATCTGACGCTGCTGGGCGAGGTGCCGGAGGATTCGTCGGTCTACCGGGCGCTGCTGCGCCATCTTTCCCCCATGGAGCTGGACTGCCCCGGGCAAGAAGCTCTGACCCGGATTGCGCGCCGCATTGCGGGCGAGGCGGTTCCGCTGCCGGACTACGGCAGGGCGAAGCACGGCTGGCTTGGCCGGCTTCGTCGTCGGCGCGTAAAGGAGGTAAAACGGCTTGATCGTTGAAAACAGACGGACGCGGGCGCATATCGACTGGCCGCTGATCATCATGGCCTTCGGGATGTCGATCTTCGGCGTGCTGGCGGTGTGCGTCGCGACCTATCCGACCAATTCCACCGCCGAATCGCTGCTGGGCCACATTGCCGAGTCCTCCTCTGCGGTGCGGCAATGCTTTTTTATCCCACTGGCGATTTTCGTGGTGACGATGCTCACCAACATTGTCCCCTATGACTTTCTGCGTCGGCGCGCGGGGCTGATTTACGTCCTGAGTACGGTACTGGTGACGTTGGTGTGGGTGTTCAACCGCGCCACCGGCGTGAAGGCGTGGCTGGATGTGATCTGGGGCTTTACCATTCAACCCTCCGAGTTCGCCAAGCTGTCCATGATCCTGATGCTGGCGAAGGTGCTCTCGCGCTATGAGCGGCCCATGTCCACCTTCCGGGAGTTTGTGCAGATCATGCTGCTGGTGGGCGTACCGTGCCTGGTTATCCTGCTCTCCGGCGAGATGGGCTCGCTGCTGGTGATTCTTTTCCTGTTTGCAGTGATGCTGTATTTTTCCAATGTGGATATCAAGCTGCTGCTGGGCATGGGTCTGGCGGCGGTGCTGGCCGTCCTGGCGCTGTACGGCTTCCTGGTGGCCAGCGGGTCGGACAACTACCGCCTGCAACGCATCCTGGCGTTCATCAACCCGGAGCAGTACGCCTCAACGGACGCCTATCAGCAGCGGCAGAGCATGATGACCATCGGCTCCGGCGGCATGACCGGCATCGGCATCTTTGTGGACGGCTCCATGTCTCAGTTGGACTATGTGCCGGCCGACTGGACGGACTTTATCTTTTCCACGATTGGCGAGGCGTTTGGCTTTGTGGGCTGCACAATTATCATTGTCGTCTATCTGCTGATGATTCTGCGGATGCTCTACCTGGCCCGGCACACGCGGGACAAGTTCGGAATGCTGGTGATTATCGGCGTGATGGCGATGCTGCTTTTCCATGTGTTTGAGAACATCGGTATGACGCTGGGCCTGATGCCGATCACAGGTATTCCGTTGCCTTTTCTGTCCTACGGCGGCTCGAACATGGTGACCAACATGGGCGGCGTGGGCCTGGTGCTGAACGTGACGAAGAACCGCAGCCTGACAACCTTCATGACGCCGCAGCTGACGGCGAACCGTTACAACTTCACGCCGCGGTCGGCGATTCACCGCCGCTGAGGCGGACAAAAAGCGCCGCGTTCCTTTCCGGCCTCCCGGCAATCGGGTAGCCTGAAGCGGACGCGGCGCTCACGTTGCGCGGAAAAAGCGTTCATGGCAGCTGCAAAAGGTCGCCATGCTCCAGCGCATTCAGCTCGTCAAAGACCTCTTGCCTGCTTAGCGGCAGCTGATGCCCCGGCACGCCCCATTCAAAGGGCAGCGCGGACAGCGCGTCCCGCAGCGCATTCAGGCGCGACCGGTGGCAGCAGGGCGGCTTGTGGTGCAGATCCTCATAGCAGATGTCGCCCAGGTACACCACGCGCTCCTCGGGGATGTAGATCAGCGAGCAGTCCGCCGCATGGCTGTTGGTCGTCCGGGCGATGACGGCGCTCACCCCGCCCAGATCGACGGTGAGGCGTTCGGCGTAGACAAGATCAGCCGTGCGGACGCGAACCTGCGAAAGCTCCGCATACTCGACGGCGATTGCGTCAGTGCAGAAGGCGATGTCCTCGCCGCTTTCCACCCGCTGCGCCATGGCCTCCGCCGTCCACGTCCAGCCGACCATCCGGCGCAGATCGGCCTGCGTCGCCTCGGAGGCAATTACGGGACAGTCCGCGGCGCAGGCACCATAGGTGTGATCCCAATGGGCGTGGGTGAAGGCGATCAGGTTGGGCGCGGGCAGCCCCGCCGCCGCAAGCGCGTCGCTCATCCGGCGATAGTGCGCCGGGCTGTTGCCCGCGTCGATTTGCAGGCAGAGGCGGTCGCCGCGGACAAAGCCGAGGCTGGGCCTGTCGCCTGTCTTTTCATAGGGCAGATAAAAGCAGCGTTCCGTCAACTGCCGGAGCATGGGCACCCCTCCCGACGATTTTTCTGCCTTTAGTATATCGGCTGTCCGGGATACTGTCAATCAACCGTATGCAGGCTTTGCCTGTTTTCCTCTTGCCAAAAAGAAGGAAACATCTTATAATAAGGATAACAGGTTCCCAAAAAAGCGAAAGGGGCGTTCGATATGACCGTTCAGGAAGCCTATCAGCAATGGCTGCATGATTTTGCGTTGGACGAAGATACGGTGCGCGATTTGAAGGCAATCGCCGGGGATGCGGCGGAGATCGAGGACCGTTTTTATACGGAGTTGTCCTTTGGCACGGCGGGAATGCGCGGCGTGCTTGGCGCGGGCACGAACCGCATGAACCGCTACAACGTCCGCCGGGCGACCAAGGGTCTGGCGCAATATCTGCTCCAAAACCCGGAAGAGGCCAGGCGCGGCGTGGTGATCGCCTACGACAGCCGCCGCTGCTCCGCGGAGTTTGCCAAAGACACGGCGCTGACCCTGTGCGCCGAGGGCGTGCCCGCGTATCTCTTTGACGCGCTGCGTCCCGTGCCGATTCTTTCCTATGCCGTGCGCCATTTGCACGCCATCGCCGGCGTGGTGGTGACGGCCAGCCATAATCCGCCCCAGTACAACGGCTATAAGGTCTACGGGGAGGACGGCGCGCAGCTCGGCCCGGAGGCCGCTGAAGGCGTGACGAAATTCATCCGCGCCCTCGCCTATACGGACTGCGTGCTGATGGACGAGCAGGAGGCGCTCGACAAGGGTCTGCTGCATATCATTGGCGACAAGGAAGTCGACGACGATTATATCGCCCAGGTCAAGACGCTGTGCATCCAGCCTGAGCTGCTGGCGCGGGAGGGCGGCAAGCTGTCCATCGTATATACGCCCCTGCATGGCAGCGGCAACGTGCCCGTCCGCCGTATCCTCAGGGAAATCGGCGTGACGAACGTCTCCGTAGTCGCCGAGCAGGAGAAGCCCGACCCGAACTTCTCCACCATCAAGGTGCCCAACCCGGAGGATCCGGGCGCGTTTGTGCTGGCGATCCAGCTGGCGGACAAGGTGGGCGCGAACGTGATTTTCGCCACTGACCCCGACTGCGATCGCCTCGGCGTGGCCGTCCGGGACAAGACGGGCAAGTTCCAGCTGCTGACCGGCAACCAGATCGGTTGCGTGCTGCTGCACTACATCCTCTCTACCCGTCAAAAGAACGGCACCCTGCCCGAAAACGGCGCGGCGGTGAAGTCGATCGTCTCCACCTCGCTGGCCAACCGCATCTGCGAGCGCTACGGTGTGAAGATGTTTGAGACGCTGACGGGCTTCAAGTTCATCGGCGAAAAGATTCAGCAGTTCCAGGATACGGGCAGCAATACCTTCCTGTTTGGCTTTGAGGAGAGCTACGGCTTCCTGTCCAGCACCTTTGTGCGGGATAAGGACGGCGTGAACGCGTCGCTGCTCATCAGCGAGGTGGCCGCCGCCTGCAACGCGGAGGGCGTCACGCTCTATGACCGCGTGCAGGAAATCTTCAAGGAATACGGTTACTTTGTTGAGAAGGTTGTCTCCAAGACGCTGCCGGGCAAGGACGGCCTGAGCCGCATGAAGGAGATCATGAAGGAGCTGCGCGCCAACCCGCCCAAGGAAATCGCGGGCATGAAGGTCACGGCGGTGCGCGACTATTTGAAGGGCGTTCGCGTGGTGGATGGCCAAGAGGAGCCGACCGGTCTGCCCACCTCCGACGTGCTCTACTTTGAGCTGGAGGGCGGCTGCTGGGTCTGCGTGCGTCCCAGCGGCACCGAACCGAAGATCAAGCTCTATGTGAACAGCAACGCCAAGGACAAGGCCGAGGCGGAGCGGCTGAACGAAACGCTTCGCGTGGAGAGCGAGAAGCTGCTGGACTAATCGCAGGGTTCCCGTGGGGGCGGGCGAGGATGCCCGCCCTTCGGTTTGTGGGAGGAATGTCGATGCTGCGGAGGATGATGGCGCTGCTGACCGTGCTGTGTCTGTTGAGCACAGGCGTGGCGTTGGCGGAGGAAAACGCGCTGCTGGCGGAAGCGCGGCGGCAGGCGGAGGACGCGCTGACCGAACTGCGGTCGGACGCGACCGGCTGGACGGCGACCATGCTGGAAAACGCGCAAATCGTCTCCGTGGAGCAGGAGAACAAGACGATTGTCGTCCGCATTTCCGTGCCGGAAATGGCCTGCGGCGTGTCCGCCAAAGCCGAAGCGGGGGAGGATGTGACCGCCTACCTGGCGGAAGCGTTCGCGCCCGCGCTCACCCTGTCTCCCGTTACCGAGCTGCAAATGACCTTCACCGAGACGACCAAGAACGGCGAGACGACGCTCAAGTGGGGTTCCGGCACGCCCAAGGCGTTCCTGAACAAGGTCAAAAATCTGGCAAAGACAGCGAAAAGCGGTTACAGCCACCAAACCATGCGCGCGGCGCTGGAACGCTATCTGCTGCCGCACGCCGCGCAAATGCCGAAAAAACAGCCGGAGGAAGCGCCCGAGCTGCCCGCGCTTGACGGGTATGGCGCGCAGGTGGCGGACAGGCTGTCGCTGACGGCGGAGCAGGCCGCGTCCCGGCTGCCCGCGCTGCTGATGCTGATGGAGCTGACGAAGGTCGACCCCGACGACGGCTTGCAGCAGACCGTGCTGACCGTCCGCGTGAAGGACTGGCAGGCCATGCTGGACGCGGCCACATTGGCGGCTCAGGCGGAACTCGACGTGGCCGTCGGCGTGCCGGACATGACGCGGGCGGAAATCGACGAGATCCTCTGCCGGTGTCTGCCGGACGCGTGCACGGAAGCGTACTACGGGAAGAAGCGTACCACCGAGACGCTGACCGTCGACCTGACGGCGGCCGTCGGCACGGGCGTGCAGGAGGCCGAGGCGCTGATGGCCTACTTTGACGGGTACAATCAGGCGTTTGAGCGGTGCGTTGATACCTTGATGACCTACGGCGCGACGCTGAGCGACTATCCGAAGATTCCGCTGATCGACTCGGGCGTGCTGTCCGGCGAGGAGAGCGGCGACGCGCTGCTGACCTTTGATCCCGGGCAAAGCGAGAACCACGTCTGGGTAGCGCTGAAAAAGAACGGCCTGGCCGTGCTGACCGGTTTTGCGCGCCAGGGCGGGCGGCTGACGGTGCGCGTCCCGGCGGGCGACTACGAGGTCTACTACACCATGGGGCCGGAATGGTTTGGCGAGCGCTACCAGTTCGGCGATCAGGCGGACTTCGGCGTGTTTGACATCCACGCGATGGCCGACAGTCGCACGGTCATTCACATGGACAAAACAGGGGAACAGGCGGTGTCGGTGCTCACCGAGGACGAATTCCGCCAGGCCATCGAGCCGTAAGAAAGGAAGACAACAAGCATGGATAAGCAAGCCTATTTGCTGGAACAACTCCAGGCGTTGACCGCGATTCCCAGCCCCACGGGCATGACCCGTGGCGCGACGGACTATCTGCTTGCGGAGCTGACGCGCCTGGGCTACAAGCCGGAGCGGACGCCCAAGGGCGCGGTGCTCTGCTGCCTGGGCGGCAGCGGTCATCCGCTGGTGCTGTCGGCCCATGTGGATACGCTGGGCGCGATGGTGCGCGCCGTCAAGAGCAACGGCGCGCTGCGTTACACGCAGATCGGCGGATACAACGACAACGCGATTGAGAACGAAAACGTCCTGATTCACACCCGCGACGGCAAAACGTACTCCGGCACGGTGCAATCGACCCATGCCAGCCGACACGTCTGGGGCGACACGACCGGCGCTGCCCGGAGCGACGAGACGCTTGAGGTGGTGGTGGACGAGGATGTGCACAGCCGCGCGGAAACGGAAGCGCTGGGCATCGGCGCGGGGGACTTCGTCTCCTTCGATCCGCGCACGGTGGTGACGGAAAGCGGTTATGTCAAGAGCCGCCACCTGGACGACAAGGCGTCCTCGGCGGTGATCCTGACGCTGGCGCGGGAGGTCGCGGAGGGCCGGGTTCGCCTGGGTCGGCGCGTGACGCTGCTCTTCACCGTATACGAGGAAGTTGGTCACGGCGCGTCTCCACTGTACAAGGAGGAAATTGAGGATCTGCTGGCGGTCGACATGGGCTGCGTCGGCGACGATCTCAACTGTCGGGAAACGCAGGTGTCGATCTGCGCGAAGGACTCCGCCAGCCCCTACGACTACGACTTTACCACCGAGCTGATCAACCGCGCCAGGCGGCTGGGCCTCGATTACGCGGTGGACGTGTATCCGCGTTACTCCTCTGATACCGCCACCGCGCTTCGGGCAGGCCTGGACGCGCGCTTTGCGCTTTGCGGACAGGGTGTGTTTGCCTCCCACGGCTACGAGCGCACTCATATCCGCGGCATGATGAACACCCTGGCGCTGGTCACGGACGTGGCCGAGCGGGTCTGACAGCGCGGACGGAGAACCCATCCAAATTGATTTGCGCCGACGTGTAGTCGGCGCTTTTTGCGTGGCAAAACGCAATATTCACAGTGCATTCACACATTTCCAGCCCAAAAGCGGCGCGCGGCGGCACGGTTCGCTTTGCAAAACGCGTTTTCTATGATATAATACATGATCATGGCGGATACCGCCTAAGGGCGAGGAGGGCTCAAAATGTTAGGCAAGTGGATGAATAACTTCTATTATGGCAAGAGCGGCAAGGGCGATTATACCGAGGACGACCTGCCCGCAAACCGCTGGCAGCTTTTCTGGGAGACGCTGCGGGTACGCTTTTCCGCGCTGATGCGGCTGAACCTGATGTACGTTGTGGTGTGGCTGCCGACGATGATTGTGCTGCTGCTCGCTGGCGTGAACCTGCTTTCCAGCCTGGGCGTGGAGGAGGCTGAGTTGGGGATGTCGCTGGCCGAGCTGGTGCAGACCGTGAGCGTGTCGACGCTGGTGCTGCTGATCCCCTGCATCGCCATCACCGGGCCGGTAACCGCGGGCGTATGCTACGTCACTCGCAACTGGGCGCGGGATGAACACGCGTTCATCTGGAGCGACTTCAAGGACGCGGTGAAGGAGAACTGGAAGCAGAGCCTGGTTATTTCGCTGATCACCTCCGTCATGCCCATACTGATGTACATCTGCTGGAACTTCTATGGTCAGATGGCCGTGCAGACGCCGCTGATGGCGGTGCCGCAGGCGCTCATCGTGCTGATCGGCGTGCTGTGGTTCCTGTCCCTGACCTATTTCTATCCGCTGATCGTCGGCTATAAGCTGCGTCTGCGGGACGTGCTGCGCAACGGCCTGCTGCTGGCCGTCGCCCGCCTGCCGATGAGCGTGGGCGTTCGCCTGCTCCACTGCGTGCCGATGATCCTGGGCATCGGCCTGATGTTCGTCGTGAACCCGCTGTGGTGCATCCTGGGCTTGTTCGCCTATTATGCGCTGATCGGGTACTCCCTGAGCCGTTTTGTCACCGCCAGCTACACCAACGCCGTGTTCGACCGCTTCATCAACAGCCGGATCGAGGGCGCGCAGGTCAACCGCGGTCTGCGGGCCGAGTCGGACGATGACGACGACGAGGACGAGGAGGACGGCGAGACCGACGCGTAATACATTCTTTTCCTCCCGCCGGGGAATCCTGTCCGCATCAGCCTATCTATGGATGGAAAGGAGCGCACGGGATGACGGGCATACGCTGGCGGCTGGAGGAGAAGGAAAGACGCAAGTATGAGCTGGCGCAGGAATGCGGGCTTTTGCCGCGCCTTGAAAAGGACGGCTGGGCCGGACTGACCGCCAAGGAGGCCGGTCAAATCGGCGGCCGGATGCGGGGCAAGGGCGGCGCGTCGCGCCGAAAATAAGAGAGGGATACGATCAATACCAATGTATACGGGGTTTGCTGAGATTTACGATCGGCTGATGGACGACGTAAACTACGAGTCCTGGGCCAACTATTACTGCCGCTTGATGGCGGAATACGGCATTCGCGGCGGCAAGCTGTGCGAATGCGCCTGCGGCACCGGCGGGCTGACGATTCCGCTGTACAGGCACGGTTTTCACGTCACGGGCGTTGATATGAGCCAGGAAATGCTCTGGATTGCGGCGCAGAAGGCACGCAGTCAGGGCATTGCCATTCCCTTTGTCCGGCAGGATATGCGTTCGCTGCGCCTTCATCGACCGATGGACGCGATTCTCGCCACCTGCGACGGCGTGAACTACCTGCTTGCCGACGAGGACGCGTCGGCGTTCTTCCAGTCGGCCTTTGCGGCGCTTCGCCCCGGCGGCGCGCTGCTCTTTGATGTGTCCACGCCCTATAAGCTGCGGCACGAGCTGGGCAACGAGATGATCTGCGAGGATCGGGAGGACGTGACCTACCTGTGGCAGAACCGGTTTTCGGAAAAGACGCAAACCGTCGAGATGCGGCTGTGCATTTTCGTCAAACAGGAGGACGGCAGCTATCGCCGCATTGACGAGGAACAGAAGCAGCGCGCCTATGACGTGGACACCCTGTCGCGGCTTTTGTATGCGGCAGGCTTTGAGCGGGTGCTGGTGTACGGCAACGGCACCTTTGAAGCGCCCAAGGAAAAGGAGCACCGGTGGCACTTCGTCGCCCTGAAGGCGCAGGAGGAAGCCGGGAAGGAGGACGTCCGATGACGGAAATTGCGCGTCGCCAGGGCGACGAGATGATCCGAATGAGCCTGATGGACGGTCAGGCGCGGGTGATGATGTGTGAAACGACGGCCATGTGCCAGCGGGCGGCGGACATTCACCGCGCCACCCCGGTATGCACCGCGGCGATGGGGCGGCTGATGACCGGCACCGCGATGATGGGCGTGATGATGAAGGGCGAAAACGAGTCCGTCACCGTCACCATCAAGGGCGACGGGCCGATGGGCACGCTGGTGGCCGTGGCCAATCACGGCGATTTGAAGGTCTGCGCCGACAATCCGCAGGTCGAGCTGCCGCTCCGGGAGGACGGCAAGCTGGACGTGGGCGGCGCGGTCGGCCACAGCGGCCGGATGAGCGTCGTGAAGGATCTGGGGCTGCGCGAGCCGTATATCGGCCAGTGCGAGCTGGTCAGCGGCGAGCTGGGCATCGACTTCGCGAACTACTTCACCGTCAGCGAGCAGCAGCCGTCGCTGGTAGCGCTGGGCGTGCTGGTCAGCGGCGACGCGGTGCTCAAGGCTGGCGGACTGCTGATTCAGCCCATGCCGGGCTGCGAGGAGGAAACGATCAGTCAATTGGAGCTGCGCAGCCCGATGTTCGCCGACATCAGCCGGGAGCTGACCTTTGCCTGCAAGGAGCAGCTGCTGGAGGACTGGTTCCGCGGGATGAAGCCGCAGGTGCTGGAGAGAACGCCGCTGCGCTACCATTGCGGATGCTCCCGTGACCGGATGGAGCGGGCGCTGATTTCGCTGGGCCGCAAGGAGCTGACGCAGCTGATCGACGAGGATCAGGGCGCGGAGCTGGGATGCCATTTCTGCCATTCCCGGTACGCTTTTACCACGGCGGAGCTGCGCGCGCTGCTGGAGCGGGCGACCCGGGCGTGAGTATGACGGAAGCGGGGCGGTCGAGGGACTGCGGGCAAAACAATGATCATTGAAGAAAAGGGCCAGATCATTCCGTTCGCCCAATCGGCTCAGCGGCTGCGCCATGGCGCGGCGCGCAGGCGGCGCGCGGGCAGGGGAATCGAGGCAGTCGAGCTGCTGCGCGGCGCGTACCGTTCCTCCGGGGAGGACTCCGACCTGCTGGAGCTGGCGAAGCAGCTGCGCGCGCTGGGCTGCGAGGAGGCGGCGGAGCCGCTGCTTCTGCGCCTTGTTTCCCGCGAGGAGCCGATGGCGGAAAGTTATCTGACGCTCGGGTGGAACGAATGGGCGCTCGGTCGGCGTTCGCTGGCGGTGGACTGCCTGAACCGCTATTTGCAGGAGGATCCATACAGCGCGGATGCGGACGCGGCGCGCGAGGCGCTCAGCGCCGTGGCGGACGAAAGCGACGGCGAGCCGGGACGGCTGGGCGCGCTGATTCGCCGGGCGCTGTCTGCGCAGCAGCGCGGCCAGGACGAGCTGGCGCTCCAGAGGATGTTTCGCGCCATTCGCCTGAAAAAAGAGAAAAGCACGCTTTACGCCATGCTGGCGCTGATGCTGCTGGCGCGGAAGGATTTTGAGGGCGCGCTGCGCTGTCAGGCGCGGGCGATTCGCATGGCGCCGGACAGCATGAGGCCGCGGGCAGAGCTGAGTCTGACGCTTTGCGCGATGGGCAAGCGTCGCGCCGCCCACGCGATGATGGCGTACTGCGGACAATTCTGCCATTCGCCGGAGTCGGAGCGCCAGTTTCTGTCGGTGGCGGCGGTTGTCGGAACGGACGGACTGCTGCGCCGCTTTCTGACAAACCGGCTGACGGCGCAGCCCTGGCGGATTCCGTTGATGCATCAACTGGCGGCGCTGGAGCTTCGCCAGGGGCGCGCGGAGGCCGCGGCGCGGCTGTATGAACGCGCGCTCCGCCTGGACGCGTCCGACTTGGAGGCGCGCGTTCTGCTGACGCAGGCGCGGAAAGCGCCGGAGGAGCGTCAGGGCGATATTCACGCGCTGCTGACCGGGGAGGTGCGGCGGCGGCTGTCCGGCCTGACGGACGGCGACCGGGCGATGCTGTCTCCGGGCAGCGACGAGCGGGAAACGCTGGCGTGGAGCTTCCGCCACGGGGGCGAAGCGTTGCAGGAAACGCTGCTCACGCTGGTGCTGGCCCATCCGGAGCCGGAGACGAACGGTTTCCTGCGGGAACTGATTTGCAGTCCGCAGACGGCGGAAAACGTGCGGCACAGCGCGATGACGTATCTGATTGCGCAAGAGCGCCGCACGGTGGTGACGCTGTGCGACGGTACGCAGCTGCGTCAGGCCAACCTGGAGCGGGTCGAGCCGAAAAGCGGGCGTATGGGTCAGCGCTTTTTGATGCAGCTTCTGTTTGACGGACGGGCGCTGCAAGCGCCGGAAACGCTCATGCGCTTTGCGGCGGATTGCTGGCGGCGGATGACGCGTCCACAGCGGGTGCAGGCTGCCGTGCTGGATCGGTACAGCTGGACGAAGGCAATCGAGGTCGCCAGTTTGATGGCGGCCGGGCAGGAGGCGTCCGCGTCGGAAACGCTGTCGGACGCGATGGTCTCTCCGCGGCGGATTGAACGGATTCTCCGCGCGTTGGACAGACTGACACAGCAGGAAGGGAGCGATGCGATCCATGAAGTGCATTGATTTTGACGCGCATTTTGCGGACTTTACCTCCAAGTGGGTCAAGGATCACGCGAAGGAGTACCGCAATTACGATGCGATGGAGGCGGATATGCCTCGCATCTACATGAATTTCCTGAATACCCCCGCCAAGTGGCTGGAGGGCGTTACGCCCGGCGCGTACTTCACCCAGTTCGTTGACGCGAAGGATCTGGTGGACTGGCTCTGCGCCTACTGCCGCAAGGAGGTGCCGGTGCCCGACCTGCTGCTGGATCAGATTCAGGCGGTGGGCCGCCCCTGCGAGAAGCGGCTGGTGGCGCTCCTCAAGGACGAGGACGCGCCGGAGGAGGCCAAGATGACCGCCATCGGCCTGCTGCGGGAGATGGAGAGCACGCTGCCCAAGATGCTGTATATCTCCTGGCAGCTTGATCGTCCCGTTAAGGACGATCTGTGCGACAACGCGCTGGAAAGCCTGGGGGAGATGGGGCCGTCCGTCGTGCAGCCGATGCTGGAGGCGCTGCCCAGGGCGAACCCCGCCGGGCAGGAGGCCATGCTGGACGTGCTGGCCAATTATCCGGGAAACGAGCAGGTTTTTCAGCTTGCGCTTCGTTTATTCCGTGAGAACGCCACGCGCCGCGCGCTCTTTGCCAGCTACCTGGGGAAGCTTGGGGACGACCGGGCGCTGCCGGAGCTGATTCGCGTCGCCAACGACGACAAGATTGGGTACATTGACTTTATCGAGCTGCGCAACGCCATTGAGCAGTTGGGCGGGGTCGCGCCGGAGCGGGAATTCGACGACGACCCGGAGTACGAGGCGCTGGGGCGGCTGGAAACGGATCAGTAACAGGCCTGCCCAAGCGCAGGAATAGGAGGCGAATGTCATGCTGTGTCCTCAATGCGGAGGGTATGCGGGGGAGAACGATATTCTCTGCCCACGCTGCGGCGCGCTGCTTGACCATTCCGCCGGCGAGGATTCGGGTGTGCGCGCGATCCGGCAGGGAAAGCGCGCGCAGGCCGGCGGCGGGCAGACCGCGTCCGGGGCGAGCGTCGAACGGCGGCCTCGCGCTGCCAGGCGAGCGTCCGGCGCGGAGTCGAACACCGCGCGGATGAGCGCGACAAGCCGCATGGGCAGCATTGCCCCCGCCCGCGCCGACCGGGACGACGGACAGGACGCGCTGCGAAACGCGACGGGCAGCCTGCCGCTGATGCGCGTGGCTGATCCCGACCGCCCGATGCGCGACGTATACGGCGATACGACGCGCGGGCCTATGCTTTCGCCGCGGGAGGTACGCCGCTATAAGCACCTGGCCACACAGCGGATGATCAACTGGATGGCCGTATTGGCCGGCATGATCGTGCTGTGCCTGGCGCTGGCGGTCGGCGCATATTTCTACCTGACAAGAACCGGCAGCGGGCAGCGGATCATGGCCCGCATGGGGAAGGACGCGACCTCCACCGCCCTGTGGGAGGTCGGCGCGGAAGCGATGGACGAGGGCAACATCGAGGACGCCATCCGGTATTTTGAAACGGCGCGGGAGAAGGACGGC
>CAZRLM010000011.1:0-34405 GCA_964600835.1 uncultured Oscillospiraceae bacterium
TGGGCTATGACGGCTGCGTCGTCACCGACTGGCCCATGTGGATGCAGTCTCCCTCCGCCTCCGGCACCACGCCCGAGGGTGTGGATCTGTCCCAGTGCACCGTCGGCGAGCTGTATTCCATCATCCTGAACGCGGATGTGGATCAGGTCGGCTGTTTCTTCATGGTGGAGCCTGACGTGACCACCGCGTATGAGGACATTATCGCCCGCTATCCCGGCATGATGCAGCCCATGTGGCCCGAAACCATCAAGGAGCAGCTGGAAGCCGGCAACCTGACCCAGGAAACCATTGATCGTCATGCCAAGCGCGTGCTGCGCAACAAGTTCGAGCTGGGCCTGTTCGAGGATCCCTATTCTCAGCTGGACGAGGCGCTGGAGCTGGCTGCCAGCGACGCTTACAAGGCCGAGGCCTTCACGCTGAACACCATCGAGGACGTCTACGCCGCCCGCAACGACCGGATGAACGAGATGGATATCCGCTTGCAGACCGAATCCACCGTGCTGCTGAAGAACGGCAACGACACCCTGCCCCTGAGCAAGGACGCGAAGGTCTATGTGGACGGCTCCTCCAAGGACACCACGGCCATGGACGTCGCGGCCATCGGCGCTTATGCGACCACCGTTGAATCCCTCGAAGAGGCCACCGTGGCGGTTGCCCATGTGACCGCGATGGACGACAACACCGAGCTGCTCATCGAGGACGCGAAGGACGCCGGCATCCCGCTGGTGCTGCTGTATGACGGCGGCGTTTCCAACGAGCCTGACGCTTGGGCGATTGAGAACAGCGCGGCCGTGATGTTCCTGACCTATGACTGCACCCCCGACCACGGTTCCTCCATGGGCAACTTCTATCACAAGACGCTGCCCTCCGTGATCGCCGATATGCTCTTTGGCGTCAAGGAACCCACCGGCTCCACCGTGTTTGAGATCGGCCGCACCTCCGACGACGCGAACCTGGATTGGGGCGAGCTGCAGTTCGACACCGGCGTGGATACGGCGACCCGGCTGTACATGGCCGCCACCGTGCGCCAGAATCCCACCGCGGCGCTGCCCACCAACCTGGGTGACGTGATCATTCCTGTGGGCTTCGGTATGCGTTACAATCAGCCCGCGGACATCCAGATCAACACGCTGGTTTCCGACAAGATGGTTACTGAGGTGACGACCGAGAGCGGTTCCGGCACGAGCACCTCCTTCTCCGCCGTGAACAAGACCGCTGTCAGCGGAGAGCCCTTCGCCCTGTACATGATCGCCGAGAATTACGGCGCCGACGGCGCTGCGACCGTGGAGGTCAAGGAAGGCGACCAGGTGCTGGCCAGCAAGTACATCAGCGTAGAAAGCGGCTCCTTCGTGGTCGTGACCATTGATGTGGTGCTGGAAGGCGCTGGCGAGCATACCCTGACGGTCGGCGACAACGCCATCGTCATCACCGTGGAGTAATTTCCGGTATACCGCAAGGGAGCTGCCTCGTAAGGGGCGTCTCCCTTTTTTTGCGGCAAAAAGCATGGCAAACACAAGAGGCGCCCATGCCGGACAGGATGATTGCGGCATGGGCGTTACTGTTTCCGTCCAATCAGCGCTTTTTACAGCAGCTCGTTCTTCATGGCGATATGGTAGACCTCGGCGATCTTTTCCTCGTCCAGGGGAACGAAGCTGCCGGCGCGGTGGCACTTGGCGGACAGCAGGGGGATTTCCTCCGCCGTCACGCCCAGCTGCTCCAGCGTAGTGGGCAAACCGATGCTGTGGATAAACTGCTGGAAGCGGTTCACGCCTTCCTTCGCCATCTCCGCTTCCCCGCCGGGGATGTACGGCACGCCCATCACCCGGTTGGCAAACTGAGCGAAACGAGGCACATCCGTCTTGTAGACGTACTTCATCCAGGCGGGCATCATCACGGCCAGCGTCGCGCCGTGTGCTGTACCCTTCAGGGCGGAGATTTCGTGTCCGAGGCCGTGAGAGGCCCAGTCCTGCACGCGGCCGACGCCTACCATGTTGTTGTGCGCATAGGAACCAGCCAACATCAGCTCAGCGCGGGCGTCGTAGTCGTCAGGCGTGGCCAGCGCCTTTTTGACGGCGCTCATCACGGCCAGAATCAGCCCCTCGCACAGCCTGTCCGTCACCTCCACCGCGGGGGTGCGGGTAAAGTAGCGTTCCAGCGTATGCGCGATGATGTCGCACGCGCCGCACGCCGTCTGATAGGGCGGCAGGGTGTAGGTCAGCTGCGGATCCTGAATAGCAAAGGCCGGACGGATGAACGGCGCGGCGCAGGAGGCACGCTTCAGCTCGCCCTTTTCCAGCGTCATCACCGCGTCCATGCTCGACTCGCTGCCCGCCGCGGGAATGGTCAGGATCACACCGACCGGCAATGTCGTCGTCGCCTGCGTGCCAGTGAAGAAGTCCCACGCGTCGCCGTCATAGCACGCGCCCATGCCGATGGTCTTGCAGGTGTCAATGACGCTGCCGCCGCCGATGGCCAGCAGCGCGTCAATCTTCTCCTGCTTGCAAAGGCGGATGCCCTCGTAGGCCACGCCCATCTTGGGGTTCGCCTCCACGCTGGTGATCCTGTACACCGTCAGCCCCGCCTGCTCCAGGCTGCCGTACACCCGATCCAGCAGACCGATGCGCGCGAAGAAGCCGTCGCCGTAGGTCACGACCAGCACGCGCTGGCCCAGCTTTTTCATCTGCTCGCCCACCTGATCGAGCGCGTTTCTGCCGAAGATCATCCGCGTTTGATTCTCATACACAAAATCCAGCATTTTTCTGCTCCCTTCTCTGCCGCTTACGCCCTAACGCCCAGGCGTTCCTTTTCCGCCCGGATGAAGCGGACAGCCCCTTGCAGGGCGGCCTTTTGCTCCGCCGTCACATCCATGCAGCTCATGGACGTATAGGGCGGACAAACGCCCAACTGGCTGGCCACATACTTCAATTTTGCCACGCCGTTCTCTCCGGGGCAGCGGAGGGAACGGTCAAAGCGCATGATGTTCTCGAAGGCCTTCATCACGCCATCAAAGTCGCCGCCCCGTGCCGCCTTCAAAATCTGCACATAATACTCGGGCATCAGGTTGCCCAGCGCCGTCACAATGCCGTCCGCGCCCATGATAAGGCTGGCGGCGATCATGGGTTCCGGAACGACGGCGATGCCCACCTTGGTATCCTTGAGCGCCATGATGTTCTGGATATGCGTCCCCCAGTCGGCCCGCGTGTCCTTCACGCCGATGATGTTGTCCATCTCCGCCAGGCGGCTGAGGGTGTCGGTGGTAATGTCCACATGGGTCGTGAAGGAGATACTGTACACGATCACCTTGCGGTCGGTGTGCGCGCAGATCCGCTCAAAGTGCTTGAGCACCTGCGCCTGCGTTCCGTCCGTGTTGTAGAAGGTAGGCGTCGCAAACACATACTCCGCGCCCATGTCCTCCAGCATATGGATGCGCTCGATGGTTTCCAGCGTGCCCGGGGCCACCGCGCCGCAATACACATGGGTGGGCGTGCCGCAGAACATTTCGATCGCCGTTTGATTGACCTTTTTCCAGGTTTCCGTGCTCAGCTGGCTCGCCTCGCCGGTCGTGCCGGTCACATACAGGCCGTCCACGCCGCGGCGCACCAGATCGCTTGCCAGGTTTTTGAACGCTTCGGTATCCAGATTTCCCTTCTCGTCCACCGGGGTGAAGATGGGCACGATCAGCCCGTGAAATTCCTTCATGCCGTCTTATCCTCCTTTGCGCGTTATCGGTTGATGAAGCCGTAGGCCCGCTCGATGCTCGCAAACAGCTTCGGCTCGTCGTAGCCCCGGCCCGCGATAAAGTCCAAAATGATCCTCTTGTTCTCTTCATTCGGCGCGATATCCAGATCACTGAGGCAGCGCGGGCCGCCGATGCTTGCCAGGAAGTCCTCCGTTTCCTGGATGAGGGCTTCGTCGTAGCCATTGGAGTGCATTTGCAGCAACACGCCTACCGCTACCACCTCGCCATGGAGATACTTGACGCGCTGGTCGTGGAATTTGGTTGCCACCGCGTCGTGGAACATATGCGCGACGGCCAACTGCTGCACGCCAGCCACCAGTGAGGACGCCAGCCCCGTCATCATGATGTTCATCAGCACCATGTTCTCCGTCGCATGATCCACAAGCCCTGCGGCGGCGTGCTCCCGGGCCTCCCTGCCGTTGCTCAGAATATAGCGGAAATTGCTCCACGCCACCTTCTGCGCCGTGATCAGCATGGCTGAGCGCTCCTTTTCCGGCGTGCAGCGCAGGCTGAAATCAATCTCCGGGTACTTGGCCAGCGCGTCCATCATGCCCGCCGCCAACAGCCGCGCGTCGCCCAAGCGGACGATCAGCTCCGGGTCGACCAGCAGCGCGTGCGCAGACTTTTTCGCAAACATCCCGGGCACGCAACGCCCCTCGTCGTCATACCAGACGCAGAGGCGGACGTTGGACGCGCAGGTGGCGCAGGAGGTTGGCAGCAGCACGCATGGCAGCCCCAACAGATCGGCTGCGGACTTGGTTGCGTCCATGCACTTGCCACCGCCCGCGCCCACCAATACGTCGCAACCCGTCTCCGCAGCCATCTTCCGAATCCGGGAGACGTTCGTTTCCGAGCAATAGCCGCTGAACGCATACCGCTCGTGGGGAACGCCTGCGTCATCCAGTGACCACTCCGCGCCCGCGGCCATCGCTGCCGCCCACGATTGATTGCCTGAAATCACCAGCGCCTTCGTGCCGACTTCCTTGCAGCATTCGCCTAACAGCTTCGCCGCGCCCCGGCCCACATAGGCTTCCTCCGTGCCCAGCGCGATCTTCCTGATTTCTTCCATTTGTTTTTCTCCTTTCTCTTCCCAAACATTTTTAATTGCACCGTTAAAAAAATCATGATATGATGATCTCTAAAGACCGGCGATTACCGCGTGACGAGGAGGGCCCGCCTTCATGAAGAAGCTGCTACGGAAACGATCTGTCGAGCTGTCCCTGGCGCTGATTCTTTTTCTGGTGTTCATCGGGTACAACCTCCTTTCCTGTATCGCACTGACCAGCGTCGCGTCCAACAACTCCATGGAATCCCTGCTGGACTCCGCGCTGCATTATTCGCAGCAGATTGTCTTTCAAGCCAACGCCAATCTGGATGAATATATCCGCGAGTACAAGCTGCTCTTGACGGCTCTGTCCAAGAACGCCTACCTGATCAGGCGCATCACGCAGAACGATTCGCTGACGATGGAGGACAAGCTTTATCTGGAGCGCCAGTTCAAGGTGTATCTGGATCACATCATGTCCAGCAAGACGGATACCGCAGGTCTGCTGATTGTGGGAACCAACGGCTACCTGTACACCGACGACGCGCGCGCTATGCTCAATACCGGCTACGACTTCTGCGGCAGCGAGTGGTTCCAGCGCACGCTGGCCTTTGACGACAAGGATATTCTGGACATTTCCGTCATCAACGTGGACTTCTATCAGCGCCATTCCTTGCTCTACGGCAAGCAGATCACCACGCTCAGCTATCCCGTCTGGGATTACGACGGCACCAAGATCGGCGTGATTTACTGCTTTCTCGATACGCAGAGCCTGCAAAAGTCCATGTACTTGAGCAGTATGGAGGGGTTCAGCGGCGTTTTCATGGTGAACCAGAACCGCGAAATCGTGCTGACCAACGATCCGCAGAAGATCAACACCACCCTGGAGGGGAGCATTTCCCACGCGGCGGACAAAACCGTTCCGAGCATCCAGGAGCTTCAGGCCCAGGGTGACGGCCTGATGCACATCAGCACCTCGTCCCAATATGTGAAGGCCGACGTGGTCTGCTCCATCGACGTGAGCAGCATTCTGGATCGCAACCAGCGCTACCGCACGGTGCTATTGCAGCGGATGATTCCTTTCTTGCTGCTGTCCGTCGTGCTGGGCGTGGTGCTGCTGGAGATCGTCCGCGTTTCGGTCAAGCGCCTGATGGGCGACCTGGCCTCCACACAGCCGCAGCACGCCTTCCAGCCCGGAAACTACCACATCCGGGAGCTGAACCAGATTGCTGACGAGTTCTCCTCGCTATTGTCAGACATCAACGTCTTGAACCGCCGCAACAACGAATTGCAGCACGCGACGCGGCTGGCGCGGATGAACACGCTGATGGCCCAGATGAACCCTCATTTCCTGTTCAACACCCTCCAATTACTGCAAACCGAGCTGACCTGCGGCGATCCCGATCGGGCGGATCTGCTGGTGGTGTCCCTCAGCCGGCTGTTGCGCTATGCCACCAACAGGCAGTGCTCCTGCGTCCCCTTGCAGGACGAGCTGGATTTCGCCTCGGACTATGTGAACATCTGCCGGTTCAAGTATTCCTCAGCCTTGCAGTACAACGTGTTCTGTCCGGCAGAGCTGTGCGGCTTTTATGTGCCGAAATACCTGCTGCAACCGTTGATTGAGAACAGCTTCGTCCACGGCTTCGACGGAACCGCCCACGATATGGCGCTCACGATCACGGCGTCCAGCTGCTTGGAATGCATCGCCCTTACCGTGGTGGACAACGGCAAGGGTATTTCTCCTGAGCAGCTGACGCATCTGCGCGAGAAGCTGCGGGAGACCGAATCCTCTGCCGAGGATGAAACCAGCGTAGGCTTGCAGAACATCCAGCGCCGCATCCGGCTGCTCTACGGCGACAAGTACGGCCTGACCGTCAGCAGCCAAGCGGGCAGCTACACGAAGATCGACATTCTGCTGCCAAGGGAGGAGGAGCGCCATGAAATTGCTGATTGCTGACGACCAACAAAGCGTGCACAGTTACGTCGAGAAAACCATTCCGCTCAGGGAGATGGGCTTCACGACAGTGCTCCATGCCCACGACGGGCAGGAATGTCTTCGCCTGGCACAGTCGGAAAGGCCCCATGTGCTGCTCCTGGACATTCGGATGCCGCTGTTGGACGGGCTGGACGTACTGGCCGCCATGCAGGCGAAATCCATCGCCATGCCTCGAACCATCATCCTCAGCGCCTATGGCGAGTTCCAGTACGCGCAGGCTGCCATCCGCTACGGCGTGACCAATTACCTGCTCAAGCCTATCGACCGCGGGGAGCTGAAACAGGCGCTCGCCTCCTGTATGCAGGCCATCTATGGTGAGTTTGCCGCATCCCTTCAGGATTATTTGACGAACGAATCGCGCAGCTTTGCGATGGGCGAGCGCTTTCCCCTGTGGGGGACGGATGTCCGCGGCGTGCTGCTGTGCGGCAAGCTTGAACAGGACAGACCAACGGGCCTCGGTGCGCTATCGTCTTGGTAGCTCCGACTGCATGACGCACGGGTGTTCTGCGTCCTGCCCGCCGAGGCGGAACCAACGCTTCCGGACGGCGCGAGCGTCAAAGGCTATTTCAGCCTGCCCCACGCGCTGTGCAACGCCGAGGCGCTTTCTGACTGCTACGAGGAGTGCCTGGCCGCCGAGCATCTGAACACCTTTTACGGCAAGGACACGCCTCTGGTGCCTTATACCTCCGCGCCGAGCCTGTGGACGGAGGACATCAGCGCTTTAGCCGTCGCCGCACAGGACGGCGCGGAGCACGGCGCGCAAGCTCTCGCAAGGCTGTTCGAGGAGATCGCCCGCGTGTGCCCTCAGCCCCGGCAAGTTACGGAGTTCTTCGTCCGCCTACTGGTCGCCGTCCTCCGGAGGTTGAGGCCTACACCCGCCAGTGTGACGGATCTGATCGCCGAGGAGGATTTGTCCCAGAGCGTCCAGCAGTGCGAAACGCTGACGGACCTCCGGGAGACCGTTTTCAACGCGCTCCATTTCCTGCAATCGACCGACGGGGACACGGCGCGATGCGACGGCCGCTTCTCCCGCGACGTGCTTAAATTCATGGAAGAAAACCTAAGTCAGCCGCTTTCTCTAGACCAACTGGCGCAGCAATTTCTCATCAACAAGTACGACCTGTGCCACCGCTTCAAGCAGGAAACCGGCGAGAGCCTCTGGTCGTGCTTGACCCGCCTGCGCATCGATGCAGCCAAGGTCATGCTGACTCAGACGGAAATGAAGTCCTACGAGATTGCCGAGGCGACGGGCTTCCGCTCGGTGACTTACTTCTCCAACGTGTTCAAGAAGGTCACCGGCGTCCGGCCCCAGCAGTGGAAGGCATCCGCCCTCACTCCTTCAGGCCCGACAGCGCAATGCCCTTGATGATGTTCTTCTGGAACACCAGGAAGATGATCAGCGCCGGGAGAATCGCGATCGCCGCGGCGGCCATCTGCCGCCCGTAGCCCTCGTGATACTGCCCCTGGAAGAAGGTAATGCCGACGGGGATGGTCATCATTTCCGGGTCGCTGATCGAGATATAGGGCCAGAGATAATCGTTCCACTTCTGCCTGAACATGAAAATCGCCAGCGAGGAAATGGACGCTTTGGTCAGGGGCGCGGTAATCTGCCAGAGCATCCGAAAGGAGCTGCACCCGTCGATGCGCGCCGCCTCAAAGAGGGATTCCGGTAGACCGTCCATGAACTGCTTGAGAATCAGCACGCCCATTGAAGCGCCCAGGCCGGGGAGAATCAGCGAAGCGTAGCTGTTGAGCAGGCTCATGTTGCGGAACATCAGGTACTGGGGGATGATCAGGCTTTCGCCGGGGATCATCATGCCCGCCATACAGACCCAGAACAGGAGTTTCTTACCGGGATAGTTGAATTTGGAGAAGGAGTATACGGCTAAAAGCGACAGGAACACAACACCCACCGTGCCGATACTGGCGGTCAGGAAGCTGTTGAGCAGCCATTTGAGCATTTGGGCCTGCGGATTGTTGAGCACATAGTCGAAATTATCCAGGGTAAAAGGCGGCTCCAACCAGGTCGTCATGTCGAACATGGGCGACATATTGGGCTTGATGGCGCACAGGAAAGTCCAGAAAACCGGAAGCCACCAGATTGCCGCCAGGAATACCGTCAGGGTGCGGATTCCCCATTTTGTCAGCTTGGCTTTCATCATTCAGCACTTCCTTCTTATACTTTCGAGGTCTTGGACGAGAGCGTGAACTGCAGACCAGACACGATAAAGATAATCACAAAAAGGACGACGGACACAGCGGACGCACGACCAATATTGAAAGTACGGAAGCCCATCTCCCACAAATACTGGATCAGCGTGCGGGACGCGCCGCCGGGGCCGCCACCGGTCATGATATAGGCCTGTCCGTATATTTTGAAGGAAGCAACCAACTGCAAAAACAGCACCGTCAGGTGAACCCTGCCCAACAGCGGCCAGGTGATGTGGCGTACCTGCTGGAAGTAGGTCGCACCATCGAGCTGCGCGCTCTCGTAGTACGATTCGGAAATGTCCTGTATTCCCGCCAGGTAGAGGATAATGTTGAAGCCGCTGCCCCACCAGAGGGTCAGGATGATGATCGTGACCCAAACGAGGGTGGAATCACCCAGCCAGAAGATTTCCTGCTCGGCGCCCAGCAGGCCGAAGGTTTTCAGCATTCCGTTGACCAGGCCGACGTAGGGCTGCGCCATGTACAGTCCAATGGTCGCGACGACGGAAACGGGCAGCACCATCGGCATCACGAAGGACGCCCGGAAGAACGTCTTGTGCTTGAGGAACTTGTAGTCCAGCAGCAGCGCAAAGAGGAACGAGGAAAACACAAAAACCGGCGTGGAAATCAGCACATACAGGCTGGTGTTTTTCAGGGAGGTCCAGAAAACCGGATCGCCGAAGATCACCCGGTAGTTCTTCAGGCCAATGAAGGCTGTGCCGCCGAAAATCTTGTAATCCGCAAAGCTGAGGCCGATGCCCTCGATCAGCATGACGAAGGTGAACAGCAGATAGGGAATCAGAAAGGGCAGCAGATACAGCAGTCCCTCCCATCTGGCGATTCCCTTTTTCCAGGTGCGTTTGGCGGGCAGCGCTTTTGCCACAGGCATACTCATGCTTCTACGACCCCTTTTTTGAAAAAATGGGGGCAGGCGTGCAACTGCCTGCCCCGCTGATGGAAACGGAGATACTTTTACTGCAGCGCGGTCTTCATGCGCGCGGACATTTCCTCGTAGCACTGCTCGGGGGTCAGCTCGCCGCGGGCCAGCTTGCCCAGCGGCTCGATGCACTCCGCGGAGCCGGACAGGCTGAAGGGCGCGTTGTAGGTCAGCGGCAGACCGTAAGAACCGGCCCAGGCGTAGGATTGCAGCAGGCGGTAGCTCTTGAACAGCTCCGTCTCGGCGGCGGGCAGGTACGCGGGCACGGAACCGGCCGCGGACCACTCGTCGTTGTGCTGGGCGAACCAGTTGATCCAGGTGATCACGCCCTTGACCTCTTCGTCGGTGCGCTTGGCGTTGATCGGCAGCACGAAGCTGTGACCCAGCACATGGGTGTAGAACTTGTCGCCCAGCTGGGGCGTGGCGACAGCGCCCACGTTGTCGCCCATGACCGCCATGATCGGACGGCTGTCCCAGTTGCCGGAGAGCATGAAGGGAATCTCGCCCTGGTTGAACAGCTCCACGCCGTTCTCCACGTTCAGCACATGATAGGAGTAAACCCGCTCCCAGATTTCCATGGCCTTGATGGCGATATCGCGATCCATGACCCATTCGCCGTTCTCATTGACGAACTGGCCTTCGCCGCCGATCTGATAATACAGGGAGGCGAAGAACTTGAAGGGCGGGGAACCAGTCTCGCCGGCGATCAGGGGCTGCTTGCCGCCGATGGACTGCTTGGCCGTCTCCAGCATGGCGCAGAAGGCGTCCACGTTGTGGTCGAAGGGCTTCAGCTCGCCGTTTTCATCCAACAGGCCAGCCTTCTCGCACAGCGCCTTGTTGTAGTACAGGATCACGATATTCTGCTCCAACGGAACAGCATAATAATGATCGTTGTACTTCATGTCCTCAATCATACCGGCATACTTGTCATACTCAATCGTCATGCCGAGCTTTTCGACATAGTCGTCGATCGGAACCAGGATGCCTTCCTTGGCCAGCGCAGGGACGTAGGGATAGTGGGAAATGGCAAAGGTAGGGGAATCGCCGCCCAGGACGGAGGTACGCAGCTTGGTGTAATAGCTATCCCAGTCCAGGGTCACGCCTTCCACCACATAGTCCGACTGAGAAGCGTTGAACTCCTCGATCATCGCGACCATCGTCTCTCCGTCGCCGCCCGTAAGCAGGTTCCAGAAGGTGAGCTTGATGGGTTCCGCGGAAGCGCTGACAAGCGCGCCCATCGCCAGGCACATCGTCAGCACCGCCAGCAGCAACCGGGTTCGCAACGTTCTTTTCAAGTAGATACCCTCCTTTTTTGATCGAAGCCGTAACGCTTCGTCCTTGTTGGTTTTTATTATACGGATACGCTGCACAAAGTAAATGAAATATCTTGGGTCAAAATTGCAGGATCTTGGGAAAGTTGCAGAGGCTCTTTTCTTTTGCGCATTTTTCTGTATAATGGAACCCGTGCACAAAAAAACAAGGCTCGCCCGGCCCCCGGTAAACGGAATCGCCGGACAGCCCTTCGCGCGTCAAAAAAGAACGGATTGGCGGGATCTTTGATGAAGTATGTGTTTCAGTTCGGACGAATTGCGGCGTGCTGCCTCGGCGGCGAGCTCCTGCACGCTTGGCTGCCGCTGCCCATTCCGGCCAGCATTTATGGGTTGGCACTGCTGCTGGCCGCGCTGCTCACCGGCCTGATCAAGCTGGAGCAGGTGAAAGAAACCGCCGCTTTCCTGACCGGCATCTTTCCGCTGCTGTTCATCCCCGCCGCGACCGGCGTGATGGAGCTTGTGCCGGAAATCACCGATCTGCTGCTGCCAATTCTGCTGGCGGTGATCCCGCTGACCATCCTGGTGATGGCGGTCGCCGGTCGAGTGACGCAGGCGCTGGCCCAGAAAGGAGAGAATCGGAATGCTCAGTGAATTTCTTCAGCACTCCGCCATGTGGGGCGTAGGGCTGACGCTGGCCGCCTTCGCCGTAGGAACCGCCGTGAACCGGCTGACCCGCCGGGACATTTTCAATCCGCTGCTGCTGGGCAGCCTGCTCGTCATCGCCGTTTTGGTGCTGCTACGCATCCCCTATACGGACTATAAGGCCAGCGCCGAGCCGATCAGCTGGCTGCTGTTGCCCGCCACGGTTTCGCTGGCGGTGCCGCTGTACGAAAAGCGCACCCTGCTTCGCCGCAACGCCCAGGCCATTTTGGCAGGCATCGCGGCGGGCGTGATGGTCAGCCTGTTCGGCGCGCTGCTCATGACTCTCCTGATGAAGCTGACCCGGGCGCAATATGTGACGCTGCTACCCAAGTCCGTCACCACCGCCATCAGCATGGACATTTCCACCGAATTGGGCGGCATCCCCGCGCTGACCGGCGCGGTGGTGATTCTCACCGGCATCGCCGGCAACCTGCTGGCCGAAGGCGTCTGCCGTCGGTTCCAAATCACAAGCCCGATCGCCAAAGGCGTCGCCATCGGCACCGCCGCCCATGCCATTGGCACCAGCAAAGCCTTGCAAATCGGCGAAACCGAAGGCGCGATGAGCAGCCTGTCCATCGCCGTCGCCGGCATTCTGACCGCCCTCCTATCGCCGTTTTTCGCCGGGATGATATGAAAAAACGCCCGTTTATCGCGGGCGCTCAACGTGAACTATTGTTTGAAGGCCGTTCGTCCTTTTGATTTGCGGACTGTTGCCGTTCAGTTTCGTACCGTCAAATGGTCATTTCCGACGCAGGATCGCTGGCGACGATGCCACCGTAATCCGGCGCGGGCTTCTCCTCATAGACGATGACATACGCGCGGTGATCACCCAGGTTCATCCGATGACGAATGAGCTTAGTCGGCGGCTCGGACAGCGGAACCAGGTCAAACGTCTCTCCCATGTTCAACTTTTTTTCATCCACTATCGTTCCGTTTTTTGAGTTATCGACATAGCAGGGCTTGCCATTCTCTACACGGAATACGCCATGCTGCTTTGATACGAGCGCGTCAGCTGGATGCGTCTTGAACGTCGCCGCGTCTCCCCGACCGATGATTGCCTCCTGATCCTTCGATAGACGGCCCTCCATATCCAGGAACTTTCCCTTATAATCCAGCCGGATTTTCAGCACATACTGGGCGGACTGAACCGAATTCAAATCAATCGTTGGTTCATCCGCCGTGACCCCGTGGAGGTCCAGGGTTGCGTCGTCCGCTTCATGGATGGGCGCGGGCGCAGGCTCCGGAGCTGGAGCAGGCGGCACGACTGGAACCGGCTCGGGGGTGGTGATCGGCGTAGCCGGATGCTTGCGGGTAACCAGGAGAATCACCGTCAGAATAATGGCGGTCAGCCCCGCCGCTCCTGCGATGATCGCCCAGACCGGGATGGTCAGGCCGACAACGCGCAGTTGATTTTTTAGAAAGTCCAGCACGCTGCTCAGGAAACCGTTCTCCGGCGCGGCCTGAGCAATACCGGAGGCAATAAATTTCTCCAGCGTCATGGTCACGCCGTCCTCGGAAAAGACCTGATCGTTGCATGAGCATAGCTTGCGCAACGCATCCCGTGTCGTCTGGTCGTACACGCCGGTCTGTTGCTCCGCCGTCATGTAGTTTAGCGCCTGCAAATTGGTTTGCAGCTGCTCAACCGCCTCGCCGGACTCGTCGTTACGGATCACCAGCGTCGGGATTCCCGTCAGCTCGTAAGCAAGGTCATAAATCGGAGCAGCCTCGCTGTTGAGCCAGGCCGTGGTTGCCATCGCCTCCACGGTAATATCCTTTGTTTCCGCGTTCGCCATCTTCAGCGTCACGTTCAGGATCTGTTCCGCGTCCGATAGCCCAGCGCCAGACAAATCAACTGTGAAAACAAATCCACAGCGCTTCTTGTCGATCTCCCCGATGGACGTGCCCTGCTCCGCCAACTGCTGCTTGACCGTTTCCTCCGGATAGTTGCCCTCGTAGCGCATCAGATTTTCACCCTGGACGGTATGGCCGCCCTCCGTGGAAACGGAAACGTCCGTAATCTCCACGTCGCGCGCAAACAGGCTGCCGCTGAGGATTACCGTGGAGGGATTGTACGCCGTTTCACGCTTATGCATTCCGACAAGGTAGTTCTCGTTTTCCAGCGTGATCATTCGCATTTCCAGCGCAGCCAGGTCATCCTGATAATCAATCGTATGGTTGATCTCAGCCGCCGCTCCCGCCAGCGCAAGGCATATGCACAAAAATGCGCATACGGCACAATACCATGCCCGTTTCACCATCATCCGCTCCTTTTTCAGTTGCAATGCTCCAATACAAACTGCTGAATCTGCTTGACCTCTGCGCCATCCACAGACACTGCAAAGACGGTATCAAGCGAAATCGTCAGCAGCTCGCCATCCTGATCCTTGAGCGTCAGCGTCAGGTTGACCTGGTGGCGACCGTCCGCCAGCTGCTGCACGGTCTTCGTGGGAATCGCGTAGGCAAAGCCGCCCTGGTACTGCTTCCCGAGCGTCGTGCCATAATCCTCTTCCAGCTCTGAACGTACTGCCTGCGCGGACGCGCGGCTTTTTTGCCAGAAGAGGCTTTCAGGGTCAATCGTCCCCTCCTGCAAAGCTCCGTCCACGCGGCAGGAAACAACTTGCAGCTCATAGGACTCGTCACTGAACAGATAGCCGGTCACCGGCACAATGCAGTCCTCTCTGCTGCCGAAAACCATGCCGCTCCAATCATCCAAATGCGCCGCATACAGCCCATTCTCGTTGATCTGCACGTCGTCATCCGATTCCGCGGCCTCCGGCTGATTCGCCTGATAGCGGTACGCGTGCGCGCTGATCGCTGTTTCCACGCACTCTCCGTCGCGGTACACCTCCACCGCCACGCCATAGGAGCCATCCGGCAGACCGTTCAAATCCACCTCGCCGCCGGATTCCGCCGTCCAGCCGACATCCGACCATACGTTGGGTTTGCTCCGTGCGCGCTGCTTTCTTGCCGCCTTATCCATTTGCTGGACTGGCAGCTCAAAACCGTCGCAGTGCGTCCCCTGCTCCATATCGTAAACGAACGCTCGCACGGTGATCGCGTCGCCTATCGCCCAGAAGCCATACGCCATCTGATTGGGCGCGGAGCCTTCCCGTACAGACGCAACGGAAACCGCATAAGGCAGCATATTCTGCCTGATGATCCCCATGCGGATCAAGAACGCTGCGCCGATCAAAAGTATCAAAACCGCCAGGCAGATTCCGATTCTTTTTTTCTTCATCAGGCCCTCCCGATTTTCTGTTAATTGCAATACGCTTTGACAAAATCCCCTATTTTTTTCACTTCCGTACCGCCTTCCTTGGATACCTCAATGACGGTATTAAGTGAAATCGTTTGCAGATTGCCATCCGGGCCCTTGAGCGTCAGCGTCAGATTGACCTGATGGCGACCATCCGCCAGCTGCTGCACAAGTTTCGTGGGAATCGCGTAAGCAAAGCCGCCCTGGTACTTCTTTCCGAGCGTAATCCCGTACTCGTCCTCCAGCACCGAACGCATCGCCTGGGCGGACGCACGATCCTTCTGCCAGTTGAGGCTGTCCGGTTTAATTTTGACGGCCGATTCCTCGTCCACCTGGCAGGAAGCCGTCTGCAACACATAGGACTCGTCACTGAACAGATAGCCGGTCACCGGCACAATGCAGTTCTTTCCGCTGCTGAACACCATGCCGCTCCAATTATCCAAATGCGCCGCATACAGGCCGTCGTCGTTGACCTGCACGTCGTCGACCGATTCCGCCGTTCGGGGCTGATGGTCAAAGGCGGTCGAACTGGTAAAGCTTTCCCTGTTGATTCCGTGATAGTACACGTCCACCACGACGCCATACTTGCCCGCAGGCAGGCCGGTCAAATCAGCTATGTTGCCATTTGCCATCCAGCCGACGGTCGCGTTCACGTCCGAATTGACTTTTTTTCGATTCGAGAACGTTTTATCGTCCATTTGCTTTACCGGCAATTCTCGGTCATCATACCGCACATTGGTGTTCACATTGATCACGAAGGCCTTAATCTGAATGTTTTCGCCAATTGCCCAGAAACCATAGGACATCTTGCCGTCTTCGGTGGTTCGCACCGAAACATCTGCGCGATAGGGCCGGAGTGTGGGCGTGGGTGTTGGTGTGGGCGTAGGTGTCGGCGTCGGCGTGGGTGTCGGCGTGGGTGTCGGCGTCGGCGTGGGTGTCGGCGTCGGCGTGGGTGTCGGCGTCGGTGTGGGTGTCGGCGTCGGCGTGGGTGTCGGCGTGGGTGTCGGTGTGGGCGTCGGTGTGGGCGTCGGTGTCGGCGTCGGCGTAGATGTCGGTGTCGGCGTAGGAGTCGGCTTCGGCGTCGGCGTGGGCTCCGCCGAGGCAACCGCTTCGGTGTTGACAAGCAGCAGCTCGTTCAGCGCGTCGATCACAGCAGTGGAGGTGATGGTCGCGCCGCTCAGCACATCGACGTTCTCGCCAATGATGAAGGGCGCGAACTTGCCGATAAACTGGCTGGTAAACTCCTCTTCGGCGCAGCGCTGACCAATCCCTACTATTTCGCCGGAAGCGTCGACGGTCAGGCTCTCAATCGCGCCTGCATCATCGGTGGTCACGGTGACGGTCACATCGCTAGCGAAACCTGTTACGACAGCGGTCAGCGTATCGGTCAGCACTGCCGTCTGCATTGGCGTCGGCGTGGCCGTCGGCAGCACGATCAGGATGGGTGCAGCCGTCGGCGTGGCTGTCGGAGTCCGTGTCGGGGACGGCGTGACCGTCGGAGACGGCGTCGGAGACGGCGAAGCTGTCGGGGTCCGCGTCGGGATCGGCGTGGCCGTCGGGGCTTGCGTCGGGGGCAACGTGGTTGGCAGTTCCGTAGGCAGCACGAATATAGTCGGCGCGTCCGTCCGTTGTGCGGTCGGCGTGTCGTTCGGAAGCTCGGTCACAATCGGCGCGTCCGTTGCGTTCACGGTCGGCGCCTGCTCTGTTTGTTGCTGCCGTTCCTGCCCTTCCATTCGAATGCCTGTCGGCGCGGCTGTTCCGGCGACGATAGAGCTTTCCCCCCGCGCCGTCGCCGATGGCGGCACCGTGATGATTTGAATATGCGGGGTGATTTGCCGCGTAGCCGCTGCGGTCGGCACTGCCGGCGTGGGCGCGGGGCGACCCGTCAAAACGACCGCCAGGATGATTGCGCCGACGAGGCTCGCTGATACGCCTAAAATCAGCGGCAGCTTTTCGGCTCGTTTTTTCGGCTGTTCCTGAGGCGGCGTTTGAAGCGCCGGAGCCGCAGAAGCGCTCGGTGACGACGCAGCCAGCGCCTTTCTCATGCTTGCCGCCGAGGGATACCGATCCTTCGGGTTTGGCGCGGTCGCCTTGGAAATCACCTTGTCCAGCCACTCCGGCACATCAATTCCCATCGCCCTGAGCGACGGAAACTGCTCGCCCTGCGCCAGATTTTGCGGCCAGCCGCCCGCAAGCAGCTTAAACAGGCACGCGCCCGCCGCGTATAGATCGCTCCACGGCCCCTGCGACGTGCGCTCAATCTGCTCCTTCGGGGAATAGTGCTTCTTGCTGGAAGGCCAAATGTCCCCCGGCCGTTCCTTTGCGTCGCTGATCTGCTCCGCGCTGCCGTAGTCAATCAGTCGGATGCTGCCGTCTTTGCGACGGAAAATGTTACTCAAGCTGACATCCCGGTGGATGTAGCCCTTTTCGTGCGTATCCTCCAGGGATTCCAGCACGGCTTCCATCACATGGATGGCTTCCTGATAGGGGACTCCGCCCCTGACCTGCCCGGTCACATACTCGTCCATCGTGCAGCCGTCCAGGTACTCCATCACAATGTACGAGGTGTTGTTCGGGCTGATCACGTCGTGAACGGTCACCATGTGACGCACATGATTCTCGCTCATCAGGTTCATGATCCGCGCTTCCTTGAGGAAGCGTTCCGCGTTGCGTTCAAAATCCGCCTTTCCATTCGGGAGGATTTTCGGCGTCATGTCCTCGTTGCGCTCACAGGCGCTGGGGAAATATTCCTTGATGCAGCGAACCGCGTTGAGCCGCGTATCAAAGGCGATGTAGGTGATTCCGTAGCCGCCGCGGCCAATCTCCTTGCCGATCAGCCAGCGGCCGTCCAGCAGATAGCCCGGCTGCAGGCTGTTGGCGTGGTTCTTCAGTCCTTCGATTGGCGCGCCGCACGCAGGGCAAACGGCGACGCCCGGCTCCACTGGCTTCATGCAGGACAGACAGCGATTCGCCGGCATCCCGTTCACCCTCCTTTCGTGCTTTGTGCGCGGCGATTACTTGTGCTCCTGAGGCAGCCGCGCCAGGCTGCCCGCCGTGGCGCGGGGCAGCGATACGCCCGAAACGTCCGCCACGATGCAGGTCGTATTGTCCTTGCCACCCATTTCCAGCGCGCGAGCGACAAGCTGCTTAACTGCCGCCATCGGCTCCAGATTTTCCGCCAGAATCTGCTGAATCTCCGCATGGGTGAGCAGGTCGCTCATACCGTCCGAGCAGATAAGGAAGCGGTCGTCTGCGCACAACGGGCAGACAAACTGCGCCGTGTACGGCCGCGCTACCCGCGTCTTTTCCATGCCCATAAAGCGTTCGATCACGTTCCCGCGCGGGTGCTTCCGCATTTGCTCGCGGGTCAGCTCACCGTTCACCATCATTTTGTACACAGGCGAGTGATCGGACGTCAGCTGATGCAGGCCGCCCATGCGCAGCAAATAGACGCGGCTATCGCCTACGTTGACCGCATAGGCCGCGCCGTTGGCCAGGTAGAGCAGCGCCAGCGTCGTACCCTCGCGCCCAGCCTCCTGCTGCGCAACGCCATCCTGATAGACCTTTTCGCAGGTTTCCACCGCATAACGCTCCAGCTCCATGCCGACAGCGTTCGCAGGAAAGCCGCGGTTGATTGTCTGCATGGCGTGAACGCCGATGGACGACGCCCGCTCTCCGCCCTTGAGGCCGCCCATGCCGTCGCAAACCGCCAGAAGATGGAACGGTTTGGTGATCACTGCGCGAATTGCCGCGCCCTGATCCACCACGCCGTCCTGCATCAGATCCCCATCGAAGAAGAAATTATCCTCATTATTGGTGCGAACGCAGCCCATATGGCTGACGACCGCCGCGTTGATGGTCAGATCGTTCGGATCACCTGCCGCAGCAGGCTCGGCCTGCCGGCTCTCCGTCGTGATCTGGCTGAAACCATTCGTCTCGCTCATGGCGCATTGCCCCCTTTCCCGTTGAAGCGGATGATCATTGGGGTCGGCGTCGCGGTGGGCGTTGGTGTTGCGACAAAAATCAGCGAACACTTTTTTGTGGTCATATTCGATTCCGCCCACAGCTCATACGCCTGATCGTCCGCGCCATCCTTTTTGTGAATCGAAATCTGGGGCTGATTCGTCTCTTTCAGCAGGAAATCATGCAGCGCCATCAGGTGTTCATCCGCAACAACCTGGAAAATAGATCCAGCGCCCACTGTATTATCAACGTCTGTCCAGGCAATCAGCTGCAATTGATAATCGGTGTCATTCAGGCGAACCCGATACATTTCCCCATTATCGCCGGTAATGATCGCTTCAACAGCATCCACCGCGTTGCCTTTTCTGATGGGAAAAAGGAACCCTTTGCTTTGATTGTTCACTTTAATCACTTTCAGGGAGAATGTCATAGCCTGTTTGACTGTATCTGTGTTTACGCGTTTTCCCGTTCCGCCGTCCTTGTTCGCAGAGGTGATGCTGGTTTGATCACTCAATACGCATACGATCATCTTTTCCGCCAGAACTTCTATGGGCGCAGGAGTAGGTGTTGGCGTTGGGGCGGGCGTGGGGGTAGGCGTCGGCGTGGGGGTAGGTGTTGGCGTGGGCGTAGGTGTTGGCGTGGGGGTGGGTGTTGGCGTGGGCGTAGGTGTTTGCGTGGTAGGTGTCGTTGACGGCATCGGGATTGCTGAAACCGTCTTGGGTACGGCGTTTATCTGATCGGGCATAGGCAAATTCGAGTTGCTCCCGGTTTCGTTCGACGTAGTTTCCTCGGTTCCGGCTGTCGGTGTAACGTTTTCGAGGGGCAGCAGCTCGCTCGCCGTGGCGAGCCCAGTCGATGCTTCCGCAGTCGGTAACTGGCTATATGTCACCGGCGTGGCGCTCGGCAGCGTCACATTCGCGCTGGTCGGCTCTTCCCGGTTCGTCAACAGGCACACAGCGACAGCCGCAACGGCAAGGAGCGCCAACGCAATAATCACCGGAATCAGCCACTTGTGTCGGCGTGGCCTGGCAACAGGCTGCATGGTCTCCGCCATGTCTGGCGCCGGGGCTTTCTCAGTCTCCACAGGCGTCGGGGGCACCTTGGTCGTCGGCTTTGCGCTCATGCCGCGGCCGTTCGGGTCATAGTCGCGCTCCTCGGGCATTGGCGGAATGATCAGCGCATTGATCGACATCAACGGTTGGCCGTCCTGGCCGCGGAAATAAACGGGGTTGTCGGCCAACGCCTCGCACTGCGCGTCAACGGAGATATTGGCCACCAGCTCAAAAATGCCGTAGACCGTGTTGTTGGCGCGGATCAGATCGACGCGCTTCAGCGG
This sequence comes from uncultured Oscillospiraceae bacterium, assembly GCA_964600835.1. Taxonomy (GTDB): domain Bacteria; phylum Bacillota; class Clostridia; order Christensenellales; family Aristaeellaceae; genus UBA11524. The sequence continues at coordinate 20,454 of CAZRLM010000011.1, forward strand.
GCGCTTCTGCGTCGAATTCTCCATCATTTGGCAAGCCGTTTGGAACCGGGACGCGCTGTCGGGATCCGTCCGGGCCATCTGTACCGCGGCCATGCCGGGCACCCGTCCGACCAGCGGCATCGGAAGAAACTCCTCGACGATCACCGGCGTGGAGGTTTCAATGTCAATGCCCGTATAGATTTGGCTCTGCCGGCTGGACGCTTTGCATACGCCGATCCGGTATTTGCCAACAACGGTATCCAACGCCAAAGCCGTTTTGGGCGGCAGATACTCCATGCGGGAAAATCCGCAGTTCTGGCACTGACGCTGATCATATTTGGGGCTCAGGCATGACGGACAAAGCTGCGCACTCACATTGAAATCCCCCTTGAAAGAGATGCTTTCCCGCACGGCCTCTTTTTGGCAGAGACCGTGCGGGATATGAAACCTGATAAGGCGGTGGGCCGAAGCGCTCAGCCCACCGCGTGGAGGCTCCTTATGGATTATTGTAGCGGCTTACCACTCTGCCGATCACGATAGCAGCGCTTAAGCTCGCTCTCCGTCACCTTTTCGGTCTGGAAGGTCGTCTGAAGCATATCAACCGGCACATCCACCTCGAATTCGGCCGTTACATAGTAGGTGCCTCTCTTGGCGGACAGCTTCGTTCCGCTTTCCGTGGAGAGCAGCACGCCCGTATGGGCAATGGCTTCTTCCTTGCTCCGGCTCGTATACACACGAACGTCCTCGCTGAGCAGCTCCACGCCGTCCTCCAGCGTGTAGGAATAGCTGATGCCGCCGTTTTCGTCCATGGTCATGGTGATCGTGCCAACCTGCACCAAGTTACCGGCCACGATCGGCAGGACAGCCTTGCCCTCCCGGATCTCGTTCTCGGTCACGGTGGTAATGGTGGTCCACTCGGCTTCCTCGTCCGCCTTCGCTTCGTGCGCATTGGTGAACGTCTTGCCCATCATGTAGGCCGTCATCCGGGACAGCAGCCGCTCCTCGCTGACCATGTAGTTCTTAACAACCGTATTGCCCGCCTGGTCAGTCACCGTGATGATCATCTCGTCGCCCTCGTACATCACGGGCATCTGGGCAACGAACACGCCGAAGGAGTCAACCTTTGCGCGCGTTACGATGTCGTTCACCCGAATCTGCACGGATGCGCCCGGTTCCACAATGCCGGAGAGCAGGAAGCAGTCCGCATAAGCCTCGGAGGTCAGAACGGGTGCGTCGCACTTCGGGTCATACACGAAGCTCTCGAAGGTCGCGCTGCCAATCAAATCCTCGAAGCTAATCACCACGTTCAACAGGGAATCAGTTCGCAGACTGCCGGTGTTCGTCGTCATCGTGTTGGCGCCGGGCGTCAGCGTGCCGCCGAAGCCGGCGCCGCCGATGTTCAGCACAACGTTTTCCGAATTACCGCCGGTGGGCTGGCAGGTGATCGTCCAGGTCAGGCTTCCGGTCGCGCCGATGCGCTTGCTGGCATTCAGATCGGGCTGCAGCGCGTCAATCCGCAGCGTACCCGATGCCTGCGCAACCGTCAGGTTCGTCACCGTTCCGACGTTGCCCACCAGGTCGGTATAGGTCACTGTGTAGACGCTCTGGGGATCAAACACCGTGGAGTGCAGCTTATTCGTCGTGCTGAAGGGAATCATCTGTCCGTCGCCCGCCTTCAGGTCGGCGCTCGCGCCGTTGAAGGGAACGCCCGTGCCTTCCGCGCTTGCGAACGCGATTTCCTTCAAGTCCTCCGGCAGGTTAACGACAACGCCGCCCGCCGCCCGGTTGTACAGCTGCTCCACCGTTACCGGCAGCGCTTCCATGTCGTAAACATAGGCCTGGGCGCTCGCCGTCGGCGCGGTAGCGGAATCGTTGTCGGTCAGGTTCTCCGTGTCCGCATAAGCGACGTTCAGTTCAAACATCTGGCCCGAGCGGACGGTCACAGGCGTCAAATTGCCGACGGTCAGCTGCCCCTCCGACCCTTCGCCCTTCACGATTACGGTCGCGTGGCCGTTGCCGTCCGTCGTGATCGTCCCGTCAATCACACCAGAGAGAGCCAATTCCACATTCGGGAAAGCCGTGATGAGGATTGTGCGGTTGCCGGCGCTTTCCGGGCCGCCCAGCACATAGGTTCCCTCGCTCAGCACGTTCGCGCTCTGTTGGATCGGGTCAACCCGTCTGCGCGTCACTGTATACGCGGCCGTTTCATTGCCGGCGCTCGCATAGTTGAGGGTATCCGTCAGCGCCGCCCGGATGACGTAAACACCCGCGTTGCGCAGCGGCTCCTGCCCGTCGCAGCTCAGCGTGTACGCATCCTTCGGCACAGTCAGTGCACCGTTCTCCGCCATCAGCACCGTGTTGGCGTTGTTCATCAGCGCGTCCAGGGTTGTTTCATTCCCGTCAAACATCTTGCCGGTTTCGCCCAGTGTCAGGCCACTCAGCGTCGCCGGCGTGATGGCGAACGTCACCGTCGACGCGTCGGCAACGATGTCGTAGTTATCCGTGTCCGGCAGGTTGATGCCGATCGTGTAAACGCCGACGTTCTTCGCCTCTGTCGCGTCAATCAGGAACAGCTCGTACTCATCGCGTTGCACCACGGTTTCTCCTGCCTTCACGACAGGGTTCAACGCGTCCAAAGCAACGGGCTGCTGATTGTAGACAAGTTCCGTCACGCCCAAGGTCAGGCTGTCCACCGTGCATTTCGTCACGCTGTAGATGGCGCTCAGAACGGTGGAGCTAGTGTAGTTCAGCGCATCCTCGCTGTTGTTCAGCTGCGCCCGGAGGGTGTACTCGCCCTTTCCCAGTACGTCCGTATCACACACGAGCGTGTAATCAGTCGTGGGCACTGGATTCGGACACCCTGTCGCCGTCAGCGTCGGATTCAGTGCGGTCAGATCCACCGGAGCTGCGTTATAGGCGCTGCTCGTCACACCCAGGGTCAGGGCTTCCAATGTCGCCTGGGTAATGCTATAGGTCGCCTTGGCCGCCTCGGACACCGTGTAGTTGTTGCTGTTCGGCTGCACCGTAATGTCATAGGTGCCAACATTCTTGACCTCGACGTCGCAGGTCAGCTGGTAAGCGTCGGCAGGCACAGTCAAAGTGCCCGCCATGACGATAGGCTCCAGCGCGGTCAAATCTACAGCCGACTGGTTGTAAACGCTCTCCGTCTTACCCGCGCCCAGGGTCAGGCTGTCCACCGTCGCAGGGAAAATAGTATAGGTCGCGCTAAGCGTTTCCGGCGCTTCATAGTTCCGAACCGAATCGCCCGTCAGCCGCACCCTGATAGCGTAGTCGCCCGCATCCTTGACCTCGTTGTCGCAGTACAGTTCGAAATCGCTCGCGTTAAGCTCCATTCCGTTCGCCGACACATGGGGGCTCAGCATCGTTAAGTCAACGGCTGTCTGGGTATAGACGCTGCTTATTACATCCAGCGTCAGAGAATCAATCGGTATGCCGCTGACCTTATAGGTGGCTGCGACACCTTCTGCGGGTAGCGCATAGTTGACCGTACCCGCAGCGGTCAGCTGCACCTTGATGGCATACTCGCCCGCATCCACAATCTGCTCGTCGCAGGCCAGCTCGTAAGCGTCGCTCGGCAGCGTTAGCTCGCCCGCCTTCACCTCTGCGGTCAGATCGGTCACAAGGGTTTCGCTTCCGTCATACAACCGGCCGGTGTTCCCCAAAAGGGTCGCACTCGTCACCGTAGCGGGCGTAATGGTGTACTCTGCGGTGACCGAATTGACCAAGTCAAAGTTGGCGGTATCCAACAGAACGACCTCAATCGCATAGGTATCGGCGTCCAGCATCGTATGTGCGCAAGTCAGATCGAAAAGCTCCTGCGTCAGAACCAGCTCGCCTGCCTTCACCTCGGCGCTGTTCTTCAGTGTCTGCGGGTTCACGGCCTCTGCGTTATAAGCGCTCGTATTGCTGCCCAGGGTCAGGCTGTCCACCACCGCCCTGTTGACTGTCAGCGGGACGGACTGCACAGCGTCGCCGGACAGCTCCACATTGTCGCTGTCAATCAGCGTCAGCACAACGTTCGCGGTCGTCGTACCCGCCGTGGGCTGATCGTTGGGATTCTCCCAGGCGAAGGTCACATAGTCGTTCCCCGCCGGGGTCAGCGCGGACGCGCTCATGATCTGGCCATAGGTCAGCGCGGACGCGGTCGGCAGGTTTTGAGTCGCATCGTAAATGTGCTTGTTGACAGTCAGGTTCGTCTTACCGACGATGCTGCTGCTTCCGTCCGCAAACGCGTAATTCGTCGAATCATTCAGCGTAAAGACTACGTTATATTCGTTCTGATTGACGACGGGCTTTTCATTCGGGTTTTCCCAGGTGAACGTACCGATTGACGTATTGAACGCCGTCAAATCCACGTCGCTCAGTTTGCCGTCGAGCTTGTAGTCATAGGTGTCCGCCAACACGGGCCACGAGATCGTCGCGGGATCAACCACGGCCTTTGCCACGAGCACCTGCGCCTGCGGCTTGTCCCCAACCATTTCATCGTGCGCTGCGTCAAGCTGCGTATAGTTCACGTCAAAGGGATGCTCGCCCGCATCGCCAACGACTGCGGTAGGATCGGCCCAGGCATAGGTACCGTTAGCAGCGTCGTAGCTGCCGTCCAGAGAAACGTCGGCAAGCTGCATATCCGGTTGATAGGTCACGTTGATCTGAGCAATCGCCGGATACGCCACCTGCCGCTTCGTGATCGTAATCGTCACGGAATCAGAAATGGTGTAATTCAGGTTGCCGTCAGTCGGCTGCGCCGTGATGGTATAGGTGTCAGGCTCCGTCAAGTCGCCGCTCTTTTCAACGGTATAAGCATCCGCTTCAGCGTCCTCTCCGCTGTCGCCGCAAAGCACCCTGAGGCCCATCGCCTCGTCGTCAATGATCGCGCCGGTGTACGCGAATGTGTCATTCGTGACCGTCACGTTGAGCTTTGCCGCTTTCACCACGATGGGATCGCACAGCGGGGTCATATTCTCCGCCTGCATGACGGTATACTCGCCCGCTTCGGTCAGCTTCTCAACCGCGCCGCCATCCTTGATGATGGTGATGTCATCCGCCGTTACGCCCGCATCCGCGAGGTACTTTTCGATGATGTAATCCTTGTCATAGCCGCTCGGGCGATAGGCAATTTCGTTGTCCAGCGAGCCGGCCTGCGCGACCTGCGCAGGAGCGCAGACGCCCAGCAGAACAACCAACACCAATGCCAGCAGTCCGAGGCTGAACAGCCTGGTCCTAATCTCTTTCATGTCGGTGTTTCCTTTCTTGTCGTTTCTCTATATCAAAAGGAACGTTTTCCTTGTGATACCGATTATCCCTTCCGCCAGCTGACGGTGTAGCTGGCGCTGCCGAAAGCAACGACGTCGTTCTGCTTGAGGACGATCGAACCGTTCACCTTCGCGTTGTTCACCTTCACGCCATTGGTGGAGTTGTTGTCCGTCAGCAGCAGGCGGCCGTCGCCCTGGAGGGACAGCGTCATGTGCAAGCCGGACGCCTTGGGATCGTTCACCACCAGCTTGGCACGGGAGGGATCACGACCGACCGTCAGACGACCGCCGGACAATTCTCCGCAAAGCGTCGCGCCATTCGCGCCGGTAAAGATCACCTGTGTTTTGCGCGGCGGGGCAGCCGAGGCAACGGGGTACACCTTGCCGTTCTTCGGCTGCTTTTTCTTGACGCGCAGGAGTACCAGCACGATCACCAGCGCAATGATGATCACACCCAGTACGATGGCGATGATCGCTTCCAGACCCAAGCCCTTGGGCGTGATCGGCGCGTTGACGTCGGTCATCAGCAGCGCGCCGTTGCTGATGTGCGCCACCGCGGTACGCTTGGAGCTGATCGCGGTCTTGATCACGTTCAACGCGTCGTCGCTCAGATAGAAAGGAGCCATGGTCAGCTCTCTGCCGTCGGCAAGCTGCTGCGTGATCTTGATTTCCTTGCCTACGTTGCCGTACGATTGGAAGTTCAGTTCCAGCCGCACCATGCTGCGCTCCGCGTCGCTCACGCGCTGGACGCCCTCCGCAGCCTCCTCCGTCGTCAGCTCATCGGTGATGAAGCCGACGCCGCCAGCCGTCAGCGCGGCCTTTTCCTGGAGCTTGTTGGCGTTGTCGCGCCACCCGCGCTGTTCCGCGCCATAGGATTTTTCCGAGCCGGCCGCGCAGAGAATATGCGTCGTGTAGCCGGAGTTCTCCTTGAGCAGCTTGCCAATCTCATCGCTGGTTTGCGCGTCCACGTCGCGGCCTGGCGTCAGGACGACGATGCAGACCTTTTCCGGAAGCGTCTGGTCGTTCTGCGCGTCAAGCTGCCGGTTCTGCGCGTGATTGACAACGGCCTGCAGCGTTTTGAGCAGCGCCGCGCCGCCCTGCACGGTCGGGTTAGGCGCTTTGCGCAAATTGTCCCGCAGGACGTTCGCATCGGTCATCGAAATGTTCTGCGCGGTGATCTGGTCGCTCACCAGCACCAGCGCGCCCTGATCACTGTCCGCCACAAGGTTGGATACTCCCTGGAGCATCTCATCCTGCGTCCTGGTGACATAGTTCGTGTCGCCGGTGTTGATGTACCGTCCATAGTCCAGCACCACATACCAGGAGGTGCTCTTTGAGCGCATGGGGTAGGCCTGTTCCACCTTAACGGGATACCCGTCGGCGGTCACCGTGAAGTTCAGGTTCTCTTCTTCGGCATGGTTCGTCATCAGGAGAACGTGCATATAGCCGTCGTCGAAAACCTGATAAGCCGCGAAACGCAGCTCGTCCTCGGCAAAGGCAGCCGTTGCGCACAGGAATGCCGCCAGGAGAACCAGTGCCAGAAGCCGTGTCAGCCTCTTCAATTGCTTTGACCTCCTTTAGTATGTAAATTTGAAGGTTTCCAAACCTATCCGGATCTCCGCGCCGTTCGGGATGGGGGAAACGCCACCGCGGGGCAACATCAGGCCTCGCAGGTACGTTCCGTTCTTTGAATCCTCATCCTTGATGATCCAGCGATTGTTTCTCAGCTCAAAGGTGCAGTGTTTGCCGCTGATGGAATGATCCTTCAGGACGTACTTTGCCTTTTCGGCGTTGTGTCCCAGCGAGTCGCCGCTGTGGATCACCCATCGTTTGCCGATCAATTCCGCAAACTCCGAGCTTGCGCGGATGCAGGTCAGCGTGGCTGTCGCAGCGGCAGGCGTCAGAGCGGGCGGCTTGGGCGTCACAGGGGTAGGCGTCGGCGTCTCCGGCCTGACGACCGGCTGACGGCCGCTGTGGCTCTGACTGATGCCGTTCCCGTGACTGCCACTGCTTTCGCCATGAAGTTCAATGCTCTGCGAGATCGCCTGCTGGTTTCCTTTCCTTTGCACCGTCAGCGCCAGCAGCCGTTCCAGCGGGCCAATGTTCTTCCCGGATGCCAGCCATACAATGCCGCAGATCGTCTGAATGACGGTGTTGTAAAGCAGCGCGTAGAGCAGGGCGGACCCAAAACCCGGTTTGCTCTTGCCATCGTCCCCTCTCACGCGGATCCCGCAGAGCAGTTGGCCCAGCGTCGCGCCGGCGGAGAGCAGGAGTATCAGATCCAGGAGGGCAAAAGCGCCAAAGACGGCCAGGATGATTTTCTGCAACCCGTTTCCGAAGAGCAGGTACAGACTGCGCACCAGTCGGTTCGGGCCAATGTTGAATACGGCAATGACGGTCGTCAGCAGCAGCAGCGCCCGTTCGATCAGCCAGGCGCCCACCCGGCGACCGACAGGACGTTTGGGTATCGCCGACTCGTTCACGTTCACCACGGGGACGGTTCTTTTCTCACTGTTCGCGTCCTGCTGCAGTGCGGACTGCATTTCCGCCTTCAGCTGCGCCACGCTGCGGATGCGGGCTTTTGGGTCGACCGCCAGGCCACGCATCAGCACCGCCTCCAGCGCGGGGGAAATATTCCCACCGCGCTTGGAGGGCGGCAGCAGCGGATCCGTCCCGCCGTTCGCGCGCTGATCCGCCGCAACGGGCATACCGCCGATCACCGCGCTGTAAAACGTAGCGCACAGCGCGTACACATCCGTCCACGGCCCCTGCGAATCGCCCGTCCAGTTCTGTTCAATGGGGGAGAAGCCGTTTTTCTTCACGCCGGGATAGGAGGCCGAATAGCCCTGGATCGCCACATGGGCCGCGCCAAAGTCAATCAGCTTGACGACTGTTCCGCCCCGCGCGTTTCGGCAGAGCATGATATTGTCCGGGCTGATATCCCGGTGCAGGATGTGCTTCCGATGGGCGTATTCCACCGCGTCCATGATGGGCGCGAGGATGCGGAAGGCATTCTCGCCGCTGATTTTTTTCTCCCGCTTCAGGTAGTTCAGCAGACTCTCGCCTTCCAGCATCTCCATCGTGTAATAGGCCGTGTTATTCTCAGCAAAAGCGAAGGAAAAATGGACGATGTTGGGATGCTCACGAAGCTCACGGAGCGCACCGGCTTCCTTCAAAAAGCTGTTCCTCGCGCGCACATACGCATCCATCTGCCCCTGATGCGGAACGATTTGCAGGCCGCTCCGGTCCGCCATATACGACGGCATGAACTCCTTCAACGCAACCCTGCACTGGTTCTTATGATCAAAGGCAATGTACGTTATGCCGAAACCGCCGTTGCCAAGCTTTTTGCCAACCGTCAGGCGGCCGTGACACAGCCTCGTGCCAAGGGGCAGGGCATTGCCGTTGCTATTCGGCGCAAGCTCCGGCTGTCCGCAATTCTGGCAGACGCCATTCTCCACCGCCAGCCTCATGCAACAGTAGCACAACTTCCCCATTGTTTCTCCTTACTCCTCCCAGGAAAACTTCTCCGTGCACAGGGGGATAAACAGCAGCTTTGTGTTGCCGACGTCAATCACGTCCCCCGCCGCCAGCTTGTTGAAGCCGCTGACCAATTCGCCATTGAGATAAGTAGGCTTCTCCGCGCCGACGCATTCGCTGACGTAGAACTCGTGCTTTCTGTCCTCGTAGAGCACGCGGGCGGTCGCGCTGCTTCTGGTCAGACTCTTGTCCGACAGCTTCACGCCAGCTTCCCGCTTGTTGTCGCCGTTCACCACGCCGCGGCCGATATAAGTGTAGCCGTAGGTCAGGTGGAAGTCCACGCCCTTGTCGGGGCCGCCGATGCAGACCAGCCAGCCCGCAATCTTCTTCCGCTCCTGCGCGCCGCCCGAAATGACAACATCCTCCACCGGCGTCGTCTTGGACGCGTCATCCCAGTCGCCGCCCGCCATCTGCGGGAAAGGCTCTCCCGTCGATTCCGGGATCGTCTTATCCACAGAAAAACCAGACCCGGTCATGCCAACCGGCATTGTCGAATCGGCTCCGGGAAACATTCCGTTGCCGCCAAAGCTCGACGCGTCCACGGGCTGCGTTTCGCCCACCGAACCGAAATCATCAAAGCTCGTTTCGCCGTAATTCTTCCAATCGTCCATGATTGATTGCCTCTCTTTCTTCCTATTTATATATCATGTTTAATGCAGTACAGCCGAATTTTTCTCGGAGCCGAAGCAAACCTCCTGGCCGCGATGCATCACGACAGGACGTCCCGCCTCCACCTTCGTGCCGCCTACCGTCGTGCCATAGGAAGACGCGTTGTCCGCCACGAGCACCTGATTGCCGTCAAAGCTGATCGTGCAGTGGACGGAGCTAACGCCGGCCGCATTCTTGGGATAAACCACCTTGCAACGGGCGGGATCGCGACCGATCACCACGGACTCGCCCTTCTTGAGCGTAATGCTCTTGCCGGCCATCTCGCCGCTGAACGCCAGCGTGCGGACGTTTTTCTTGCCCTTCGCGCTGATGAGAATCAGCGTCACCAGCACCGCAATGACCACAACCGCCGCGGCAATGATGATGATTATCGTCACGTTCGGGCCAATCGGGCCGACCACATACTTCACGCCCGTCTGGCTCTTGAGCAGGCGGATCACCTCGCTGGCCGCCGACGCCCAGTTGGTGTTCTGGTTGGTGGCGGAACCGCTGGTGCACACGCCGACCACATAGCCATCCTTATCGACCAGCGGGCCGCCGGAGATGCCATGATCCATCGCAGCGGTCGTCTGAATCTGGTCGCCGGAGTTGGTCGTGGCATGGGGACGGACGACGCTGACAACGCCCGCGTTCACCGTCACGCTGTCGGTCGTGGAGATCAGCTGCATCCCGGCGGTCCACGTCAGGTTATCCTCGGACACAGCCGGGAAGCCCATCGAGCTGACGGCCTCATTGGTCGCAAAGCTCTCCGCGTCGCGCAGCACGGCGGCGGTGCGGGTCGTGATCGCTTCGGGAATGGCAATCAGCGCCACGTCGGCCCGGTCGGAACGGCCCATGAAGTGCGCGTTCACAAAGGACGACTCGTCGCTGAGCAGGATGCGCATATTGGTCACGATGACCGGCACCAGCCCGATGCTGCCATCGGCCAGCTCAATCTCCGTGGACGTGGCGTTGGGGTCGGTCGGGTCGTTATGCATCGTCACATGGGCAGCCGTCACAAAATGCTGTACTTTGTCGCTGTCCGGATCGCCCACGGCAAAACCGGTTCCCGTAGCCATCAGCGACACGTTGCGATAGCGCTCCGCCACCACGTCGTTATAAGCAGGGTCAATGGTGAACTCAACCACAATCCGCACCACGCTGCGCTTAGCGGTGTCGATGTCGTAGCTGGAAGCAGCGTACGCCACTGCCACGTTAGTCAGCAGCAGCACCGCGGCAAACAGGATGGCCAAGAACCGTTTTTTCATGAGAATGAACCTCCTTTTTATCCCAAACCATCCTTCTGATGGTTCAGCTGCGTTATCTTCCGTAGGCTACATCAGCCGTGCGCCTGCGGCGGCTGATTTTGAGAATTGCCACGCTGACATTGCTCTGGCTCGGCTGCTTCATGGCCTGCACACGGGCGATCAGTCGATCCGCCGCCGCCTGCGGTTCGGCGTCCGACAGGATTTCCGTGAGCTCCTGTTCCGGCAGAACACCGTATAGACCGGAGCTGATCAGCACGATTCGATCCGATGAAACCAGCCGGAGCGGCGTTTGCAGATAATCGAGGGTGGTCAGACCGTCCATCCCGACATACGCCGTAACGGTCAGCGCCCATTCCGGCTCCGTTTCCGGCGCTTCTCCGGCGAGGATGTCCCGTTCCTCCGCCTCCAGGCTGAGCAGATGATCCCGATTCAGCTGCAACAGCAGCCCGTCTCGCAACAGAAACACCCGCACATTGCCAACCGAGGCAACTGCCGCCAGCGAGCCGCGAACCAGAACGCCGGCAAGCGCCGCGCCGGCGGGCATTTCCCCCTGTTCCATCCGCTGCTCATTGGCCTTGCGCACCGCGGCATGAGCCGCGCCCATGAAGCGCAGCAGCTGCCAGGGCATTTCCCGAAGCACCGTGCCCGCCTCATATGCTCTGCGCATCGCGACCGCGGCGGCTTCCGCCGCTTCGCCTGCCTCCTCGCCAACGCCGATGCCATCCGCCAGCGCTATCAAAATCCCGCGCGTCGCGTCATAGGGCGTTGTCAGAATCACGTCGTTCAGCGCCTCGCGCGTGCCCCGCCACTGGGCGGCTCCCACCTGGAAACGGATCGGGCTTGCCGTCTCCCTTTCTTCCTCTTTTCCCCTGAACCGATCAATCAGCAACCTGGCACCTCCTCCGCGCTGCGCCGCCTGGCAGGGTTTCAGGCGGGCGCTGAGCAATCCATGACTGCGACCGAGCAATTGTCCTGATAAGCCTTGCCCTTGAGGAGCACCTGATCTACCAGACAATTGGCAACCTGCTCCTCCGGGAGCAGCATGGCCTGCGCGATCTCCTCCTCCGACAGGGTGCCGAACACGCCGTCGCTCATCAGCGCGATTCGGTCGCCCGGCCGCACCTTGAAGCTGTGCGAGCTGCGATCCACCGCCCTGAGCGTTTCAATTCCCAGAAAGCTGGTCAGGCCATGGCTCATCTTGTCCGTCCGAGCCTCCTCAGGCAGGTATCCCAGCCCGATCCGCACCTCCAGCATCGCGCCCTTGTTCTGATCCCGCGTCAGGGGAATCAACGCCCCGCCGCGGAACAGGTAGATCCGGCTATCCCCGACAGAAAGAAAGCTGCATCGGTCGCCGCGCACAATCGCCGCCACCACGGTCGCGCCGCAGTCATTCGGGCTTTCCTGTAACCGCCGCACCGCTTCCTGCGCCAGGTGGCAGCCACGAAGCAAAATCTGATCCATGGAGTCTCCAACGGAGGACTGATGGAAGGTTCGCACCATCGTGTCCACCACCGTCTGAGACGCTTTCTTGCCGTTTTTGAGGCCGCCCATGCCGTCGGACAGGACGCAGATCACGCCAATGTCCTCCTGCAAGGTCGGAACGGACGCATTGATGGAATCCTGCTGCTCCTCTCTCTGGCCGATGTGCTGCGCGGCGGACATTTTGATCACCAGTGGCAGCGCCACACCTTCACCCCCTGTTGGCCTATCAAGCATCTCAGTTTCTGAACGCGTTCAGCATTTCAAGACGGCTGCCGTCGTTGAGCAGCTCCGCGTCCCTGGCGTCCAGGTAGCCGGTTTGGAGCACGCCGTCCACCGGTACGCGCACCTGATACCAGACCGTACTGTCTTTCCGAGTCTTTCTGATCACGCTGAAGTACGTCGGTCGGTTGAGCCGATGCGCGTTGTTATCCCCCGGTGCCTGGTAGAGCATCGCGGTTTCCGCCGTCCGGCCCACCTGCGGCGTCCGCCATCCTCCATCCATTACGCCCAGCCCTGCGGTCAGCGCGCACACCACCGCAGCGGCGATGGCGATCCCTCTAACGAACACTCGCCATCCTTTTTTTTGCTTTCGCCCGGCGTAGGGCCGCATCAGTCGCACCAATTCCCCGATGGTTGCATACCGATCCGCCGGCGCGACCGACATTCCCTTCATCAGCAGCCGATCCGCCTCCGCGGGGAGGCTGGCGCAAAGCTTGCCGGGCGGCGTGGTGCAGCCCGGCGCATAGGCGCGCTGCATGGCTCCCTCCGGCCGACTTCCGGTTAGCGCAAAATAAAGCGTCGCACACCAGGCGTATTCATCCGACCGACCGTCTATGACGGAGTTTTCCTTGTAGTGTTCCGGCGCAGCGTAGCCTTCCTTCATGAGGTTCGCGTGCTTTTTGCCGTCCAGCAGCATGGCGCTTGCCGCGCCGAAATCGAGCAGAACGCTCTCGCCGTTATCCTTGCGGATCATGATGTTGTCCGGGCTGATGTCGCGGTGGATCATTCCCTTGGCGTGCATCTGATTCGTCGCCAGGCCGATCGGCTCCAGGATCCGCCACGCTTCCGGCCAAGTCATCGGCCCGGATCGGGCGACCCGCTCCGCCAGCGTCTCGCCCTCGATGAACTCCATCACAATGTAAACCGTGTTGTTCTCGCTCAGGCAGTCGTGAATCCGGACGATGTTTGAAATATCCTCCATTCTCGCGATGATCTGCGCCTCGCGAAGAACTTTCTGCTTACCCTCCTCAAACCGCCGCCCCACCTCGGGCGAGACGGCGCGAAGCCCGAAGCCGTCTTCGGCACGCTCGCAAATCTCAGCCGGAAAATACTCCTTGATCGCCACGCGCTTGCCCAGCTGGTTGTTCAGCCCCACATAGGTGATGCCGAACCCGCCCCGGCCCAGCGCCTTGCCCACCGTATACTTTCTGCCGGCAATCAGCGAAAAGGGCAGCTCGCCCGCATGGTTGCTGCGAACGGCATTGTTGTACCCGCAGGACGGACAGACGCCGTTTTTCTTTTCAAGCGAGGACATACATCGGAAACAATAAGAAAGCGCGTCGTCGCCCGTCATATATCCTCCACTCCTTTCGCGATTCGTTATTCCCTGCGCCCGTCCGTTTGCGCGCTTCAAGCCGCCCGAAAGCGCGCAAAAAAGGACATACCGCACCTGTATGCGATATGTCCTCGTTTGTTTTTGGGTACACTAAAAAAGGGCAGACTACTCCTTATCTTGCTTGCTTGCTTGCTTGCTTGCTTGCTT
>CAZRLM010000012.1:0-33977 GCA_964600835.1 uncultured Oscillospiraceae bacterium
TGCCCGAGCCCTTCATCGTCCTGGCGACGCAGAACCCGGGCGAGTTCGTCGGCACCTATCCGCTGCCGGAGGCGCAGATGGACCGCTTTTTCCTGCGGATTTCGATCGGCTACCCCACCATCGCCCAGGAGATGGACGTGCTGGCGCGATATTCCGGCGCGGTGAAGCCCATGGAGGCGCTCGCCCCCGTGTGCAGCGCCCAGGACGTGATCGCGCTGCAAAACATGGTATCGCAGGTCTACTGCTCGCCGGAGGTGCGCGCCTATGTGGCGACCATCGCCGCCGCCACCCGGCAGGACGCGGCGCTTCAACTGGGCGCGTCGACCCGGGCGGCCATCGCGCTGGTGCGCGGCGCGCAGGCCTGCGCGCTGCTGGACGAGCGGGACTATATCCTCCCGGAGGACGTGCAGCACATGGCGCTGCCGGTGCTCTGCCACCGGTTGGTGCTCAGCCCGGAGGCCCGCATGAAGGGCGTCACCGCCGAGCAGGTGGTGCTGAACGTGCTCAAAAACGTGGAAGTGCCGGTGAAGCTATGAAAACACGCCTGACCCTGGCGTTTGTCGCCGCCGCGGCGCTGCTGACGGCGGGGCTGGCCACCGGCGGCGCGGTATTTCTGCTGGGCGCGGCGCTGGTGACGCTGCTGACGCTGTCCAGCCTGATCGCCGTCAGCTGGGCCGCCCGCACGATGGAGACGCAGGTCGAACTGTCCGCGCGTACCGTCCGCCGGGGCGACAGCGTGACGCTGACGGTGCGCGCGCGCCATCAGGGCCTGCTGCCCATCGCGCCGGTGACGCTCACGCTCTCCGCCACGCCGGACGTGCCGGAGACGCAGGTCTGTCTCCGGGACGCGCCCGGAAAGAGTCAGTGTCTGACGATGCCCTTCCATGCCAGTCATGTGGGCGTGTGCGCGCCGGGCGTGACCCGCTGCCGGGTCGAGGACGTGCTCGGGCTGTTCAGCCGCGAGATCGTCCCCAACCGCAGCGGCGGCGAATTAACCGTGCTGCCGATGACCTTTCCCGTCGAGCCGCTGGTTTTCGCCCCGGGCGAGTCTGGCTCGGAGGAGATGGCCCGCGCCACCGAGGACGTCACCAATCCGTCCGATGTGCGGAGTTATCAGCCCGGCGACGCGATGAAAAAGATCCACTGGAAGCTCTCACTGCGCAAGCGGGAGCTGATGGTGCGCCGCTTTGAGGAACCGATCCTCCCCGACGGGCTGATCCTGCTGGACTGCTCGCCCCCGCCCGCCTGGGGACACCCGGAGGCGGAAGCCGACGTCCGCGACGCGCTGCTGGAAACCGCCGCCTCCGTGATGGCGCAGGAGCTGGGCGCATCCCACGCCATTCGCCTGCCGCTGCGCGGCGCGCATCCCGTGGAGCTGGAAAAGCACCTGGGAATGCCGCTGGTGCTGGAAAACCTGGCCCGGGTGGATTTTTCCGAAACCGACCGCTTTGAGCGGGTGCTGCTGCTGGAAACAAGGCGGATGCGCCGCACCGGCGCGACGGTGGTGATCTCCGCCCGGTTGAGCGGCAGCATGGTGGACGTGATGGTGCGGATGCGCCGCATGGGCCCGACGCTGCGGCTGTATCTGGTCACCTTCACCCCCGACGCGCCGCAGCTCGCGCCGATGATCGGCAAGCTGCAGCAGGCGGAAATCGAGGTTTGCTATGTAACCCCGGTTCCCGCGTAAAAGAGCGGAAAACAGGCAAAGGAGGCGATCGCCACGAAGGCGTACTGGTATCAAGCGCTGCCCCGGTGTGTGGTCGCGCTGCTGCTTGCCCTCGGGCTTAGTCTGTCCATGCTGGGGATGCTCGGCCTGCTCCGCTTCGGCCCGATGGCCGCGGCAATTTCTGTCGCCGTCATCGCCGTTTTCGCCGCCTGCGGGATGCGCCGGGCGGCTCGCTTTGCGCTGCTTAGCGCGGGCTTGCTGCTGCTCGTCGGCTTTTTGACGCTCGGGGGCGGCGTTTCCACGCTGCGCGAGGTGCTCTGCGGCGTGTATTACGAGCTGTCCGGCCAGCCCGCCGCGCTGCCGATGGTGGCGCGGCCCGCCGCCGTCTTGATCGCGCTCCTGTGCGCCTGCGCCGCCTGGACGCTGTCCTCGCGGAGCGCGGGCGCGTACCCCGCCCTGGCCGTGTCGGTGCTGACGGCGCTTTTGATGTGGCTGAGCAGCCACGAATCGCTGCTGCTCTGCTTGGCCCCCGCGCTGATCGGCGCGGTCACGCATCTGGCGCTGTGCGGTCACGACGGCGTGCGCCTCGGACGCGTGCTGCCGATGATCGCCGCGCTGGTCATGGTCGGCGTGCTGATCGTTCCCCCCGGCGGCGCGACGCTCCCCCCGCTCAAGTCCGCCGCCGATACGCTGCGCCAGCGCATCCTGGATTATCTGTTCTTCACCGACCCGCGCAACGTGTTCACCCTGGCCTCGGAGGGCTTCTACCCCCAGGGCGCGGGGCAGCTTGGCGGCCCGACGGAGATCGACGACGACCCGGTCATGATCGTCTCCGCGCCGCGCAAGGTCTACCTGCGCGCCACCGCGAAGGATCGCTACACCGGCCGCGCCTGGCTGGACACCGTCAGCGGCCGGCGCTACCTGTGGGTTTCCCCCCAGTGGAACGCCGTGCGGGACGTCACCTTTGACATGAGCCTGCCTCAGGGGCGCATCGGCCTGTCCAGCCCGCTGATGGCGCAGCAGACCGTCACCGTGCGGATGGTCGCCTCAAGCGCGTCGACGCTGTTCGTGCCCCAGCGTGTGCGCACGCTGACCCCCGGCGGCGATCTGGTGCCCCATTTCAACGCCTCGGGTGAAATCTTCGTCACCCGCGACCTTCAACCGGGGGACACCTACTCCGTCTCCGCCGCGCTGGCCGTGGGCGGCGACGTGGGTCTTGGCCCGCTGGTGGACGCCTGCGCCGCCCAGTCCGACCCGCACTACGAGGAGCTGCTCACCCAGTACACGGCGCTGCCCGACCATATGCAGCAGGAAATCTTCGACCTGGCGGAAAGTTTGACTGCGGACAAATCGTCCGCCTATGACAAGGCGGTCGCCATCCAAACCTATCTCAACCGGAGCTTCCGCTACACGCTGACCCCGCCCGTCCAGCCGGAGAACGTTGACTTTGTCGCCAACTTTCTGCTGAACACGAAGGAGGGCTACTGCACCTACTTCGCCTCGGCGATGACGGTGCTCTGCCGGATGGCGGGCCTGCCCGCCCGGTATGTGGAGGGCTACCTCGCCGAGCCGGACGCGGGCGGCGTCGCCCGCGTGACCGGCCGCAACGGCCACGCGTGGACGGAGGTCTACTTTTCCGGCTTCGGCTGGCTGACCTTTGACGCGACGCCCGGACAAGGCTCGTCCTCCACGCCGCCGCAAAACGAACAGAATCAGGGCGGCGCACCCGGCGAGACGCCCTCCCCCGAGCCGCCCGAGAACGGCGGCGAAACCGCCACGCCCACACCCGCGCCGGAGGAGCCGCAGCCCTCTCCCTCCCCCGAACCCGAGGAAGACGCGCCGGAAACCGCGCCGCCCGAAAGCGACCCGCCCGACGAGCGGCCGCCCGTCCGCCTGACCTGGCTGTGGGTATTGCTGCTCATCGCGCTGGTCGCCGCCGCCGCGCTGCGGCTGTGGCTGACCCGTCCCGAGCAGCTGGAAAAGCGTGCCGCGGACGAGCCTGCCCGCTGGAATGTGTGGGCGCAGGCCGTCCATGACGCGCTGCGCGCGGCGAACCTGCCCCGGTCGCCCAGCGAATCGCCCCTCGCCTACGCCAAGCGGATCGACGGCACGCGGCGGTTCGGCGCTTCGCTTGTGCCGCTGGGCGCGTGCGAGTCCACCGTATTCTACGGCCACACCGCGCCTCAGGCGAAGGAAACCGCGCTGGCTCGCGAAACCTACGCCGGCGTTCACCGCGCGCTGAAGCGCCGCCAGCGCCTCCTGTTGGCGCTGACCCGCGCCTTCGTGCCCCTGCGAAAGCGGCGGTTCACCGCGGGCGGATGACCCGCCCCGGCGCTCAAAGGAACGTACTGTATGAAAAAAAACCGGTTTCGGCTGATTGATTTGCTGCTCTTTTCCCTGCTCACGCTCCTCGTCGCGCTGCTGTGCCTGTGCGTGGGCAGCGTTTCCATTCCATTGGACGAGACGGTGCAAACGCTGCTGTCGGCGCTGCGGGGAGAAGCCGCGCAGGGCGCGCACGGCGCCATTTTGACGCGGGTACGCCTGCCGCGGGTGCTCTGCGCGGGGCTGATCGGCGCGGCGCTGTCGCTTTCGGGCGCGGCGATGCAGGGGCTGCTGCGCAACCCGCTGTCCGACGGCTCGACGCTGGGCATTTCCTCCGGCGCGTCGCTGGGCGCTGCGCTGTCCATCCTGCTGGGGATTTCCCTGCCCGGGCTGCCGCTGGCCGCCACCGCGGTCGCCGCGATGATCTTCGCCTTTCTTACGCTGCTTGCGGTGCTGTCCCTGGCCTGGTCGCTGGATCATTCCCTGCAAACGAACACGATCATCCTCGTCGGCATGATTCTCTCCATGCTCGTTTCCAGCCTGATGAGCCTGCTCGTCGCCTTCGCGGGGGACAAGCTGCGCGCCATCACCTTCTGGACGATGGGCTCCCTGGACGGGGCCAGCTACGCGGGCGCGGCGGTCATGGCCGCCGTGCTGCTGGTGTGCGGCAGCGCGCTCCTCCTGTGCGCGGAGCCGCTGAACGCCTTCGCCCTGGGCGAGGAGCAGGCGCTGCACCTGGGCGTGTCCGTCCGACGGGTCAAGCTGACGGTGATGATCTCCGTCAGCGCGCTGCTGGGCGTGTCGGTCGCCATCGGCGGGTGCATCGGCTTCGTCGGGCTGGCGGTGCCGCACATCACGCGGCTCGTCGTCCGCGCGAACCATCGGCGATTGCTGCCCGCCTGCGCCTTCGGCGGCGCGATTTTCCTGATGCTGTGCGACCTGGCGGCCCGCACGGCGCTATCCCCGGCGGTGCTGCCGCTTGGCGCGGTCACGTCGGTGATCGGCGCGGCGGTGTTCCTGTGCGTCTACTTCCGCGCGGCCAGAAAGGAGCGCCCATGAACCTGACGGCAAGCCATATCAGCGTGCAGGCGGGCGGCAAGACGCTCGTGCGGGACGTCAGCTTTTCGGTGCTGGAGGGCGACTGGTTGATGATCGTCGGGCCGAACGGCGCGGGCAAATCGACGCTCGTGCGCGCGATCACCGGCGCGCTGCGCGCCGAGGGCGACGCGACGCTGGACGGGGAAAGCCTCGCCGCGATGCGTCCGGCCCGCCGCGCGCGGCTCTTGGGCGTGCTCAGCCAGGAAACGCGCCTGTCCGGCAACTACACGGTGGAAGAAATCGTCGCGCTGGGCCGCTATGCGCGGCGGCGGGGCGTATTGTCCCGGGTGGACGAGGGCGCGGAGGAAGCCATCGCCCGCGCGCTGTCGCTCACCGGCCTGACGGAGCGCCGCCGCCAAAGTGTCGCGACGCTCTCCGGCGGCGAACGGCAGCGGGTCTATCTCGCGCAGGTTTTCTGCCAGGAGCCTCAAATTCTCGTGCTGGACGAACCGGGCAACCACCTTGACTTGCAGGTGCTCCGCGGCCTGATGGCCTTGATCGACGCATGGCGGCGCGCGCCCGGCCGGGCAGTGATTTCCGTCATGCACGACCTGTCCCTGGCGCGATTGTATGGCACGCACGCGCTGCTGATGGACGGCGGCGCGGGGCAGTTCGGCCCGGCCCAGGAGGTGCTGAGCGCCGAAAACCTTTCCCGCGTGTGGCGGATGGACGTGGGCGCGTGGATGAGGGCGCTCTACGCCCCGTGGGCCGACGCGCAATGATCCTTTACGGATGAAAAGAGGAATGCTTATGCCGGATTTGGTCGTGATCGGCGCGGGGCACGCGGGCTGCGAGGCGGCTCTGGCCGCGGCGCGGATGGGAATCGACACGCTGCTGTTGACGCTCAACATGGACGGCGTGGCGCTGATGGCCTGCAATCCCGTGATCGGCGGCTCGGCGAAGGGACATCTGGTGCGGGAGCTGGACGCGCTGGGCGGCGAGATGGGTCTCGCCATTGACGATACCTTTCTCCAAAGCCGAATGCTGAACCTGAGCAAAGGCCCGGCAGTGCACAGCCTGCGCGCGCAGGCGGACAAGCAGGCGTATCAAAACCGGATGCGCCGCGCGCTGATGACCCAGCCACGCCTGACGCTGCGCCAGGGCGAGGTCGCATCGATCGAGACGGAGAACGGCCGCGTCTGCGCGATCACGACGACGACCGGGCAGCGCATCGCCTGCCGCGCGGCGGTGGTCGCCTCCGGCGTGTACCTGGACAGCCGCATCATCATCGGTGAAACCACCTGGGCCGGCGGCCCGCAGGGGCTGATGAACGCCGGGAGCCTGTCCGGCAGCCTGACGCGCCTGGGCTTCCAGCTGCGCCGGTTCAAGACGGGCACGCCTGCCCGCGTCGACGTGCGCACCATCGACTTTGACGAGATGGAACGCCAGCCGGGCGACGAGCCGGTCGTCCCCTTCTCGTTCATGACCGATCGCCGCCTGGAAAACACCTTCGACTGTTACCTGACCTGGACGACAGAGGAAACGCATACCATCATCCGGGCGAACCTGCATCGCGCGCCGCTGTATTCCGGGCAGATTCACGGCGTGGGGCCGCGGTACTGCCCAAGCATTGAGGACAAGATCGTCCGTTTCGCCGACAAGGCGCGGCATCAGGTGTTTCTGGAGCCGGAGGGTAAGGCGAGCCTGGAATGGTATGTGCAGGGGATGTCCTCGTCCATGCCGGAGGACGTGCAGTGGGCGATGTACCGCACCATCCCCGGTCTGCGCCGGTGCGAGCTGACCCGGCTGGCCTACGCCATCGAGTACGACTGCATCGACAGCCGGGAGCTGCGCCCGACGCTGGAATCGCTGCGCATCGGCGGGCTGTTCTTCGCCGGGCAGGTGAACGGCACCAGCGGCTACGAGGAAGCGGCCTGTCAGGGCCTGTTGGCCGGCATGAACGCCGCGCTGACGTTGCAGGGGCGTCCGCCGATCACCCTGACGCGGGACACGGCGTACATCGGCGTGCTGACCGACGACCTGACCACCCGCGGCACCGACGAGCCGTACCGCATGATGACCTCCCGCGCCGAGCACCGGCTGTCGCTCCGCCAGGACAACGCCGACCTGCGGCTGACCCGCATCGGCTACGAGGCCGGGCTGGCCAGCGCGGAGCGTCTGGAGCGGGCGGAAAAAAAAGCGCGGGACACGGCGCAGCTGTTAGGCGAGCTGCGGACGATCCGATACGCCCCGGGCGCGGATCGTGACGCGTGGCTGACGCGTCACGGGCAGCCATGCGTCCCGGCAGCGCTGACGGCGGAGGAGCTGCTCCGCCGCCCGGAGGTCACGCTGGACGCGCTCGCCGAGCTGACCCCGCATTTGGCGGACTATCCGGCAAACGCGAAGGAGCAGGGGCAGATTGCGGTCAAGTACGCCGGGTATCTGGAAAAGCAGGAGGCGCTGATCCGTCACGCGCGGGAGATGGAGAGCGTGCTCTTGCCGGAGGACGCGCCCTATCTGCAAATGGACGCGCTCCGGTTGGAGGCGCGGCAGAAGCTATCCCGGCAGAAGCCGCGGTCTTTGGCGGCTGCGAGCCGGATCCCCGGGGTTTCACCCGCGGACATCGCGGTATTGATGGTTTGGCTGGAACGGAGAGGGAAAGAAGCCCCGATTGCGCAGTAAACTTTTCAAGCCCGTCCGAAGGCGTGCAGAGGGCGACCGGAAAGCCTGACAGGCGACCTTTGCCCCCTGCACCCCTTCGGACAGCGCGACCAAGTACGGTCGTCTAAAATGGGAGGTTCAAGAGGGCCGTGCGGCCCTCCTGGCGAGGAAGTCCAGAGGCAAAGCCCCTGGGGAAAGGAATTTGAGGATGAGGTTGATTGTACCGAAGGGGTATAATCCGGTGCTGGACTTGCGGGATACGGAGATCGCGATCAAGCTGGTGAAGGACTTCTTTGAGACGGAGCTGGCAAAGGCGCTGAACCTGACGCGCGTATCGGCGCCGATCATGGTCACGCCGGGGAGCGGGTTGAACGACAACCTGAACGGCGTGGAGCGACCGGTGTCCTTTGACGTGCTGGAAACGGGGGAAACGGCGGAGATCGTCCACTCGCTGGCGAAATGGAAGCGGCAGGCGCTCAAGGTCTACGGCTTTCATCCGGGCGAGGGGCTGTACACCGACATGAACGCCATCCGCCGCGACGAGGTCACGGACAATATTCACTCGATCTTCGTCGATCAATGGGACTGGGAGCGCATTCTGGGGCCAGGAGAGCGCAATGAGGAAACGCTGCGCGCCATCGTGCGCAAAATCTACCTGACGCTGCGCAAGGCGGAGGGCTTTGTGTGCGCCCACTACCCGCACATCAAGCCCGAGCTGCCCGACGAGATCGCCTTCGTCACCACGCAGGAGTTGGAGGATCGCTTCCCTGACCTGTCGTCCAAGGAGCGGGAGTACCGGGCGG
Source organism: uncultured Oscillospiraceae bacterium (assembly GCA_964600835.1). Classification (GTDB taxonomy): domain Bacteria; phylum Bacillota; class Clostridia; order Christensenellales; family Aristaeellaceae; genus UBA11524. The sequence goes on from CAZRLM010000012.1 coordinate 8,491, forward strand.
TACGCGAGCATGGCGCGGTGTTCCTGATGGGCATCGGCGGCGCGCTGCGCTCCGGAAAGATTCACGACGGCCGCGCGCCGGACTATGACGACTGGTCGCTCAACGGCGATATCCTGCTCTACGATCCGCTGCTGGACATCTCCCTTGAGGTCTCCAGCATGGGCATCCGCGTCGATCCGGACACGCTGCGCCGTCAGCTGAAGATTCGCGGCGTGGAGGAACGCGCCGAGCTGCCCTTCCAGAAGGCGCTGCTGGCGGGCGAGCTGCCGCAGACGATCGGCGGCGGCATCGGTCAGAGCCGGATGTGCGTGTATCTGCTGCGCAAGGCCCATGTGGGCGAGGTGCAGGCCAGCCTGTGGCCGCAGGAGGTCGTCGACGCGTGCCGCAAGGCCAACATCCGCCTGCTGTAAAGGCGCGCAGGGCTTGACCGCGCCCGACGAAGCAGGTATAATATCGACCGTATCATGTTTTATGTTATGGCAGAAAGTGGATGATGAATGTGGAGCAGCCGCTGGTCAGCGTTGTTGTGCCGGTATACAACGGGCAACAATGCATCCAGGCCTGCATGGACAGCATCCTGACGCAAAGCCTGACGAGCCTGGAGATCATCGTGGTGGACGACGGCAGCACCGACGGCACCTGGGCGATCGTCTCCCGCATCGCCAAACAGGATGCGCGCGTCCGCCCGCTGCGGCAGAAGAACGCGGGCGTGTCCGAGGCGCGCAACGCGGCGCTCCCGCTCTGCCGCGGGCGCTACATCCGCTTCGTCGACGCGGACGACCTGCTTCCGCCGGATTCCATGGCGCGCCTGACCGCCATCGCCGAGCGGGACGGCAGCGACCTGGTGCTCGCGGGCTATTATGAAACGGTGGGCAGCCTGCGCACCACCCGCGGGCTGATCAGGGAAGAAAAATCCATGCCGGTGAACGACTATTTGCGCTTCCTGTCCAAATGGTCGAACACGTTCTACTGCGGCGTGCTGTGGAACAAGCTGTTTCGGGCCGAGCTGATTCATCGCCAGGGGACGCGGTTCGTGTCCGGGCTGCGCTGGGGCGAGGATTTCTCCTTCGTGTGCGACTATCTGACGGGCGCGGAGCGCGTAAGCGTGACGGCGGAGCCGGTGTACGTCTACCAGCGCAACGCCAAGGGCGCGACCGTCCATATGACGCTGGAAGCGGTGGCGCACCCCTTCGCCTCCTGCCGGGTGAAATACAGCATTTACAAGACTTATCGCGACCTGTACGTCCATCGCGGCCAATACGACGCGTATCGCCGCGTGCTGTGGCGATACCTTTTCCGCGCGACGCTGAAAAACTGACCGATACCGACATACAGGAGGCTGACCCATTCCATGCCCGAGGAGCAAACGTCCGGCGACGCATCGGCGGCAGAAAGCCGCTTTATGGCGCCGCTTCAGCTGGCTGGACGGCTGATTATGGAAAACGGTGGCGAGACGTACCGCGTGGAGGAAACCATCACCCGCATGGGCGCGGGCTTCGGCCTGCGGGACGTGGAGAGCTTCGCCGTGCCCAGCGGCATCTTTGTCAGCTACCGAAAGACAAGCGGCGAGATCGAAACGGCTGTCATGCGCGTGCGCCGCAGCAGCATCAACCTGAACCGGGTGGACGCGGTGAACGACGTCAGCCGCCGGGTGGCGCGGGGCGAGATGAGCTGCGAGGAGGCGCTGAGCGCCCTGCGGACGATCGAGCGCCGACCCGTCGCGCTGTCTCAGCCGGTTCGGATGCTGGCGGCGGGGCTGAGCGCCTGCGGCTTTGCGGTGATGTTCGGCGGCGGCGTGGCGGACGGCGTATGCGCCGCGCTGGTGGCCGCGCTGGTGCAGGGCGGCTTCGCGCTGCTGGATCGGTTTCATATGCACGCGCTGGTGGCGACGCTGGCCGGCAGCGTGCTGTCCGCCTTTCTGCCGATGATTTTCCATTGCTGGACGGGCCTGGGCACCGTCGAGGTGATGGTCGCGGGCACGCTGATGCCCCTGCTGCCCGGCCTGGCAATGACCAACGCCGTGCAGGACACCATGCGCGGCGACATGGTATCCGGGCTGTCCCACGGCATTCAGGCGGTGCTGATCGCGGCGCTGGTGGCGGGCGGCGTGCTGCTGGCCACCGCGCTGTTCACCATCCTGACGGGGGGAGGCGCGCCGCTGTGACTCAGGCTCTGCTGATTCTGTTTTCCAGCTTCGCCGGTACGCTGGGCTTCGCTATGCTGCTGCACGCGCCTCGGCGGGCCTGGCTGCCCGCCAGCCTGGTGGGCGGCGTCGCCTATCTGGTTTACTGGCTGCTGATGCTCGCGGGCGCGGGCGATCCGGCGGCCAACTTCGTCGCGGCGCTGCTCGGCTCGCTGATCGCGCAGGGCTGCGCCCGGCGAATGCGCATGATCGCGACGGTATTCATTACGCTGTCCATCGTCCCGCTGGTGCCGGGCCTGGGGCTGTACCGCTGCATGGCGCTGCTGGGTCAGCACCAAAACGCCGCGGGACTGCAAGCCGGCGTCGGCGCGATGACCAGCATCCTCATGATCGCGCTGGGCATCGGCATGGGCAGCTTTCTGTTCCGGCTGATCTTTACGCGCGCCGAACGGCCGCTTGCAAGGAGGCGACGCTGATGACCCATCCGCTTGTCACCATCCGCTTGACGCTCAAGCGCCTGTACGCTCAGGAAATGGCGATTTTAATGCGCTCCACGGGGCTGACGCGCATGGAGCTGGACGTGCTGCTGTTCATCGCCAATAACCCCGGCTTTGACACCGCGGCGGAGATTGTGCAGCTCCGGGCGCTGACGAAGTCCCACGTTTCCCGGGCGGTGGAGCATCTCACCGGGCTGGGCCTGATCGAGCAGCGGCGGGACGAGCACAACCGCCGCCGCATTCACCTGCGCCTGACGCCGCAGGCCGCCCCCATCGTCAACGAAGGCATGGCGCTTCTTCAGCACTTCACCGACGTTCTGACCGCCGGTCTGAGCGCGGAGGATCAGCGCACGCTGGAACGCATCATGCGCACCGTCAGTCAGAACGCCATGAACGCGCTGGCGGAGGCGGACGACCTGCCGCCCGAATAAGGCGCGTCCGACGAACGAAAAAAAGCGGCCGAAACCGCTTTTTTTCATGCCTGTGTTGAGCCGCGTATCACTTGCCGAGGTAGCGCGTCAGGCTGTGACGCTGCGCCTGCGCATCAAAAAGCTCCAGGTACGGCACGCCCTCCAGGTAGACCCAGCGCTCGATTCGCGTCGGCGTGACCGAAAACAGCCGCTCGTTTTTCAGGGCCGTGTACGCGTCGTAGGAGCCGGGGAAGTGCTTCCGATATGCCGCGCAAAAGGCGGCGTTTTCCAGCGGATGCCCTTCTTCCTCGCAGTGCCCCTCGATTTGCAGGTTGTCGGCGCAGAGGGCGACGTTCGCGTTGCCCGTCAGCTGAGCGTACTTGCGAAGCGTTTTGTCCGTCTGAAAGTACAGCCGCCCGTCCAGAATCACCACGCTCATCATCCGCGACGTGACCACATCGTTCAGCGACGTGGACAGCACCATTTTTCTGGCCTCGCCGATCTCCCGGAGCAGCGCCGCGCAAGCCGCCTGATCTTCCATCAAACGCCTCCCGTTACGCCTGCTTTTCCAGCTCCCGCATCATCCACGGGATTGTTTTGGCAATCTCTTCGTCCCAGAAGCGCCAGGCGTGCACCTCGTCCGGCTTCTCGTAGCAGGTCACGTCCCACCCGTGCGCCCGCAAGGCGGGCACAAAGCGCAGATGCTGATGGTAGAGGAAATCGCCGGTGCCGCAGGCAACGTACAGGCGCGGCTTGCGGGGCGCGGAGGCGTTCTTTTCCATCAGGTGGAACAGATCGTTGTCGCTGCCCGGCAGCTTCTGCAAATCGCCAAAGACGCGCTCCTTTTCCGGATTACGCTTCGCCCGCTCGCCGGACATCTCGGCAATGTCCACCGCGCCGGAGAAGCTCGCCGCGGCGGCGAAACGCTCCGGATGGGTCAGCGCCAGCTTCATCGCGCCATAGCCGCCCATCGACAAGCCGGCCACAAAGGTTTCCTCCGGGCGATCGGAGAGGCGGAAGAAGCGGTGCATCGTCCGGGGCAGCTCGTCGGCCACATAGTCCCAGTAGCGCTCGCCCTGCGCCTCGTTCGTGTAGAAGCTGTGGTTGACGGCGGGCATGATCACCGCCAGGTTGTGCTCGGCGGCGTAGCGCTCCACGCTGGTGCGACGCATCCAGATGGAATGATCGTCGCTGTACCCATGCAGCAGATAGAGCACCGCCGGCAGCTTTTCCGACGCGGACGCGTCCACGCCGATCCCCTGGCTGTTCTCCGGCAGAATCACGTTCACCGTCGAGGCGACCTTCAGCGCCTCTGAAAAGAATTGTACCTGCAAAAATGCCATTTGCTCGCTCCCTTTCCTATTTCAGTCAATCCAAATCTTTTTGCTGTTCCTTCGCGTCCGAATCGTCCTGGCTGAGAGCGAGGGTGATCAGCTCATGTTTGCCCGCCAACGCCTCGGTGTCGAACCAGTCCGGGTTGTCGCGCATGATGTCCTCCCAGACCGCCGCTTCCTCCGGCAACCGGCCCGTGCGCGCCATGGCGGCCTCGCTCCGGGCCAGTACCTCCCGGCACAGCCCGGGCAGCATTTCCTGCGGCACGGAGATCATCGACAGATCGGGCGCGCCGTCCACTGTCGCCAGTGTGATCCGCTCGCGGCAGAGCGCGTCCCAGTCGAAACCGGCGCGCTCGTAAACCGGGAAGCGCAGATAGCCGAAGTCAACCCAGACGTAGTGGCTGTGGTTCATCAGCTTCTCCCGACCCTGCGAGAGCAGAAACACCTTGGACAGCCGCGTAAAGCGCAGCGCGTTCTCCGCGCGCACGTCCCGGGAAAGCGGCAGGCCGTAGCGGCGCTTGTATTCCAGCACGTTCGGATGCGTCAGCGCAATCTTCCGCAGCGACTCCCCGTCGGCAAAGCACAGAAGCGCTACGTTCCTCAGCCGCGCCAGGCGGGAGAAGCGGTGAAAGGCTTCCTCCGGCAATCCGTCCTCCGGCGCGGGCAGGCGCAGCCAGGCCGTCACGCACAGCGGCGTCGCCCGGGTGCCGCGCATCGCCGCCTCCCGCGAGGCCTCCCGCAGCTTCACGCGCAGGGGGATGACCTGTGGAAAGTTCAAGTCCGGCGAGAAAATGCCCAGGCGCGCCATGGCGGACAGCTTCCTTTCCCGGAAGATAACGCCGAAGCGCTTCTCAAACCGGCTTGTCCCGCCCAGCCGCGCCTCCTCCGCCAGATCCACCGGACAGGGCGGCACGGGCGTATCCCACTGCATGGCGATCACCGGGCGGTGCAGGGTGAACAGCTCCCACTTGGAGCGGAAGGCGCGCAGAAACGGCGCGCCCTGCCCCTCCGCCATTTGACGGAAGAACGCCGCCGGGGCGAAGCAGAAATCCGGATGGAGGAACGCCGACCGTTCCGGCGCTTTGGCGTAGCGAAGCGGCATTCCCCGGCCAAAGCGGAGCGCGCCGTCGTCATTGAAGCCCTCCGCCGCCACGGGATACACCGCGTCCACCGGGTCGCAGGGACGGGGCAGGTAGCCGGTCAGCACGGCGCTGAGCGCCGTTCCCCGGTGGCAGCGCCGCAGGCTGGTCAGAAGCACCTCGTCCCAGCCGGGGCGAAAGACCATCGCCGGATGGGCGATCAGCACATAGCCCTCGCCCTGCCACAGCGGACGCAGGCTGGCCCACACGTCCTGCGCGGGGCAGAGAAACTGCGCGCTGCCCAGCGCGCGCATGGCGGTCAGCGCTTCCTCGTCCGGCTCCTCGGTCAGGGACAGGCCGAAGGTCAGCCGCGCGGGCTGGCGGGCCGTTTTCAGCGCGCCGCGCAGGGCGTCGTCGGCCTCCCGATAGTCGCTCACAGCCATGAGCAGCAGGATTCGCTCCATCCCGATCCTCCCTCGTTACGCGTTCTTTTCTCCCCCGGTTCCGCCGAAGCGCTCGTCGTAGAAGCACAGAGCGTTGCCGCCCAGGCGCTTTGCCGCGCTCAGCGCCTCATCCAGCGCGCTGTACAGGTCGTTTTGATGGGCGAAATCCCCGGGATAGACCGCCGCGCCGATCGAGCAGCTTACCTTCGCGCTGCGACCGTCGACCTCCAGCTGACGCGCCTTTTCCAGAATTTGTTCGCCCAGCGCGCGCATCTGCGCCCGGGAGCGCATATTCGGCGAAAGAACGATGAACTCGTCCCCGCCCATGCGACCGATGAGCGTCTGCGGGCCGCAGGTCTGACGCAGCATCTGTGCCAGCGCCGCCAGCGTGTGATCGCCAAACAGACGGCCCTCCGCATCGTTGCGCTGCTTGAAGCGGTCGATGTCCAGCTCCATCAGCAGCGCCTGCACCGGGCTGCCCTTGAGCTTGAGCAGATAATCCGTGATGCGCATCCGGATGGCCGTGCGGTTGTACAGCCCGGTCAGGCCGTCGTAGTGCGCCTTCCGCATGAAATCATAAATCCTCAGCAGGTTTGCCACCTGATAGCGGACAATTTCCGGATGCAGCGGCTTGAAGAGATATTCCGACGCGCCGGCGGCCCGATCGTCATGGCCCTCGCCGCGCTCGCGCTCGTCCATCATCAGCAGCACCGGAATGCTGGACAGCTGCGGATCGTCCCGCACGGCCTGCACGACCTCATAGCCGTTCATGTCCGGCAGCTGCGCGTCCGTCAAAATGGCGGCAGGCCGGACGCCCGCGTGCAGGTGCGCCATCAATATCTGACCGGAGACGACCTCCAGATAGTCGTACCCCGTACCCAGGATGCTCCGCAGCCGGCTGCGGACGGACTGATCCGCATCCGCCAGAATCAGCGTTTCCCGGCCGCCGCGCATCCGCGGATTGTTCTCCACCGCGTCCCCGTTGTCCGGCTGGCTGCCGGGTACGCTGGCCTCGCCGATGTTGGACGCGCGCAGCAGCCGCTCGAACTCGTCCACAGGCAGGGGCTTGGCAAAGTAGTAGCCCTGCGCGTAGCTGCACCCGATTGAACGCAGAAAGTCGGCCTGCCGCTGCGTCTCCACGCCCTCGGCAATCACCTGCAGGCGCAGCCATCGCGCCATGTTCATGATCGACCGCAGGATCGAGGCGCCCCGGTCGTATTCATCGCCGGGGGACAGGAAGCCCATGTCCAGCTTGAGCACATGAACCGGCACATCCTTGAGCAGGTTCAGCGACGAATAGCCGCTGCCGAAGTCGTCCATTTCAATGATGAAGCCCAGCTCCTGCATCCGCTGGATAACGCGGATGAGCTGCGCCGCCGAATCGACGTAGGCGCTCTCCGTCACCTCCAGGCGGATCAGCGCGGGGGACAGGCCGTATTTCTCCACCAGCACCGGAATCACCTGACAAACGTCTATCAAGCGCATATCCACCCGGGATACGTTGATCGACACCGGCAGCGGCGGGTTGCCCCGATCCAGCCAGGAGCGCAGCCACCGACACGCCTGCTCCCACAGGTACGCGTCCACCCCCGCGACCGCGCCGCTGCGCTCGAAAATGGGGATGAACTCGCTGGGCGTCATCAGCCCCTTTTCCGGGCTGTTCCAGCGCACCAGCAGCTCCGCACCGGTGATTTCGCCGGTGTGCAGGTGGTACTGGGGCTGGAAATAAGGGACAAACTGCCCCGCCTCCAGCGCCGACTGCATGGTATTGACGACCCACTGCTCCTTCATGATCTGCTCCCGCAGCGGAGTGGAATAAACGCCGATTTGTGCCGGATACAACCCCTTCACGGTGCGCATGGCCAGCAGCGCCCGATCGCACATGAGGTTGACGTCCATGGCAGGCTCGTCAATTTCGTACAGACCGAAGCAAAGCTGCAACTGATAATCAGGGCACTGGCTGCGTACCCAGGCCGTCATATGCTCGCACAGCTTATTCACGGGCGTTCTGTCCGCGGGCATACAGCCGACAAAATGATCGGCCGTCCACCGGCCATAGGTCACGCCGGGCAGGGCGATGCGCTTCAGCTCCTCGGCGATCTGCTGAAGAAGCCGGTCGCCCGCCTCCACGCCAAGCAAATCGTTATAGAGCTTGAACTGGGTAATGTCTCCGCGCAGCAGAATATGAGGCACATCCGGCGCCTGATCCAGCAGGCGGCGCGTGGCGGCCACAAAGCCGCTCTTGTTGTACAGCCCCGTCAGCTCATCATGCTGAGCCTGATACTTCAGCGCGCGCTGGTAGCGCTCGTCCGCCTCGTGCTGCGCTTCCAGCTGACGGCGGCGCGCTTCCTCCTCCTCCTGGACGCGCAGCGCCTGGTTCAGCTCCTCCCGGCTGCGGGCCAGCCGCCGCGCGTGCCGCCGTTGGCCGACGATCGCGGAGATCGCCAGCGCAACCACTGCCAGCAGCAGCCCCAGACTCAGCGGCACACGGAAGCGCATTGCGGCATCCGCCAGCGTCATCCGAGAAGGCGCGTCCACCATTTCCCGGAGCATGGTCTGTTCCAGCTCGTCCGCGGATGCGGAGACGATGGCCTTGTTCAGCAGCGGCAACGCCGCCAGCAGGCACGCCCTCGCTTTTTTCACGCGTTTTCACCGCCCCGCTCAAACTTCCGTATATTCGTCTTAGTATACCATAAAGCACAAAACGTTGCAACGGCGAATCGCGCCCGTCCAAAAGCAAAAAAGGCAGGGCGGACGCACCGCCCTGCCTTTTGCCTATTCGTATTATTCCTCCACAAAGACGATCGCCTTCACCGTCGCGGGCGTGATGTTGTTGGCCGCCCAGTACTCGACGATGGCGCTGTCAATCTGCTGGCGGAAGCCGACCGTCTGCCCCGCGGGCAGCAGCAGGCTGTCAATGTTATAGATGTTATCCGCATAGAGCAGCTTGCCCTCCGCGTCGTAAACGCCGTAAGCGCCGCGCAACTCCTGCACGTCCTGCTCGTTCGTGTTGCTCAGCATTACAGTGAGCACACCGTAGGGGTCGCCCCAGCTGTACGTCTCCAGCTTCAGGTCGGCCGTCGCGCCGACGCGGGGCGTGATCTCCTTTTTGGTCGCCTTGCCGGACACGGTCAGCGTGTAGTCGCCGATGTCCTCCAGGCTGGCGGCGTTTTTGCAGCTGTCATAGCGGAACAGGTAGCCCATTTCGCCGGGAGCCAGCACTTCTGGATAGCAGGAGTACACGTCATTGCTCTCCTGCGGATCGCCGTCCGCCGTCAGAATTTCAAAAATACCGTTGCCGAACTCGACGTTCTTGTCACCGGTGTTCGCCACCTCAGCGAAAACGTAGCCGTAGTAGGTCTCATAGCGCAGCAGCGGCACATAGGTTTCCTGAGTCACCGTCAGCTTGCCCGCGGCCAGCGCGGTCGCGCAGCCCAGCGTCAGGCACAGGCAAAGCAGCAGCGCCGTCAACTTTTTCATGTTCTTTTCCTCCCCGATTTCAGTATGTATTTTTATTATACCATCCAGTTCATGGAAAGTCAAGCTCCATCAATGGCAGCCGCCGCAGCGGGAGCAGTCGCCCCCACAGGCGGACTTGCCGCTGCGCCTGTCCCTGATCATCTTCCGAATCACCGCGCCGACCAGCAGCGCAAGCACACCGCCTACAATCCAGGTTGCCATGGCCGTCTCCTTTCCCTGCGTTTCCGGGTTCAGTTTAGCAGGACGGACGCGCCTTGTCAACCTGCTTCAGACGTGGAGACAGGCGAAATTCGATTTGCAAAAAACAGGGGATCATGGTACTATTAGAAGCAACAAATCCGGACGGAAAAAGGAGGAACCGGCATGAACATCCATGAGAGCGCGGAGGATTACCTGGAGGCCATCCTGATGCTCCAGGAGGAGAAGGGCTACGCTCGCTCGGTGGACATCGCCGCGCGCCTGAACGTCACCAAGCCCTCGGTCAGCGTCGCCATGAAGCGCCTGCGGGAGAGCGGCTATCTGCTCATGGACTCCGGCAGCCTGATCACCCTCACTGAGTCGGGCGCGGCCATCGCCCGGCGCATTTATGACCGGCACAAAACCCTGACCGCCTTTTTGACGCAGCTGGGGGTTGATCCGACCCAGGCCCGCGCCGACGCGTGCAAGATTGAGCACGACCTGTCCGACGTTTCCTACGAGGCGATTCGTCGCCGGATGGCAGCGTGCGGGCCGTGCGAGCCTTCATCACAGCGGGAGGAAAGCGCAAAATGACCATCTTCTGGGATTTTAACGGCACCCTCGTTGACGACGTGGAGCTGACCGTCCGCATCAACGACGAGGTCTTTCTCCGCCACGGATACAGAAAAACGAGCGTAGAGGAATACCGCCGCCTGTTCCGTTTTCCGGTGCAGGCGTATTATGACGCGTTGGGCGTGAGCGCGGAGGATTTCCCCACCGTCGCCCGGGAGTGGGGCGAGAAATACGTCGCCTCCTTCGACCAGGTGCGCCTCGCCCCCGGCGTGGCGGAGACGGTCAGGCAGTTCCATCAGGCGGGGTTCCGGCAGGTGATCCTGTCCGCCTCCCAGCAGGACAGGCTGCGCGCGCAGGTGGACGGCTTCCCCGCCCTGCGCGGGATGTTCGACGCGGTGCTCGGCCTGGCGGACGTGTACGCCGTCGGCAAGGTGGCGCTGGCCCTCGACTATTTGCGGGACAGCCGCCTCGACCCGAAGGACGCGGTATTCATCGGCGATACCTGCCACGATGCGGAGGTGGCGCGCGCCATCGGCTGCCGGTGCTATCTGATCTCCGGCGGCCACCAGTCCGACGAGGTGCTCGCCGGCGCGGGCGCGCCGGTCTTAAAGCGCTTGCAGGATCTGCCGCCGCTGCTGGGGCTGTGACCCGTCTCAGCAACTTTTAACCGCGCTCTTATTGAATGTGCTGATCGCGCGGCGGTATAATCAGACAAAGCAGCGCAACCGACGCACGCATGGAGGCACCAATGCTGGATGATTTGCGGATTGACACCGCCCTGCCGGAGGACTATGTTCCCACCCCGGAGGAGGGCCTGACCGAGGCGGAGGCCGCCCGCCGCATGGACGCCGGGCAGGGCAACGCCGCCCGCGCCGACGCGGGAAAATCGGTTTGGCAGATTTTAGCCGGTAACCTGTTCACATTCTTTAACCTGCTGAACGTGGCGCTGGCCGCGGCGCTGATCGCGGTCGGCTCCTACCGCAACCTGCTGTTTATGGGCGTGGTCGTTTCCAACACGCTGATTGGCGCCGTGCAGGAGCTGCGGGCGCAGCGCACCATCCGCCGCCTGTCGGTGCTGAACGCGCCCGTCGTTCATGTGCTGCGGGAGGGCAAGGAGCGCGTCTGTCGCCCGGAGGAGCTGGTACGGGGCGATCTGACCGTCCTGCGAAGCGGCGATCAGGTGGTCGCGGACGGCATCGTCCGCTCCGGCGCGGGCGCGGCCGACGAGTCGCTGCTGACGGGTGAAAGCAACGCCATCGCCAAGCGCGAGGGCGACTGGCTCATGTCCGGCAGCTATCTGACGGAGGGCCGCTGCGTGGCGCAGCTGGTGCGCGTGGGCGACGAAAGCTACGCCAACCGCCTCACCCGAAACGCCCGGCAGATCAAGCGCCCCCGTTCCGCGCTGATGAACGACCTGAACCGGCTTTTGCGCTTTGTCAGCGTCATTTTAACGCCGCTTGGCCTGCTGCTGTTCTGCAAGCAGGTTTTCCTTGGCGGCACGCCGATTGAAACCGCCGTGCCCTCCACCGTCGCGGCGATGCTGGGCATGATTCCCGAGGGCCTCGTGCTGCTGACCAGCATGGCGATGGCCGTGGGCGTCATCCGCCTGGGGCGGCGGGGCACGCTCGTGCAGGAGCTGTACGGCATCGAAACCCTCGCCCGGGCGGACGTGCTCTGCCTGGACAAGACCGGCACCCTCACCACCGGGCGAATGGCCGTGAGCGAAACGCTGCCCGCCGAGGCGGACGAAGAAACGCTGCGCGCGTCGCTCGCCCGGTTCCTGGGCGCGTTTGACACGCGCTCCGGCACGCTGGACGCGCTGCGCGCCTTTGTTCCGCCGGAGACGGAAGCGCCCGTGGCGGTGCTGCCCTTCTCCTCGGCGCGCAAAAAATCCGCCGCGTCCTTTGCGGACGGCACGACGCTCATCCTCGGCGCGCCCACCTTCGTTTTGACGGACGATCAGTTTCCGCCCGCGCTGAAGCAGGCCGCGCAGGAGCGGGCCGCGCGGGGCGCGCGCGTATTGGCGCTGGCTCAGGCGCGTGGCCGCGTCACCGAAACGGACGCGCCGCCCGTTCAGCGCCTGTTAGGGCTGATCTTTCTGGAGGAGGAGGTGCGCGAGAACGCCGCGCAGACCCTCGCCTATTTCCGCGAGCAGGGCGTGACGATCAAGCTCATTTCCGGCGACGATCCCCGCACCGTGTCCGCCATCGCGCGCCGCGTGGCGCTCCCGGGCTGCGACGACTGGTTGGACGCGTCCACCCTGAAAGACGACGAAGCGCTCTCCGCCGCCTGCGCCCGCTGCACCGTCTTTGGCCGGGTCACGCCTGAGCAGAAGATGCGCCTGGTCGAGGCGCTCAAGCGCGCCGGGCACAGCGTCGCCATGACCGGCGACGGCGTGAACGACATCCCCGCTTTGAAGGCGGCGGACTGCTCCATTGCCATCGCGGGCGGCTCGGACGCGGCCAAGCACGCCGCGCAATTGACGCTGCTGGACGCGGACTTTTCCGCCATGCCACGGGTGGTAAGCGAGGGTCGGCGGGTGGTAAACAACATCACCCGCGCCGCGTCGCTGTTTCTGGTCAAGACGCTGTATTCCTTCGCGCTGAGCGTATTGATGCTCTTTCTGCCGGTGGCCTACCCCTTCCAGCCCATCCAGCTGACGCTGATCAGCACGCTGACCATCGGCGTGCCCTCCTTCCTGCTGGCGCTGGAACCGAACCGTCAGCCCATTCGCGGCCGTTTCCTGGAGACGGTGCTCTCCCGAGCCGTGCCGGGCGCGGCGGCGGTGACGGTCTGCGCGGCGCTGTCGATGGCGTTTTCGCTCCTGGGCTGGAGCCATGGTATGTGCGCGACCCTGGCGACGCTCTCCGCCGGCGGCATGGGCCTGATGGTGCTGCTTCGCCTGTGCTGGCCGCTCACCCTCTCCCGCGCGCTGCTGGTCGCCGCGATGACCGCCGGGTTCACCCTGGCCACGACGCTGCTCGGGCGCGTGTTTTTCCTCCAGCGGCTGGGGTCGCAGGAAGGGCTGGCGCTCGCCGGACTGCTGCTGGTCGGACTGGCGGCGCTGCTCGCCGCCTCCTGGCTGATTGGCCGCCGTCTCCGGCAAATCAATTCCCCCGGCGCCGAATCCGTCGGCCCGCAGTCCTGACTCCGCATTGCATAGCGGCGGAACGCCCGATCAACAAGGCGTTCCGCCGTTTTTTTCAGTCGATTTCGATCACGCCCGGATACTCCGCCATGACCTCCTCCGCGCTGTTGACGAAGGTGGTCGCCGTTTCCGGCTCGGGCATAAAGGGCTGACCGTCCACCAGTACCTCGACCTTCTTCACGCCGGGGAACTGGCTGGCGGTGAACACCACCGCGCGCAGCGCCTGCTGGCCGCCGTCGTCGCCGGAGGCGACCGACGCGAACTCCTTGGTAAAATTGATGGTCGCCACGCCGTCCTTCACCGAAACGGACTTCACGCCGCACTGCTCGGGCAGCGGGCGTTCCAGCCCACTGTCGCTTTTCGGGCCTTTCGCCAGCTCCAGGATCGCGGTGGACACGTCCGCGGGGGAGAACACCGTCCGCGTCACCGGCACTAGCATCCGCCCGCTGGCGGAGGGGAAGTACAATTGCACCTGCTCGGCATAATTGGAGGACACGGTCGCCACGCTTTCAAGGTTCACGCTATCCGCGGAAAACACGCCGCTCACGTCCGTGCCGTTGGTTAGGCGGCTGCGCTTCTGCCCGTCGAAGAGGAAGGACACCTCGTCCACCGCGTCGAAGCAGCACAGCGCCGCCGCCGTGCCCTGCACCATCAGCAGCTCCTCCTCCGCGCTGGCGCAACCCAGCGCCTCCTTGCTCATATCAATCCGCGCCTTGCCGTCGGCGATGTCCAGGTCGAAGGTCACGCCCTCGGGAATCACGTTGCGCAGCCCCAGCCGCGCCGCGGCCAGGTCGTTCTCGCTGGACTTGACCATCATCGCCAGCGTCGCCCGGGCAATGCCGTCCTGCTTGGGAATCTGCCGCGTCACCGGCACCAGATAGCCGTCTCCATCCTCATACCAGCAGACGACCGCCTGCGTGGGCGTTTCGACCGCGGCGGAAGCTTCCTCGCCGCCCTCCGCCGCGGTCTGCGCCGCCTCGAAGGGCGGCTCCACCATCGTCTCCACCGTTTCTCCGCCGCGCAGCGCCAGCACCACCACCAGCACCGCCGCGCATACAATCAGCACCCGCTCTACATCCGCCCGCTTCATGCTCACCTTCACCGTTTTCGGCCTCCTCGCAGTTTGGATGGTTCAATGTATGGCGTGCCCGGCGGGATTAGAACGACGCGCGCCCCTTGCCCTCCCGGCTTCAAAGCGGTATAATAGGGAAAACGAGAGAGGGTGAACGCGGATGCCCATGGACGGACTGACGCTCGGCTTCGCGGCAAGGGAGCTGGACGCGGCGCTTGCCGGCGGACGGATTGACAAGGTCAGCCAGCCGGAAAAGGATACGATCGTGCTGCTGATTCGCGCGGGGAACGAAAACCGGCGGCTGCTTTTGTGCGCCTCCCCCAACAACGCCCGGTGCCACCTGACCTGGGGCGCTTTCCCCAACCCGCTGGAGCCGCCGATGTTCTGTATGCTGCTGCGCAAGCAGCTGCTGGGCGGGCGGGTGCAATCCGTCCGGCAGATCGGCGGCGACCGGGTGCTTTATGTGGACGTTGACGTGGTGGACGAGCTGGGCGATCATGTGCTGCGTCGGCTGATCCTGGAGATCATGGGCCGCCACTCAAACCTCATGTTGGTGGACGGCGAGGGCCGCATCCTGGACGCGGCGCGCCACGTCAGCGCGGAGATGAGCCGCGTGCGGCAGGTGCAGCCCGGCCTGCCCTACTTGCCGCCCCCCGCCCAGGACAAGCTCGCCCCGGAGGACGTCACCACCGAGGCGCTTTTGAACCGCCTGTCCGCCCTGAGCGGGCAACCCCTCGCCAAAGCGCTGACCGCCTGCGTGACCGGTCTGTCCGGCCCCGCGGCGCGGGAGCTGGCCTTCCGCGTGCTCTCCCCCGGTCAAACCTGGCCGGATGATTTGCCGGACGCGGCCGCGCGATTGGCTTCGCTGCTGCGCCGCCTGCCGGAGCTGGCCGCGCCTCAGGTGCTGGTGGACGATGCGGGCGACCCGGCGGACGTGTTCGCCTTCCCCTACCTCAGCCAGCCTCTTTCCAGCCAGCAGCCGTCGGAAAGCCTGAGCCGCGCGCTGGAGCGCTACTTCGGCGCCCGCGACCAGCAGGATCGCATCGCGCAGAAGAGCGCGTCCATGGTGCGGCTGCTCAAGGGGCACATCGAGCGCTGCGAGAAGAAGCTCGCCCTTCAGGAGGAGGAGCTGGCCTCGGCGGCGCGGATGGAGGAATACCGGCTGATGGGCGAAATCATCAACGCGAACCTGTGGCAGCTGCGCAAGGGGCAGACGGAGGCCGAGCTGCCCAACTTCTACGACGAGAACGGCGGCACCCTCCGCGTGCCGCTGGACGTCCAGCTGACCCCGTCGCAGAACGCCCAGCGCTATTTCAAGAAGTACCAAAAGGCCCGCTCCGCCCGGGAGAAGGCCGCCGAGCAGCGGGACATCACCCTCCGCGAGCTGGACTACCTCGAAAGCGCGCTGCTGGACGTGGGCAAGTGCGTGGGCGAAAGCGAGCTGGAGGAGATCCGGCAGGAGCTGGTGCGCGCGGGCTACATGAAGCGGATCACCAACCGCCGCCAGCAGCGCGCCCTGCCCCAATCGAAGCCCTACCGCTACGAGTCCTCCGACGGCATTGAAATTCACGTCGGCAAGAACGCCGCGCAGAACGACCGGCTCACCACCGGCGCGCGGCCGGGCGAAACATGGCTGCACGCCAAGGATATGCCCGGCAGCCACGTCATCATCCGCCGGGAGGGCGACGTGCCCGAGCAGACGCTCCGGGAAGCCGCCATCCTCGCCGCCTGGTACTCCAAGGGGCAGCGTTCCTCCTCCGTGCCGATCGACTACACCCTCCGCCGGTACGTCAAAAAGCCCGGCGGCGCGGCCCCGGGCATGGTGATCTATACCAATCAGCACACCGTCTACATGACGGTTTCCGAATCCGATGTGCGCGCCATCCGGCTGATCGAGTCGTAAGGCGCGGCATACGCAAAAGAGCCGCACGCCGCGGTTCTTTTGGTTATTCCAAGGATGTGAGCGCTGTCACGCTCCGGCTTAATAGCCCTGCACGCCCGGATTCCAGCGCTGCTCCACCTGACGATTCTGCGCGGCCTGGGACGCATAGGCAACCGTATTGATTGAGTGAATCTGAATATACGTTCCGACCAGCGGGCCGATTCCGAAAAGGAGGCTGCCGAAAATCTGCCACAGCAGGATCGTTCCACCGCCGGCAATCGGCCCTGTTCCCATGCGTCCGGCCTTATCGCGCAGACGGTTCTGCATCCCATACGTCCATACAAAGCCGTAAATGCCCAGCGTGATGATGGACAGCAGAATGGCCGCCAGAATGCCGTGCGTATTCTTGCCGTCTCCGCTGCACAGCGTGTTCACGTCCTGCACATATTTATGCCAGAAGAAAAGGCCGTAGATCCCGAGTGTGATGATGCACAGCAGGATATATTTGATGAGGCTTCGATTCGTTTCCATTGTCTTTTTCGTTCCTTCCTCCAAATGATTTTGATCCCCTTTTCTTTCCCTTTATACCAAATTTGGTGAAAATTGTCAAGATCATGCAGTAAATTATGCTCGATACCGCGTCCCTGTGAAGCCTCCCGCGTCCCTGCACGAAAAAAAGCGGCCCGCGCCGCCTTTTTTCTTATACGTTTCCTTTTTTGCTTACTTCTTGCCGAAAAGCCCCATCACGCTGTCCAGCACGCCCTTCGCGCCCTTCACGGTCGCGTCCAGGTTCAGCTTGGCCTTCACGCCCTCGACCACCGCGTTGATCTGCTCGTCCGGCAGGTCAATGCCGGTCAGCTCCTCCAGCGTCTTGACCGGCTCCTTCATAAAGCGGTTCACCAGGTCGTTGTTGCCCTCCAGCTTTTCCAACACGGTGTTGATCAGCTTCTGAATGTCCATGACAAATTCCTCCTTGCATTGCGCTTCCTTGCCCTGTCAGTATACGCCGCGGGCGGCGGAATTGCAACAAATGCCGCCAGAATTTTCATTTTCTTCACAAATCCCCTTCAAATTGCCGCCTATCTCCGGTATAATAGAAGAAAAACCACAGGAGGACAAATCACATGGGAAGCAAAACCGGCAAGCTGATTCGCGAGGCGCGCACCGCCGCGGATCTGACCCAGGAAAAGCTGGCAAAGAAGGTCGGCAGCGGGCTGACCGCGTCGGAGGTGAGCCGCGCCGAGCGGGGTGAAATCGACCTGACGAACGCGCAGCTCAAGAAGATTGCCGTCGCCACCGGCGTGACCCAGGCGTCGCTGCTTGGCGCCGCCAAGGAGGAGAGCGGCAAGACGGCGGCAAAAAAGACGACCGCCAAGAAGAGTACGACCAAAAAGGCCGAGGACAAGAAGCCGAAAACCCCCGCCAACGCGAACACGACCATGCGCGTCACCGCGACGGAGAAGAAGCTCGTCGAGGCCTACCGGCTGGCAGACGCGTCCACCCGCAAGGCCGCGACCCGCGTGCTCAAGGGCGAGTGCAGCGATATGATCACCACGCTGCTGGGCACTTCCTCCTCCGGCGCGGCGGACAGCGTAGCGGACATGATCGGCGACATGATCGGCGAGCTGCTGACGAAAAAATAAATCTTTTCGCGCCTGTGGACATTTGGACAACTTTATGGGATAATAGGCCCATTACGATTGTCAAGAGGAGCGAACCACGATGGCACGGAAGCCGCGTATCGCCAGCCAGGACATTACCGGCGGCGTGATCTGGCAGCAGCTGCTGCTGTTCTTCTTCCCCATTCTGCTGGGCACGTTTTTCCAGCAGTTGTACAACACCGCCGACGCGATTATCGTCGGCAAGTTTGTCGGCACCACGGCCCTGGCGGCGGTCGGCGGCGCGACGGGCAACCTGATCAACCTGATCGTCGGCTTCTTCGTCGGGCTTTCCTCCGGCGCGACGGTCATTCTGTCCCAATACTACGGCGCCAGGCAGCCGGACAAGGTCAGCGACGCGGTGCATACCGCCGCGGCCATGGCGCTGCTTTTCGGCGCGGTGCTGACGGTGGGCGGCATTGTGCTGTCTCCCACCATGCTCGGCTGGATGAACACCCCCGACGACGTGATGCCGGACGCGCTGTCCTACCTGCGGATTTACTTCGGCGGCATGATCCCCTCGCTGATCTACAACATCGGCTCCGGCCTGCTGCGGGCGGTGGGCGACTCCAGGCGTCCGCTGTATTTCCTGATCGTCGCGTGCATGACCAACATCGTGCTGGACGTGGTGCTGGTGCTGGGCTGCCAGATGGGCGTAGCCGGCGCGGCGCTGGCGACCATCCTCTCCCAGACAGTCAGCGCGGTGCTTATCATCCTCACGCTGTGCCGCTCCCGGCAGTCCTATCAGCTGCACTGGCGCAGGATCCGCCTGCACATGGGGCTGATGGGCCGTATCGTGCGCATCGGCCTGCCCGCGGGGCTGCAATCCATCATGTATTCCTTCTCCAACGTGCTCATCCAGACCGCGGTGAACGGCTTCGGCACCATCACCCTCGCCGCCTGGACGGCCTACGGCAAGCTGGACGGCCTGTACTGGATGACAATCAACGCCTTCGGCATGGCGATCACCACCTTTGTGGGGCAGAACTTCGGCGCGGGGCTGTACGACCGGGTGCGCAAGAGCGTCCGCGTGTGCATGACGATGGCCGCCGGCGCGACGGTTGTGCTCTCTGTTTTCCTGATGCTGGCGGGCGAATCGCTGTACCGGCTCTTCTCCAACGACGAGGAGGTCATCCGGCAGGGCATGGTGATCCTGCGCCTGCTCGTGCCCACCTACATCACCTACCTGTGCGTGGAGATTCTCTCCGGCGCGGTTCGCGGCGCGGGCGATTCGCTCATCCCCACGCTGATGACGCTGGTCGGCATCTGCCTGCTGCGGGTTGTCTGGGTGGACTTCATCGCGCCGCCGTACCACAGCATTTCCTTCATGCTGCTGTGCTACCCGGTCACCTGGGTGATCACCTCGGTGATGTTCGTGGTCTACTACCTGCGCGGCGGCTGGCTCAAGCGGTGCATCCGCGCCGCCGGTCAGGATGCCTGACCCACTGTCTGTCATCAATCCGCCCCCTCCCGGCCATACTAAAGCCCGGGGAGGGGGCGTTTTTTTGCAGTTTGCCCTGCTGATTGTCACCGCCGTCGCGCTGGGCGGCGTGATGCGGCGGATTGTGTTCCTGCGCCGGTGCGGCCTGATTGGCGCGGCGCGGAGGCGCTACCGGCGCGCCGCCTGGACGCTGGGCCTGACCGCCTACGCCGCCATGGCCGCGCAGGAGCTGATTCTGCTCGCCGCGGGGCTGCTCACCTGGCGCACCGGGCTGCCGCTGCACCTGTGCAGCCTGGCCGGGCTGCTGACGCTCCCGATGCTGCTCAGCAACCGGCGCGCGCTGTGGCACTTTGCCCTCTACGCGGGTGTGCCCGGCGCGCTCGGAGCGCTGCTTTTCCCCGCGGTGCTCCAAACGCCCTGGCCCCGCGCGACCGCGCTGGCCTTCCACCTGATGCACTGCATGATCGTCCTTGCGCCCTTCCTGCCCCTTGCGCTGGGCAAAACGCCCTCGCCCTGGGGCGCGGCGACCGCCTTCGGGCTGCTCCTGCTCATCGCGTGCCTGGCCGGCGGCGTGAACGCGCTCACGGGCGGCAATTACCTCTTTCTCCGCGGGCCCATCCCGGGAACA
Source organism: uncultured Oscillospiraceae bacterium (assembly GCA_964600835.1). Taxonomy (GTDB): domain Bacteria; phylum Bacillota; class Clostridia; order Christensenellales; family Aristaeellaceae; genus UBA11524. The sequence goes on from CAZRLM010000012.1 coordinate 28,456, forward strand.
CCGCTGGAAGCGCTCGCCCGGGGCGGCGTGTGGCCCTACCGGCTGCGCCTGGCCGGACTGTGCGCCGCGCTGCTGACGGTAGAGGGCGCGCTGACCGCGCTGATCCTGCGCAGGACAAGTTGCAGCGGGCCGCGCAATCTGCTATAATGGGCTTATCGGAAAAGCTGCGTCAACAACCGCATCAATCAGCAAGGAGGTTTCTCTATGTGCACCAGCATCGCGCTCCGTACCCCATCCTTCATCTTTGGACGGAACCTGGATCTTGAATACGCCTTTGGCCAGCGGGTGGTGATCGCGCCCCGGCGCTTCCCCTTCGCCTGGCGCAAGGCGGGCCGAATGGTCAACCACTACGCGCTCATCGGCATGGCGACGGTACAGGACGGCTACCCGCTCTTTGCCGAGGCCGCGAACGAAAAAGGGCTGTGCATGGCGGGGCTGAACTTCCCCGGCAACGCGTATTACGACCCGGAGGACGTGCCCGGCAAGCGCGGCGTGTCGCCCTTCGAGCTGATTCCCTTCCTGCTGGGGCAGTGCGCCGACGTGTCCGCGGTTCGGGCGCTGCTTCAGGAGATTCACCTGATCGACGTTCCCTTCAGCGAAAAGCTGCCCCTCTCCCCGCTGCACTGGCACATCGCGGACAAGGACAGCTCCATCGTGCTGGAGGCCACCCGCGACGGGATGCGCGTGTACGACAACCCCGCCGACGTGATGACCAACAACCCCACCTTCGATTTTCACCTGACGAACCTGCGCCAGTACATGAACGTGACGAGCGCCTACGCCGACAACCGCTTCAGCGACCATTTGTCCCTGACGGCCTTCAGCAACGGGCAGGGCGGGATCGGGCTGCCGGGCGACCTGTCGTCCCCCTCGCGCTTTGTCCGCGCCGCGTTCATGACGGCCAACACGCCCGACCTGCCGGACGAGGACGCGGGCGTGGCGCAGTTCTTCCACCTGCTGGACAGCGTCGCCATGCCGCTGGGCAGCGTCGTCACCCGGGAAGGACTGCACGAGATCACCGACTATTCGTGCTGTTTCAGCGCCGCCACGCAGACCTTCTACTACAAAACCTACCGCAACAACCAGCTCACCGCCGTCTGCCTCGCCCGGGAGAACCTGGACGCGGACGCGCTGCGGGAATATCCCCTGAGGGACAAACAGGCCGTGCAGTTCGAGAATTGACGGCTTACGCCTCCTGCGCGACGGTAAAGAGGGACTTAAAGTACCCGTCCCGCGCCATCAGCTCGTCAAAGCGACCCGCCTCGCAGATCGTGCCGCCCCGCATCACATAGATTTTGTCATAGCGCGCCATCAGCGGCGCTTCGAGCCGGTGCGTCACCACGATGCGCGTCAGCCCCGTCAGGGAGAGAATCGCCTCCGATACCTCCCGCGCCGTCTGATTGTCCAGCGCGGCGGTGGCCTCGTCGATGAGCATCACGGGCGTGCGGCGCAAAAGGCAGCGGGCGATGGACAGCCGCTGCCGCTCCCCGCCGGACAGCTCGCAGCCGTTCTCGCCGCAGGGCGCGTCCAGCCCGCGCGACGCGATCACCGCCGCCATCCCGCTCTTTTTCGCCGCCTCGTCGATCTCCGATGAAGGGAAATCCCGGAACATGGTCATGTTCCGACCGATGGTGTCGTGAAAGACGAACACGTTCTGCTGCACGAGGGAGATCATTTCAAACAGCGCGTCGGAGGCAATGTCCCGCAGCTCGACGCCGTCCACGGCGACGCTGCCCGTGTAGCCGTCGTAGCCGCCGGTGAGCAGCTGCATCAGCGTGCTCTTGCCGCAGCCGGACGCGCCGACGATCGCGTAGCTTTTGCCCGCCTCAAATTCGCAGCTGACATGGCGCAGCACGGGCTTGTCCGCCTCATACCCGAAGGACACATCCGCAAAACGAATTCCCCGCTTCAGCGCAGGCGGCACGACGACGCCTTCCCGGCGGACGTTTTGACGCACCGCCGCGGCCAGCTTCGCCGTGAGCGCCTGCGCCGTTTTGCGCTGCGCAAAAAGCGACGGCGCTTCGCTGATCGGCTCCAGGATGTAGTTCATCAGCTGAACAAACACAATCACCGTGCCGGGCGTGATGCCGCGCCCCGTCACCGCCAGATAGCCGCCGATCAGGAACACGCCCAGCTGGCTCGCCGCGCCCGTCAGCTTGCCCAGCGAGCCGATCGCCGTCGCGAGGGTTCGGCGGCGGCACTTGCTGTCCTCCAGCGCCGTGTCCCGGGCGTTGAAGCGCGCGATGACCGGCTCCTCCGCCCGGAAGCTCTTGACCACCTGAAAGCCGGTCAGCAGATCCTTGACCATATCGACGAAGCGCGCGTTCTCCTCGGAGACGCGCTTTTCTTCCGCCGCCAGCCGTCCGCCCGCCATGAGCGACGCGCCCAGCGGCAGCAGCGACAGCGCTATCCCCGCCGCCGTCAGCGCCGGGCTGTAGCAGAGCATCATGATCAGCGCGCCCACCCCGCTGACCACGCAGGAGGCCAGATTGAACTGCCCGGTCAGCCAGCCGGTTTCGATGGCCGCCGCGTCGTTGGTCAGGGCGGAGATATACCGCCCGGTGTTCTCCCAGCCGAAGGAGGAGATGCTCTTGCGGGTGATTTCCCGGAAGGCGTACTCCTTGTATTGCAGCGACGCGCGGCGCAGAAACCGGGGAATCGCCACGCTCGTCAGCGCACAGGACGCGGCGAACAGCGCGACCAGCCCCAGCGACAGCCACGCAACGCGCACAAGCGGCGCAAGCTCCCTGCCCATCGCGATGTCGGTCAGCTCCTGAATCATCCGGGAGAACAGCAGGTTGACCGCGCTCACGCCCAGCATCCCCGCCAGCCCGAGCGCCATCAGGCCGCGGTTCCCCTTGTAGAACGCCCGCCGATACGCCTGCGCCGCCCGCTTTTCCTCACGGGTCAGCTTTTTTTCACCTGCTTCCATCCCGACTCCTCCTCCAGCATCGTTTGCAGCTGCGCCCGGCGCGATGCCGCCGTCTCGCGGCTGATCACCCCACGCACCGTCGCCATCGCCGTTTCCTCCCAGGTATCATGAAAAAATCCCCGCGGCTCGCCGGACAGGCCGACGCCGTCCGCGCCGTAGTCGGGCGACGCGTCGAACCGCCGAGCGCTCTTCACCGCCTCGCGCAACGCGTTTCGCGCTTCCTCCGCGCGCCCCGCGCCCAGGTGCGCGTCGGCCAGGAGCGTCAGCGCCACCGCGCGAATCTTGCCGATGTAGCCCCTCCCGCCCGTCGGGAGGCCGTCCAGCATCGCCAGCGCATAGGTCAGCCGCTCAATCGCCTGCTCCGGCTGCTCGTCGCCGCACGCCGCCAGCCCCAGCGCGCTGCTGACCGCCCGAAGCACGCCCGTGATCAGCCCGTCAGACAGCAGCGAACGCGCCTCGTCGTGCCTCCCCTGCGCCTGAAGGCAGGCGGCGATCTCCAAATCGTTCACGCCTCGAATATTGCCCGCCTCGAATCGCGCCTCGGCCTGCTCGTATTCCCCCAGGCAGGCGTGGCACACCCCCTGCGCGTAGAGGAGCCGCTCCCGGGAGATTTCCGGGCGCGGCTGACCGCCGTAGAGCGCAAGCGCCTGCGTCACCAGCGACAACGCCCGCCGCCTGGCCGCGTCGTCGCGGCGCGCGCAGTAAACCTTCGCCGCCGCCAGCACGGTGGCGAAATCATTGGGATACCGCCGCAGCGCGTCCTCGGCCAGCGCCGACGCCTGCGTCAGCTCCCGCGCCTTCGCCAGACGCTCCACCTCCGCAAGCAGCTCCGATCGACGGCGGTTTTGCGGCACAAAGCCCGTCAGCACGTCCAGCGATACCTCAAAGTAGTCGGCCAGCGCCGTCACCAGCGACAGGTCGGGGATGGATTGCCCCGTCTCCCACTTCGACACCGCCGCCGGAGACACGCACATCGCCTCCGCCAGCTGCTCCTGCGTCAGCCCTCTCGCCCGCCGCAGCGCGCGCAGCTCCTGCTGAAACCCCATCGTACCCGTCCTCCCTGTTCATGATAGCATTCCCGCCCGGCCCCGTCAATCGACCGTGATTCCGCTTCCCCACCGCAAAATTCCACCCGCCGTTGATTTTCCGCTTGCCAGGCGGCGCGCCAGGTGCTATGATAGCCTCATGCCTGATGACAAGGAGGCTTTTCCGATGCTTTGCCGTCCCGCCCAGCCCGCTGACGCGTCCCGCATGGCGATGATTCACGCGCATTATGTCCGCAGCACTGCGATTACCTTTGTCTGTGTCGAACCGACCGCCGCGTCCTTCGCCGCCAAGCTGGCGGATTTGTCCCCGCGATACCCGTTTCTTGTCGCGGAGGAGGACGGCGAGGTGATCGGCTTTGCCTACGCCTCGCCCCTGCGCCCCCACGACGCGTACCGCTGGGACGTGGAGCTGAGCCTCTACCTCGCGCCGGATCGCCTGGGCCGCGGCGCGGGCACGATGCTGATGGAACGGTTGCTGCGGCTGCTCAAGCGTCAGGGGTTCCTGAACGCCTATTCCTGCGTCACCGTGCCCAACGAGCGCAGCATGGCGCTGCATCGTCGCTTCGGCTTCGAGCAGGTCGGGCTGTTCCCCCACGCGGGGTACAAGCTGAACGCCTGGCACGGCGTCGTATGGCTGTGCAAGGCGCTGGGCAGCTTCGACGGCGTGCCGCCGGAGCCGACGCTCTTCTCCGCCCTGACGGAGGCGGAGGTCGCCGCCCTGACGCGATAAAAAAAGCTTCCACCGCGCCATTATAGCCGCGCGCGCCCTCGCCACGCCAGCCCGCCCGGATTAGAAACGCATGAAAGTTTTCTAATCCGGGCGGGCGTTATTTTTTACCGTACCTCTTGACAAACGCGTGAAATGGTGTAAAATAATCTCGAAGGTCAAAGAAAGTCAATGGCCTGATTTCCGCCAAAGGAGGCATTGAACATGAACATGAATCAGTTGACGCAAAAGACCATCGAGGCGCTTCAGCGCGCGCAGGCCATTGCGGTGGAATATCAGCATATGCAGGTGGATCAGGAGCATTTGCTGCTGGCGATGACGGAGGACGGCGGCGGGCTGATCCCGCAGTTGCTGACCCGCTGCGGCATGAGCGTGGACAGCCTGCGCGGCGCGCTGACCGAGGCGCTGGGGCGCATTCCGCGGGTGTCCGGCCCCGGGCGCGAGGCAGACAAGGTGTACATCTCCCCGGAGCTGGAGAAGGCGCTGGTTGAGGCGGAAAGCCGCGCCAAGCAGATGAAGGACGAGTATCTGTCCGTCGAGCACGTCTGGATGGGCGTGTGCGCCAGGCCCAACGCCCGCGTGAAGGAGATTCTTGCCCGCCTGGGCTACAAGGAGGACGCGTTCCTCAAGGCGCTGAGCGAAACCCGCGGCGCGACCCGCGTCACCTCCGACAATCCGGAGGAAACCTACGACGCGCTCAAAAAGTACGGCTCCGACCTGGTGGAGCTGGCCCGCAACCACAAGCTCGATCCGGTCATCGGCCGGGACAGCGAGATCCGCAACGTGATCCGCATCCTCTCCCGCAAGACAAAGAACA
>CAZRLM010000013.1:0-4917 GCA_964600835.1 uncultured Oscillospiraceae bacterium
TCGCCAGGAGGGCCGTTCGGCCCTCCTGGACCTCCCAAGCTGGGCGACCCAGCTTTTTTTCATTTCCGGGGCAAAGCATTGCTCGAAGGAGTGCGGGGAGTGATCGCACGGGCGGGTTTGGTTTTCTTCGTCGAGTCGAAAAGAGCGTCCATACTGAAAAAAAGAAGGCCACCCGCCGGGTGCCCAATCAGCCTCGTTGCGTTGTGCCTACATGGATTCCGCGCCATTTGGCGCGGCTCACACGCCTTTTTTTCGAAGGATTTCATCATGACTTTTCGGTCAGTATATGCCACACATCTTCGCCTGAAAATCCGCAATGGCGATATACCTTTTCAGGGGCTGTCGGGTTATCGCAATCACCCGAAACCGTCGCAAAGTCCGCAAAAACGCGCATTGTTTTCAATGCTTTGCAAATCAAAGCGGATGCGATTCCACTGCCTCTGTATTCGGGCAATACCTGAAGCCATTCAATGGTCGCCTCTCCGACCTCCTGATCAAAGTCGCCGATGATGGAGCCGATGAGTTTTCCGTCGAAAGCTGCGCCGATCCATAGCGCCGGACAATAGACCTGCGTTGCGGACAAGCTGTTCAAATCAGCTGCGGATACGCGTATTCCGGAATGAATATAGGAACGGTTGATCATATCCGCAAGCTCGTCAATTTGGTTGGGGTGAATCTCTTCCAATTTGACGCCCGCAGCGCTGAATTCCGGTATATTGGACAGGCTGTGTATGAGCCGAAAATATTTTCTGTCCAGGTAATGCGCAAGCAGGGCTTCGTCAAATTCATCATCATGCACAATTTTCATTTTGGAGGGTACGATGATGCGCTTCGCTTTCCAATAAGGGATCGAAGAAACCCTGCACGGGTTGTTTTTGTAGGTTTCCATCGAAATCATCGTTTATTCAGCCCTCCCTTATCCTTCGCACGCGCGCTTGACCGCCTCGATGTTCTCCTCGGAGTACTCGATCTCCGCCGACCACAGCCGCGCCGCATCCGGCAGATCGCCCATTTGATGCGCGACGGCACGCACCACGCGCCACATCGCATTCACCCAGACCAGCCAGCCGGAGACGTCCCCGTCCTCCAGCGCATGGGGCAAATGCCGATGAAGCAGCGCCTGGTAAAGCTGCCGCAGCGGCTGCTCATTTTGCGGGGCGTCGGGTGCGTCCGGCGGAGGCGCGTCGCGCAGGCGGGTCAGACAGGTTGTCCATTGCTCGTCCAACCGCTCCAGCGTCAGCAGAAACGACGCCCAGTCGGACAGGCTTCGCCGCGCCGTCACGCCGCAGCGCGCGTCCAGCGCGTCCACCAGGTCGGCAATCGGCGCGCTGCCCGAGCCGACTTGCTCAAACAGCCCGTCGCGCAGGGCGGTCAGGCGGGCTTCCTCCGCGTCCTCGCGGGGCGGGTCGCCGTCCTCGCCGACGGTGATCATGCGCCACGGCCCGACGTGGCCGAGCGTCAGCGCCGCGGCGGCCTCGCAGCACAGCCCGAGGCCGACCTCCGTCCGGTCGGAAAAGAAGCTGCGGTAGCGCGGATGATCCGCGCAAACCTGGCACAGCGCCCCCTCGCCCAGGTGCAGGATGATCTCGCACAGCCCGGCTTTGTTCAGGAACGGGCAGCGCTCGCCATCGCCCAGCCGAATGCTGCCGCTTGACGCGTCAATCCCCGCTTCAAGCCGCGACGCGAACGACCCCGTCACCGCCTGGTAGCGCGCGAGGGTTTCCGCGTCCACGTCGATCTCCCAGTGGGCGCAGCAGGTGTGGCGGCACGCGCCCATCCGGCAGCGAAAGTCCGGGTAAAAGTCCGGCGCGACAATCCTCACGCTTCCGCCTCCAAGGCCGCCAGCCGCTCCCGGAGCGACGCGAGGTGGCCCGTTTCCTCCCGCGCCACGTCCAGGAACGCCCGCTTGACCGCAGGCTCCGTGCACCGCCGTGCGAAATCGCCATACTGCTCCACGGCGCGGCGCTCGCTGTCCACCGCGTAGCGATAGACGCTCCGCAAGTCGTGCAGCGCGTCCTCGCGGGCCATGCCCATCACGCCGCCGGGAAAGAGCGCGTCCGCGGCCATGGCCTGAATCAGCGCCGGTTCGTCCGCCGCCTCGCCGCCCAGCCGCGCCAGCATGGCGGAAAAGCGCGTCAGATGCTCCTGCTCGTCCCGGAGAATTTCCTCCACGGCGGCCCGCGCGCCCGCGTCCCCGGTGATCTTCAGCGCGCGCTCATACACGCGGATCGCGCGACGTTCCATTTCCACCGCGACCTGCAGCGCCTCCTGTCCATTCCGGATGATCATACGCACCTCCCCGCCGCGCTTGACGGCGTTATCCACAGCCTGTTTTTTGTCTATCCACAGCTTTATCCACACTATCCACAGCTTATCCACAGCCTGTTGTGGACAGCGGACGTCCATCCGATGTGGAACAGAAAAGGCTCCCTCCGCCCGGAAGGAGCCTCAATTCGTTGGCGGATTACTCGTTTTCCGCGAAGAACTCATTGAGCTGATGCACCAGCTCATCCGCGTTCGCGCCATGAACCGCGCAAGCGTCCTCGATGGACTCCGCCGTCGCGTGGGGGCAGCCCAGGCAATGCATTCCGAACTCCATGAAGATACGCGCCGTCCGCTGATCCGCGTGCAGCACTTCGCCCAAAGACATCGTTTTATCGACCGTCATTGTTGTCATTCCTTCCTTCCGGTGATTGTGTTCATGATACGACAAGTAGGGGGAATTGTCAAGACCTGTGCTTGCCCCCGCACTCCCTCGTCGATCGTACTCTTACTGACAGCATTCTTCCGGAAAAGAAAAAAGCCGGGCCGCCCAGCTTGGGAGGTCCAGGAGGGCCGAACGGCCCTCCTGGCGAGGAAGTCCAGAGGGGGCAGCGTCCCCTCTGGCGGGGTGCAGGGGCAGAACCCCTGCTTACCGGTGTTTGTTGACGCGCTGAACGGGACGGGCGAGGGGGGGGCGGAGCTTGCCATCGCGGCCAATGACGATGGGCTGGCCGGAGCGGGCGGGCGCTTTGCGGGCAGCGGTTGCTTTGGGAGCGGCAGTCTGTCGGGGCTTGCGGGCGGGCGCAGGCTCGCCACGCATGGTCAGCTTCGCGGGGCGGGGCGGGCGCGGGGTCTTTTCCGTGGGAGTCAAAATTTCCATGGGCCACTCGCTCTTTTCCTCGCGCAGGCGCTTGCCGATCAGCTTCTCCACCTGGCCGAGCTGCTTGATTTCGTCAATACAGCAGAAGGAAATCGCCTTCCCTTCCCTGCCGGCGCGGCCCGTGCGGCCGATGCGGTGGACGTAGGCTTCCGGCTCCATGGGCAGGTCGTAATTGAACACATGGGACAGGCCGACAATATCAATGCCGCGGGCGGCAATGTCGGTGGCGACGAGCACCCTGCACTCGCCGGACTTGAACCGCGCCAGCGCCGTCTGCCGGGCGTTTTGACTTTTGTCGCCGTGGATCGCGCTCGCGTCGATCCCCTCGCGCTTCAGCTCCCGCACGATGCGATCCGCGCCGTGCTTGGTGCGGGAGAACACCAGCGCGTTCTCCACCTCCGGGTCGCGGAGCAGCTTCGCCAGGAGGCGGCGCTTGTTCGCCTTGTCTACGTAGTACAAACACTGATCAATGGCCTGCACCGTCGAGGATACCGGGTCGACCTTCACGCTCTCCGGATTGACGAGCAAATCCATCGCCAGCTTTTCGACCTCCTCCGGCATGGTGGCGGAGAAAAGCAGCGTCTGGTGCTTTTCCGGGAGCTTGGCGGCGATGCGGCGCACGTCGTGGATGAAGCCCATGTCGAGCATCCGGTCGGCCTCGTCCAGGACGAAGGTTTCCACCCAGTCCAGGCGGACGTAGCCCTGGTTCATCAGATCCCACAGCCGCCCCGGACAGGCGACGACCACGTCCGCGCCGCGATGGAGCGCGTCCACCTGCTGCTGTTGGCCTACGCCGCCGAAGATCACCGCGCAGCGCACCGGCAGACGTTGGCCGTACTGGACAAAGTTGTCGTAAATCTGCTGCGCCAGCTCCCGCGTGGGGGTCAAAATCAGCGCGCGGATGACCCGCGGCGCGTCCGGCGCGGGCGGGTTCTCCGCCAGGCGCTGGAGCATGGGTAGCGCGAACGCCGCCGTTTTGCCGGTGCCCGTCTGCGCGCAGCCGAGAACGTCCCGCCCGGCAAGCACCAGCGGGATCGTTGCCCGCTGGATCGGCGTCGGTTCCTCGTACCCGCTCGCCTTCACGTTCTGCAAAAGTCGGGGGATCAGCCCCAAATCATCAAACCTCATGCGTTCCTTCCATTTCTATCGTCGATCAGCGCAATTAAAATGCGCTATTTTTCATTATAACATACATCGCATGGCGGCGCAAGACACGGCGCGGACGCGGTTCGCGTGCTGGGCAAAAAGGGAAAAATTTTTCCTTATTTTATGAAAAAAGATATTGACAAACGCGCAAACAAAAATATAATTAGTCTGTACAGATGCGTATGCCTTCTTTGTGTTGCAAGGATTTAAGGCGGCTGTCAGAAAGGAACGTCTGCCTGCCTTGCACGGTCTGTGTTGTCTGCAAAAGACAGCCTGGCGGTCTGCTTCAACGAGGCAAGATTAAAGGAGAGATTGGGTCATGACGAAGATGAACACGGTTGAGCGATTCAAGCGGGTACTGTCCATGCTCCTGTGCATGGTCATGCTCGTGAGCAATACGTCGATCTCGTTCGCGGAGGGATTACCGACCGGGACGAATGGCGACGGTTCGACCATGCTGTCTTCACAAATGGAAGAAAATGGCGAACAAGGGGGGGTGTCAGGATCACCTGTTATCTCTGACCCTACTGACGCGCCTGTTGTTCCTGACGTGCCCGTTGCGACGGAAGTACCCGTTGCGACGGAAGCGCCTGTTGCGACGGAAGCGCCCGTTGCGACGGAAGTGCCTG
>CAZRLM010000013.1:5017-29257 GCA_964600835.1 uncultured Oscillospiraceae bacterium
GTTGCGACGGAAGCGCCTGTTGCGACGGAAGCGCCCGTTGCGACGGAAGTGCCTGTTGCGACGGAAGTGCCTGTTGCGACGGAAGTACCCGTTGCAACGGAAGTACCCGTTGCGACGGAAGTACCCGTTGCGACGGAAGTGCCTGTCGTGACGGAAGTGCCTGTCGCCACCGATGTGCCCGTCGCCACCGACGTGCCCGAGGCGACTGACGTGCCCGAGGCGACTGACGTGCCCGAGGCGACGGATGAGCCCGAGGCGACGGATGAGCCTGTCTCTACCGATGCGCCCGAAGCGACGGACGATCCCGAAGGCTCCATCCTGCCCCCGGCGAACAACGCTCTCGGCGAAGATCCGATTGCCGAGGAGGAGCCTGCCGAGGCTTATCAGGTGACCGTTTACGCGGAGCATATGACGGTGACCTCCGACGTAACGCCGGAAGGCGGCGTTTACACCGTGCCCGCGGGCGGCAGCATTCAGTTCCAGTGGAGCGTCGAGGAAGGCTATATTCCGCTCTCCGCGCAGCTGGACGGGAATCCGCTGGAGATCGGCGCGGGTTCCTGCGCGCTTGAAAACGTGGCGGAGAACCATACGCTGACGCTCGTAGCTGTCCAGCAGCTCCATCCGACCATCAACTCCTTTACCATTTCCAGCACCTACAAGGCGAACGAAGCGCCCGCGGAAGAGACCGAGCTTTCCGAGGAGAGCGAGCCTGCCGCGGAGGAAGAGCCTGCGGCCCCGGAGGAGGAGCCTGACGAGGAGCCTGCGGCGGAAGACTATTATGTCCGCTACAACGCGTCCGAGCCGGAGGTGGTTCTCCCGGAAGGCGAAGCGCTGCCTGAAGGCGCGACGTATGTCTATACCTATCAGTGGCAGGGCGCTACCGGCGGCTACAGCAATGAAAGCTCCTGGAGCGACCGTCCTGCCGATCCCCAGTCGATCAAAATCAATCAGTCCTTTAACAAATTTGCCTATACGGTGCTGAAAAACGGCAACCGCCGCTTGGAGATGACCAAGCTGCCCACCGGCGCGGACAGACTGGTCGGCATGGACAAGCTGCGTGTGCGCTGCGTCGTCAGCGTTGACGTGATGCTTGGCGACGTCAAGCTTAATTCCGAGCCTGTGAAGCTTGCGTCCAACGCGCTTCCTGTCGAGATTGATTCCGCGCTGCTGCGCTGCGACTTCACCATTTCGGAAGCGGGCAGCATCACGAACCCCACGCAGGAGGGGCAGAACCTTGTCTTTGCTGCGAACCCTGTGCTGACCAACAAGCCTCAGGATCAGGAGGTGGAGTTCTCCTACACCTGGCAGGTGTATGTCAAGAGCTCGTGGGGAATCGGCGGCAGCTGGAGAACGTACAACGACCGGCGCTCCCCGATCAAGGACATGGCGTCCCTGTCGGAAGACGGGACGACCCTGACCATCCCGATGCCGCAGCTGCTGGATGATCGCGCCGACCTTGACGGCCTGCAGATTCGCTGCGTCGTCGAGGCAAGCGGGTATAGCGGCTTCACGGTGGAGCCGACGGAGCTGACCCATGAATTCCCGGCGGTGGTGATTGGCGACGCGCTGCTGCAATATCATCTGACTGTGGCCAGCGATAACAGCGGCGCTGCCATCGCCAACGAAACCGACAGCATCCGTCTGACGGTAACGCCCACCCTGTCCGGGGCCGCGAGTTCCTTCAAGAGCTTTACTTATCAGTGGCAGTACCAGAACGCGGAGGGCGCCTGGGTGGCCATTGACCGGAACGACGAGGCGTGCCCGGTTCGCTTCGCGTCCATCAGCGCGACCAGCAACGCGGCGACCTCGACCCTGACCCTGTCCCTGCCGGAGAGCATGGACTCCCGGAAGAATATCAACGGGACAAAGATTCGCTGCGCTGTGACAGCGACGAAAAGCGGCGAAACCTACGAGGACGTTGGTCAGGAAGCGACCATCACCATTCCCCGCGAGCTGCTGACGGCATTCGGTCTGAGCGTTGCGGAGGATACCGCGCAGAAGAATACCTATGCCGCCTATGCCGGGCAGTCTCTCTATGTGGGCTATATCCCCACGGTCACCGGCGAAAACGCCCAGGATGCCGTGCTGACCTTCCACTGGTTCTATAAAACGGCGGACGCCGCCGACTTCCAGCCCCTGACGGCGGGAACCTTCAGCGGCGCGTTTGTGACCGACGCGGCGGGCCATCCTGCCGCCTACCGCATGACGCCCGCCGATGTGGCGACGCTCAAGGCGGTCAACGGCGCGACCATCCGCTGTTATATCACGCTGCACCCCCATGGCGACGCGGTCGCTGCCGGGGATCCGCCTGAGTTGGAGTACACTCATGACGTCACGCTTTCCGTCGCAGACCCCCTGATGAGGGATTACTCTGACAGAGCAACGTGGATGACGGACGCGTGGCTGGACATCATCCCCAACGTGAAGTCGGACGCGATTACCAACATCGGCATGACGGCGCTCATGGAGGTGGACGCGAAGCCCAACTTCACGCTCGTCAAGCCCAACCCCGATGAAAACTCGAACAACTTCGCCATCGCCGTGAAGGAGAACTTCCACGGTAATTCGGCGTACTATCATCTGTGGGAATACAAGGAAATGGGCGGCACCGAATGGCGGCCCGTTTCCACGCTGCCCGAGTCCGTCCGCAGCGCCATCAGGCTGACCTATGGCGAGGGTATCGAGGCGGGCAAAACCTCCATTGAGGTATCCCTGCCCGCGGACTACGCGTCCCGTATCCAGCTGTCCGGTATGCAGTTCCGCTGCACCTCCAGCGCGCTGGCGGTGTCCGTCCATACCGGCGACGAGAACAAGGACTGGGGCGTGATCTCCAAGAGCATTCCGGACGAGCGGGTGCTGACGGTCATCATCAACCCGAAGCTGCTGCGCAGCCAGGCCTCGAGCACCCGGCGTATCGTCGGCTTCCTGAACAAGGAAGCGGCGGACGCGTATCTGGCGCTGTCCGAGGAGGAGCGTGCCAATTACGTCATCAACCCCGCGAATTATTACGACTACAACAAGTCCTACCAGGTCTTCAACTTTGAGGACGGCGTGCGTGAGGAGCGCGCGACGGAGAACTTCCCCACCAGCATTGTGGCCGTGTACGAATACCAGGTGGAGGAAGGCCTGGATGACGTTGTCACCAAGACGGCCGCGGTGGAAATCCCCGTGCCGTGGCGTTTTATCCTGGAGAGCGGCCGCGCCTACGACCTGAGCGCGACCAAGGCGCAGTACCGTTACGACGCGGCGCTGGCCCAGGTGATCCCGCAGTGGAACGCACAGGCGCTGCAGGAGTATATCGACGCGCATCCCGACCCCACCGCCCTGGACTATGATGAGGACGACGCGGTGCGCTGGATGGTCGCGGCCAGCCTGAACGGCCGCTACCCGCACATCAAGGTGTGCTGGAACACCGAGCTGATGAAGCTCTCCAACCGCAACGATTACACCACCTACAATAACAAGTACCAAGGCTCCGGCGACGCTTACGAGCAGAGCAAGGTCGCCGCCATGGCCGGCTCCGCTGTGAACCCCTACTGGAAGCAGACGATCAGCGACTGGTACTTCAAGTCCACCGTTGACTACAACGGCGATACCCCCACGGCCGCTCAGCTGGCGCAGAAGCGGAACAGCGCCACGTCCGAGGCGGATCAGTTGGCGTGGCTGCAAGAGAACTACCCCACCGTCAAGGTGCTGATGGAGGACGTGGCTTCCGACCTGAGCGACCCCACGCCCAAGACGCTGGAGCTGCCCGTTACCTGGAGCAAGGTGGAGGTCAACGAGTACGACCGAGCAACCCAGAGCATGACGGCGCGCTGGATGGGCGACGCCGCCGTGGGTATTATCCAGGGCGTTGACTCCCCTGCCTCCAAGTGGATCTGGCGCGCAACCATTGACGACGTCGCGTCGGGCCGCTATGTGCTGTCCAACGAGCTGCGTTATACCAATGTCGAAGCAACATTCTATTGGAGCAACGTAATCGACGAGATCATCGGCGCGATTGCGACGACCGCGGATACGGTCAAAATGTCCGCGGTGAAGCTGACTGGCGTCAGTCAGCTCGCCGGAAAGATTCCGTTGGGCCTGCGCGTCGAGCTGAAGGACGCCAATGGCGGCCTGAACATTGTCGAAAACATCCCCATCACGGCGGGCGCCTGGAAGATCGTGGAGGGCCGAGTGTATGACGCGAGCCAGCCCCTCCACTGGCGTCATCTGAGCACCGAGGCCGCGTCCGTCACGGACGAGGTGAGCACGTCGGCCACCGCGGGCGTGCTGGCGATTGAGCCGACGCTGAGCGGCTATACCTTCACCGATAACGCGGATACCGCGATGGCGCAGGTGTGGTATCAGTGGGGCACCATCATCACGGCCCTGACCAAGGCGGACGGCACCCCCTACGACGCCGTGACCGCCGCCAAGACGCCGCTGATGTCGATCAACATCACCGGCACGAATCAAAACCTGGTGGCCTGGTCCAACCTGGTCAGCAGCACGGCTTACCTGAACAAGGCGTTCACCGTGGAAACGGTGGACAAGACGACGGTCAACGGATACGGCAGCGCCTCCGTCAAGCCGAGCTGGACGAAACCCGCCACGCATATTGATACGGCGAACGCCGGTATGTCCCAGCCGGCGGCGCAGTTTGAGATTCCCGCCAACGGTCAGGTGTTTGACGAGGATCTGGTGCGCGATTTCAGCGGCCGCGAGCCTTACGCGGACATTACCTGGAAGATCGACACGGAATATACGTCCGTCAACACGGGAACGGTTACAGCCGATTTGAAGGGCGGACGCTTCCATGTGCTGGGCAACGGCGGCAAGATTACCGCTTACAGTGATGCGGCCTGGGACATGGTGGCCAGCATCGCGACCAGCGCGTCGGATGCCAACAATCCCAAAGCGCATGAGCACGGTCTGAATTTCACAAATTACAACACATTCTATGAAGTAAGCGACGGCGTCTACTTCAAGTTCAGCCAGAAGCCCGCAGGCGGCGGTTACTATGTGCAGCTGGATATCACGGCGGAAAACCGTTCTTCTGGCGACCGCTGGGTCGGTTATGCCATGGGTGCGGACGTGATGATCCACGCAAGCGATAACGCGGATATCGTCTTCTCGGATACCGGCTTCTATATGAAGGAAGTCACGGGCGACTACTGCCAGTTCAACATCCTGTGCCTGAACAACGTCTCCGGCATCACCAAGTCCGCGGACTGCCGGGCGTCCAACCGCTACTCCGGCCGAAGCGCCTATTACTGGAGCAGCGGCGTGTTCAAGACGGACGGCTCCTTCGTATCCAAGACGGTTGACGGCTTCCCCGCCGCCGGCGGCGCGGACTCCGAGCTGACGTTCAGCTGGCTGCCGAAGAATAACAAGATCGGCCCCGGTGAATCCACGACCTTTACCTGTATGTTTGGTATCGGCAAGGTTTCCGAGCCTCCGATCATCAACCCCATCAAGACCACCGCGACGGTGAACGCGACCGACGGCTCCAAGGTGGACGTGAAAGCCTACCTGGCCGTGGCGGCGGATCGCAAGGTGCAGCTGTACTATCGCTTCGACGAGGGTCTGCCCACCGAGACCAATGAAATTTCTGTCGGAACGGCGATGGCGGGCCATGGCGTCAATTCCCGTGCGGACATGAACGCCCTGAGCGCCGCCGGCAAGGCGAACTATTACGAAACCTCGAGCCATTTCTTCCCGATCACGGCGCAGATTGAAAAGCCCCGGAACTGGGTGGCGGGCGAGTACCACTCCATTACGCTGTTCGGCCTGAGCGACGCCGGTTCCATGACGGACGGCATCACCATCCCGCTGTATGTTGTGGAGGATCAGAACGGCAACGAGGTGCTCACCGGTGCGACGGACGCCACGGTGTCCTTCAACAGAGGCATCGGCGGCGGTACCGCTCCCGCGTCCGTGACGGCCCATGTGAAGGAGCCGATCACCCTGCCCAAGCAGGGCAGCATGACGGCTCCCAGCGGCTACAAATTTGTTGGTTGGGACTACACCCGCACGGTGAACGGCGTGTCCAAGACGACCACCTACCCGGCCGATACCTACTTCTATATTGAAAGCGACGGTACCGTGCTGACTGCCAAGTGGATTCCGCAGAGCCAGACCATGTACATGGTGGAAACCTATGTGCAGGGCGCGGACGGCCAGTACACGCAGGAGGAAACCGTCGTCGGCATTGACGCGGGCACCGGCGAAATTGTGTACACGCCTGACGAACGGACGGGCTACACGATCAATACCAGCAAGTCCAAGCTCACCGCCGCCCATGGCAATGACGGCGCGACGATTGAGGTCTATTACGACATTCTGAAGTACGACGTTGTGTTCAACCTCAATGGCGCGCCCGGCGGTACGGACGGCGTGTTCCGTACCGTGCAGACGGCCTACGGCAGCAACGTCAGCGGCGTGCCGAACGCCGCCGCGCTGAACGCTGGCTATACCAACAAGTATTTCCGTTTTGTCGGCTGGTTCTCGGAGAAGGATCCTGCTCTGACCAATGCCAACAACCTCATTGATACCTCCACGGTCGTGAACAATCAGACCCTGATCGACGCGGAGGGGAACCATTCCGCCGAGCCTGGCGCCAAGCTGGTCGCCTATGCGCGGTGGGCGCCCATGAACAACGCGCAGATCACCTTTGACTACGCGTACAAGAACCATGCCCAGGGCGCGGTACGTTCGGACAAGTTCTCCCTGACGCCCGTCTATGACGACACCTGCACGGGCCTGTACAGCTATCACGCGCAGATTTCGAGGTTCCCCACCCGGCCCAGCGCGTGGAAGGATACCGCAGGCAACGTGTACACGTTTGTCGAGTGGCGGACGAATCCGGATGATCCCGCGACGATGGTCAACGCTGACTCGCTGCTGAATAATTACGAGGACGTGACCGTAACGGCCATCTGGACGGAAAGCTACTCCGTCAGCCGCAGCTACCGCGGCGAAGGCCGGGTGTACGACATCAACGACCCCGTCGGCGGCACGAAGAGCTATGCGCCCGGCGACACCGCGGAAATCCGCTGGCAGGCCGCCGAGGGCTACTTTGTCGAGCACGTCACCATCGACGGCGAAAACCGCGACGATCTGATCAGCACCGGCTGGCATCAGGAGAACATCCGCGAGAACCACAGCGTGTATGTGGTCTTCAGCGAGGGCGAGGGTAACAGCGGCATCAGCGAGGAAACCCTCTACGATATTACCGCGACCCCCGTCGGCGGCATTGCCTTCGACGTGCCTGAGCGCGGCGGTACCTACCGCGCCCACTACGGCGAGACGTATACCGTCAAGTGGCGCGTGTCGCCCGGCTATGTCCTCTCCGAGTACACCATCAACGGCATCCCCTTCGAAATCGACGACGAGATTCGCAGGGATAACAGCTTTACCTTCAACGACATTCATACCGCGCAGGAGATCGTCGTGACCGCCGTGCGCGAGGGCAGCTCCGGCGCGGGCGATATGCAGCTGAACAGAGGCCCGTACCCCATCACCACCAAGATCGCCAAGGGCACCTCCATCACGCCCGGCCAGTCTGTGAGCTGGAAGAGCGATTTCACGGTGGACTGGCGGCTGCCTTCCGGCTTCATCGTGAACGCGGTCATCGTCAACGACCTGATCATGACCACGCTGCCGGAAAACAACAGCTACACCTTCCGCAACGTGTCCATGCCCAGCTCGATCGTGGTCATGTGCGGCCCCGACCCGAACCTGCCGGAGGAGGCGGTGTACGTCACCACCACCATCGACGCGGGCGGCACCATCACCCCCTCGACGCCCGCCAACCTGCTCAGCAGGGGCGACAACCATACCGTCACCTGGAGCACCGACGCTACGCACTATGTGGTCGGGGTTTACATTGACGGCCTGCTGCAAAAGACGGCAAGCGGCGCGAACAAGATCTATTACAGCCATACCTTCGAGAACATCCAGGAACCCCACGACGTGGAGGTCGTCCTGGGCGAGATCACGCCGGAAATGCACGCCATTTCCACGGAGATCATCAACGGCGGCTCCGTCGACAAGCCCGGCAGCGTGGTTGCCGGTTCCGATGTAACCGTCAACTGGACGCTGGCTGCCAACCATCAGGTGAAGGCGATTTACCTGGACGGCGCGCAGGTGACCGATTACGACAGCGCGACCAATGGCAACAGCTACACGATCCGGAATGTGCAGGCTCCCCACACCCTGAAGGTGGAGTGCGAGCGCATCCAGTTCGAGGTGGACATGACGGACAAGTGGATCGTCACCACCAGCATCAACCTCGGTACCTCCGACGGCCAGAAGATCGTCGTGAACGGCGATCCCTGCACCGTCAGCTGGACGCCGCCCGCGGGCTACCATGTGGCGCGCTTGACGGTGGACGGCGTTGCGCAGGCGTATGTCACCGGCAACAGCTGGACGATTCCCTCGGTGACCAAGAACATGACGGTCGCCGTGACCGTCGAGAAGGACGCGGACACGCCGACCTATCAGATTCAGGAAGCGATCGTCAACGGCGGCACGGTCACCGGCGGCGGCGTGTTTGCCGTGGGCATGGGCGCTGTGATGCAGTGGACGGTTGCGGACGGATTCCGCGTGACCGACGTCAACATTGACGGCGTATCGGTTTCCGGCATCGATCTGGAGAACGACCGTTCCTATACCTTCCCGGCTGACAAGGGCGTGGCGGGGCAGACCTACCAGTTCAACGTGGTCTGCGCACCGAAGCTGTACTATCATGTGCGTCCCACCGGTACGGGCGTGGTGGCGCTGAGCGCCAGCGCAGACGTGTTCCTGGGCGACAGCTACACCGTGAGCTGGAAGGCCGCGGATCAGTACCGCTTCAAGAGCGTCACTGTGAATGGCGTGGAGGTCACGCCCGCGATCAGCGGCGAAACCTACAGCTATACCTTCGACAGCACCAACACCGCTGCCAACGCGACGTACAACGTTGTCGTAACCTGCGAGAAGATCCCGTCCTACACCATTACCACCGGTCGGAATAACGGCGGAAGCGTGTCCAACGGTACCACGCTTTACGAGACCGACCCCGTACATGAGTACACCGTCACCTGGACGCCGGACGTCGGCTACCGGGTCAAGACCGTCACGGTGGACGAGGGTGAAGGCCCGGTCGTCTATACAGGCGAAAACTATATCTTCCGCTATGAGGATGGCAAGAACGTCACCCTGAAGGTGGAGTTCGAGCCGCAGCAGTACTACACTGTCAAGGCGAAAGGCAACAACACCACCGCCGCGCCCAGCACGGGCACCTATACAGTGGACGAGGACGCGACCGTCACCTGGACGAAGCCCGTCGGCTTTGTGCTGGCCGCGCTGACGGTGAACGGCGTCGATGTCGCCTTCACGGCGGATCAGGTCAGTTACACGGTGGATCACACGACCGTGACGCCCTCCGCAACTTACGAGGTTGTCGTGACCTACGAGGCCGAGAGCACCGAGCCTGAGGAGCCTGAAAAGTTCTATCACATCACAACCAGCGGCAGCTTTGTGACCGGCCTGACCGACAGCTTTGACGTGAAGCTGGGCGAGAACGGAACAGTCTCCTGGCGCATCCTGACCGGCTATCGCCTGGTGAGCGTCAAGGTGGACGGCAGCGACGCGGCCGCCACGGTCACGGAGGACGGCCTGTACAGCGTCGTCGTCTCCGGCGCGGAGAGGACGGAAGGTCAAAACGTCCCGGTGGCGGTGACCTGCGAGCGTATCCCCAGCGGCGAGCCGGGCGGCGGCGGTGAGGTCATCACGCCCTATTCCGTGTATGCCTTCAGCAACGATGAGACCCTGGGTACGGTAACGCCCGCAACCGCGACGCTCCGTGAGGACGGCGCGACGGCGACCGTCGCCTGGACGGCCAAGCAGTACGCGCATATCGTCAGCGTCACCGTGTCCGATTACCCCGGCGGGGCGAACGCGGTTGCGCTGGACGCGGCGGCCATCGCGGCGGGCGCGTATACCTTCCAGTATGATGACCATCAGGACAAGCGCGTGGACGTGGTGTTCGCGGCGGATCCCGCCTACACCGTCACGGCCGAGGCGGCTGGCGTTACCGGCTCCGGCTGCGCTGTGGCCGTGAGCGGCACGAATCCTGTCCGGGGCGCGGGCGAGACTGCTTCCGTGACCTGGACGGTGGGCGCGGGCTACTCCGTGACCTCGGTGGTTGTTTCCGACGAGGACGGCGCCAATGCGGTGAACGCCACTGCCGCGGAGCTTTCCGCCCGGAAGATCGACTTTGCCTATGAAACCATGACCGCCAACCGCAAGGTGGTGGTAACCTACGCGCGCAATGCCAGCGGCGTGGTGCCCTACACCGTGCGCGCCAGCGCCAACGACAGCGCCATGGGCACGGTATCCCCGGCGATCAGAACCCTGACCGCCGCGGATTCCACCGCGAACGTGGTCTGGAGCGCCAAGCCCGGCTATCATGTGGCGAGCGTGACCGTGACCGACTATCCGGACGCCAACACGGTGCGCAGCCTGACCGAAGCCGAGATTGCCGCGGGAAGCTATGTGTTTGCCTACAATGATCATGAGGACAAGCTGGTCTATGTGGTGTTCGAGCAGGATCCCGCGTATGAAATCAGCATTGTCGGCGTGGATGGCGGCGCAGCCAGCACGGTTTCCGGCGGCGCGACGCTGACGGCTCCGGGTCAAACGCACATGGTCACCTGGGCCGCGGGCGCAGGCTACAACGTCAAGCGCGTTGTGATCGCCAACCCCGACGGCACGCAGGCGCAGACCCTCACCGCCGCGGAGGTGGCGGCGGGAAGCTATACCTTCAGCTACGATACCCTCACAGCCGACCGGCAGGTCACGGTGACGTTTGAAAAGGCGGCCGCCGCGGAAGACCCGGTCTATTCGGTGACGACCTCGGTCAACGACGCGTCCATGGGCAGCGTGTCGCCCTCCGCGAGCCTGAACGCCGCGGGTGCGACCTACGCGGTCAGCTGGAGCGCGAACCCGGGCTACACGGTCAAGCGCGTGACGGTCAACGGCGTGGACTATGCGGGCGAGAGCTACACCTTCCGTTACAATGACCACGCGGACGCGACGGTCGATGTGACCTTCGAGGCTCTCCCGGCCAAGAAGATCGACACCGCCAAGGTAGGCGGCGGCGCGGGCAGCACCGTGCGCGAGGGCACGACGCTGACCCTGAGCGGCTCGACCTACGCGGTCACCTGGAGCGCGGACAGCGGCTTCAAGGTCGACAGTGTGGTGATTACCGATAACCTGGGCGACACGCTGGCCGATTTGACGGCGGCGGAGATCGCCAGGGGCAAGTATACCTTCGTCTATGACGACATGGCGGGCGACGTTCTGCTGACGGTGACCTTCGCGGTGGATACCTCCTCCGGCGGCGGTACCGGCACCACGCCCTACGCCGTGACCACGCAGATCGTCCCGGCAGACGGCAGCATGGGCACCGTTGATCCCTCCAAGACGCTGCGGCGCGATGGCGAGGAGTATGTGGTGACCTGGAACGCCAACCCCGGCTATCGCGTAAAGCGCGTCACAGTGGACGACGGCGAAACGACCGTCGACTGGACGGGCGAAAACTATCCCTTCCGCTATGACGACCACAAGGACGTGACGGTCACTGTCGAGTTCGAGCAGATTCCGCAGTACGCCGTTCAGGTGGAAAAGCGGGGCAACGGCGGCGCGGACAGCGTCGTCAGCGAGGGCGCGACGCTTTCTCCCGGCCAGTCCCATACGGTGACGTGGCTTGCGGGCGAGGGCTTCAACGTCACCGGCGTTGTGATTTCCAAGCCCGACGGCACCGACCGGAAGGAGCTGACCGCCGGCGAGGTCGCCCTGGGCGCGTATACCTTCACCTACGACGGCATGGACGGCTCCGACCGCAAGATCGTCGTGACCTTCGCCAAGGATGAGGGCACGATTCCCGGCGGCGGCGATCTGCCCGCGACGCCCTACACCGTGACAACCAGCGTCAACGATCCGGCGATGGGCGCTGTCAGCCCCACCAAGACGCTGAACACGGCGGACAGCGAGTACCTCGTGACCTGGAGCGCGAACCCCGGCTACTATGTCAAGAGCGTGGCCGTGAACGGCATCGGGCGCGCGGTCAGCGACTTTACCTTCAAGTACAACGATCATCGCGATTCGACGGTGTACATCACCTTTGCGCCCATCGTGAACTACACGGTGACGGGCGTGGCGGTGAACGGCGGCGCGAACAGCACGGTCACGCCCGCCAGCGCGGTGCTCTCCGGTGAGGGCGCTACCCAAACGCTGACCTGGGCCGCGGACGAGGGCTATCGCGCCAAGAGCGCGGTGGTGACCAACGCCAACGACCGCGTGGTCTACGCCTGCACCGCGGAGGAGGTCGCGAGCGGCTCCTATACCTTCTACTATGACGACATGAGCTCTGATCAGACGCTGACGGTCACCTTTGAGAAGATCGAGGGTACCGGCGCGGCCACGCCCTACACCGTGACCACCAGCGTCAACGACAGCGCCATGGGTACCATTGATCCGTCGGTCACGCTGAGGACGGCGGGCGCGCAGGCGGAAATCCACTGGCAGGCGCAGGACGGCTGCCGCGTGAAGTCGGCGACGGCGTCCTACGAGGGCCTGGTCGATGGCGTGCCCGGCACCGTGACGGAGGACGTCACCGGCGCGGATCACAAGACCGGCGCGTACCTGTTCGAGTACGACGAGCACAGGGACGTATCCCTGGAGGTTATCTTTGAGGCCATTCCCGCCTATACCGTGACCGCCGTCAAGGTGGGCGGCGGCGCGGGCAGCAGCGTGACCCCGACCGGCGCGGCGCTCTCCGCGCCCGGCGAGAGCGCGACCTTCACCTGGGCGGCGGATACGGCGTACCTGGTGGAGAGCGTGTCCATCCGCAAGGCGGACGGAACCGAGCTTGAAACCCTCGGCGCGGCTGACATCGCCGCGGGCAGTTATACCTTCCGGTATGACGACCTCGACGGCGACCGGACGATGGTCGTTACCTTCAAGAAGGACGACAACCCCGGCGGCCTGACGCCTCTTGCCTACTCCATCAGCACGGGCAAGACCGGCAACGGCGTCATCTCCGACTCCAGGGCGCTCACGGTATCCGGCGATACCTACACCGTGACCTGGCAGCCGGACGAGGGCTGGTATCTGAACAAGGTGACGTTGACGGAGGGCGAGGGCGAACCGCAGGATTACACGGTCGACCAGCTGGCCTCCGCCGGCATCACGGTCGTCGGCGACGGCAGCTATGCCTACACCTTCGCCTATGACGACCATCGGGACGTGCAGCTCACGGCGGAGTTCGTGAAGTACGCCGAGCTGACCGTCACCACGGTCAAGACCGGCAACGCGGGCCTGAGCGTCTTTGGCGAGAACGGCGCGCTGGCCAAGCCCGGCGATACCCACACGGTCGCCTGGACGGTGGACGTGGGCTATCGGATTGACAGCATCGTCCTGACCGACCCGGAAGGCCTGATGTTCAGGATGCTGGATCAGGCCGAGATCGACGCGGGCACTTACACCTTCGACTACGAGGCCATGAACGGCGTGAGCCAGATCATGACCGTGATCTATGCCAAGCAGGAAAGCACCGATCCCGACGATCCCATCGACCCCGTGTACTCGCTGGTGACCAGCGTCAACGATCCCGCCATGGGTACCGTAACCCCCGGCGTGACCAAAACCAGCGACGACGCGGCCTACCCGGTGACCTGGAGCGCCAACGAGGGCTACCACGTCAAGGAAGTGCTGCACTTCATTGACGGCGTGCAGGCCGAAACCGCGCCCGAATCCGGCTACGAGTACCATTACGGCCACGATGAGGAAATCCGGGTGATCCTTGAGGCCAACGCGCATCTGACCGTCAATGTCAACGTGACCGGCGACGGCACGGCGGCGGCTCCGGCGGTAATGTACAAGGCCGGCGAAACCTACGAGGTCTGGTGGCAGGCGGCGGAGAACGCCGAAGTCGAAAGCGTGACTGTGACCGGCTATCCGCCGCTGGGCGGTGGCGCGGCGACGACGCTGACGGCAGCCGACATGACCGACAAGGGCGAGGGCAAGTACGGCTACACCTTCGCCTACGACGACATGACCACGGACGTGACGGTGGACATTGTGTTCAAGGAGCGGGATCACTATTTTGTGACTGCCTCCGCGACCAACGCCACCATCGGCACGGACAAGCCCCTGTACGAACTGAACGAAACTGCGACCGTGACCTGGACCCCGGCGGCGGGGATGACCCTGGTCAGCGTGACGGTGGACGGCGAGGCGATCGACATTGGCGACGGCTCCATGACCAGCCTCACGCTGCCGCCCGAGGGAGAAACCCCCGCGCCGAACAAGGTCTACCAGGTGAACGTGGTCTACGCGGCCCAGGGCGGCGATACGCCCGTGGAACCGGAGACCTATCAGATCAACGTGACCGCGACCGGCACGCAGGAGCATACCGGCAGCGCCAGCGTTGCGGTGGGCGAAAACTACAACATCACCTGGAAGCCCATGGATGGTTACAACTACACGGGCATCACGGTGAAGGTCGGCGAGGAGACCCTCGCGCTGGACGCTTCCGCAGTCACCGGCGATGACGAAAACGGCTACGTGTATACGTTTGACAGCGTTGCCGCGAACGTGACCGACGGCGCGGTGGTCAGCGTGGACATCCTCTGCGAGCCGGAAACCGAGCCGGATCCCGACGATCCGGAACCCGTGTTCTATACCGTCCAGACCAGCAAAGAAGGCAACGGCGCCGTCACGCCCAGCACCACGCTGAGCGCGCCCGACGCCACCGCCGAAATTACCTGGACGGCGGACGCCGGCTGGCATATCGCCAGCGTGACTATCAATGGCCAAACCGTTACGGACGGTTCCGTGACCAGTTACACCTTCGCGTATAACGACGGAGCAGACGCGACGGTTCACGTCGTGTTCGAGCAGGATCCTGCCTACAACGTCAACGTCACGGTGGAGGGCGAAGGCGCGACCACCGGCGCGGGTGTGATCCGTTCGACGGACGCCGACGCGGAGAACCATCAGGTCACCTGGACTGCCGCCGACGGCTGGCACCTGAGCAAAGTGACCGTGGACGGAACGCATCTGACCGGCGTGGGCGACGAGGGCAGCTACACGGTGAAGTACTCCGAGCTGACCGGCGACGTGAACGTCAAGGTCGTGTTTGAGCGGGACGAGTCCGTCCTGCCGCCCACCGAGGAGCATACCTACACGGTCTGGACGGTCTACACCGGCAACGGCAGCGTCACCGAGGGCGCGACTCTGACCGAGGACGATGCGCCCTACCCCATCACCTGGACGCCGAACGAGGGCTGGTATGTCAAGGCGGTGAAGCTCATTCCGGAGAACGGAAGCGAGCAGAATTTCACCGGTGAGAGCTATACGTTCAGGTACCAGGATCACCGGAACATCACCGTCAGCGTGGAGTTCGCCCGGTATCCCGAGTACAGCATCACCGCCGTGATCGACGCCGGCGGCACGATCACCCCCGGTACGGCGACATTGACCCATGGCGACGCTCCGGTGCAGGTGACCTGGACGATCAGCGACGAGGAGCGCTACAGCCTCAAGCGCGTAACGCTCAACGGCGAGCCGCTGCGCGCCTCCGACTACACCCAGGACGGCGCATACGGCTACACCTTCGACTACGACGCGATGTTCGCCGCCGGCATGGCGGAGAACGTCACGCTCCATGTGGAGCTGGAGGAGGCGGCGCAGCCTGTCGTGCCCGTCCAGTATGTGGTCAGCACGCAGCTGACGCCCAACGGGGCCGGTACCATCACGGAAACCGCGATGGTGGTCGAAAACGGCGACTACACCGTCGACTGGTCGGTGGCGACCGCGTACAAGGCGACCCGGATCGAGGTCACCGAAAACGGCGCGACCTTCGAGCTGACCGTGTCCGACAGCGGCAGCTATACCTTCCGTCAGGTGAACTCCAACTGCGCAATCGTTGTCACCTGCGAGGAGCGGGAGCCGGTCATCATCGGGGACGAGGAGTTCTTCGACATCATCACCGGTATCAACGGCGGCACGATGAACGACGGCAAGACCATTCGTTCCGTCCGCAAGGGCGACGATTACACGGTCAGCTGGACGCCCGATCTGGGCAACTACATCGCCTCCGTCGTGGTGGACGGCGCGACGGTGCCCGTGTGCTCCGAGTATACCTTCACGGATATACAGAGCGACCACACGATTCAGGTCAACTGCCTGAGCACAGTGGTCAGCGAGCTGTACTACGTCAACGTCAGCGCGGGCACCGCGATCACCAGCGGCAACAGCGAGGTGCAGGTGGGGACGGATCATACCGTTACCTGGCGTCCCGCGGTGGGCCAGCACATCGTGTCCGTGACGGTGAACGATACGCCCGTTCCCATTGGCGATCCCAATGCGGGCGGCAGCTACACCATCACCGGCGCGGTGAAGGACGACGTGTACAACGTCGTGGTGACGAGCGAGGAGAACCCGCCCGTGGAGCCGGACGTGACCTACTACGACGTGACGGTCACGGTCACCAACGCGACCTACACCGGCGAAACCCATCTGAAGGCCGGCGAAAGCACCACCATTGCGTGGACGCCCGAGTTTGGCTACGAGGTTAAGTCCATCATTATTGACGACTCGGCGCGGGCGCTGACGCTGGAGGAGTACACCTTCGCCAACATCGACCGGAACCACAGCGTTATCGTCATCTGCGAGCGCATCGGCGCAGTGGAGCCGGATCCCGAGGCGGAATACCTCATCAGCACGCAGATCAGCGACGGCGGCGCGATCACCGCGCCCATCCGTGTCAAGACTGCGGCGGAGAAGGCCAGCCAGACGGTCATCTGGACCGCGCCTGCCGGGTACAAGGTGGCGTCCGTCAAGGTGGACGGCGTTGAGCGCGCGGAGCTGATTGCCCTGGGCAGCGTCACGTTCACGAACATTGCCGCGGATCATACGGTGCAGGTGACCTGCGCGCAGCTGCCTGTGTACACCATTACGGTGCGCAACGACAACGGCAGCATCAGCGCGTCGCCCGCGACGGTCAACGGCGGCGGCAGCAGCACTGTGACCTGGACCGGTCTGGACGGCTTTGTGCTGGACAGCGTGGAAATCGACGGCATGACGGTTCCCACCGGCGATTACAACGACCTGGGCAACGGAACCTATCGGTACGACTTTACCAACGTCATCGCCGATCACAGCGTGGTGGTTCACTACCTGCCCGGCGAGGACGTCGATCCCGACGCCCTGTTCATCCAGACGTATATCGACCACGGCACGATCACCGGCACGATCATGATCCCCGGCGACGACGAGGATGCGAAGGCCAGCCAGACCGTCCAGTGGACGGCGGCGGACGGCTATCAGGTCGTCAAGGTGGAGATTGACGGGGTCGAGGTCACGGACGCGGACGGAACCTATACCTTCACGGACATCACGGAAAACCATACGGTTCATGTGACCTGCGAGAAGATCGTCCGCTACAAGGTATCGACCAGCGGCCAGAACGTGCTGTCCATCACGCCGACCAGGGATGACCTGGCGGAGGGCGACAGCCACACCGTGACCTGGACGCCTGCCGAGGGGCTGACGCTCAAGCATTTCCAGGTGGACGGCGTCGAAACGGCCCTGGATGACGGCGCGACCAGCTACACCTTCGACGACATCCACGCGGATCATACCCTGTATGTGGAGTACGGTGAGGAAACCATCGAAGCGCCCGACAAGGTGGAAATTTCCGTCACGGTCACCGGCGGCACCAAGACCGGCGGCGGTATCGTCAACTACGGCGCGGCTTCCCATACGGTGACCTGGGCGCCTCTGGACGGCAACGTGGTCACGAGCGTTGTCATTGACGACGTGGCCATGCCCGCGGATCAGATCATCGCCTACGGCAGCAGCGTCACCTTCACGAACATTGTGACAGACCATACCGTGGTGGTGGTCTGCGGCCAGGCCGGCGGCGAGGAGCCTGCCGATACCAAGGTCTATGTGGAAACCAACATCGTCAATGGTCACTTCAGCCTCGACAGCGATTTCACCAATGACGACGACGTCAACGAATTCGGCGTGTACGAGCTGGAGAAGGGCAGCGATTTCAGCATCAGCTGGATTCCGAACGAAGGCTACAAGGTCATCAGTGTCAAACTGGACGGCATCGAGCGCTCCGATCTGATGGCTGCGGGCACGCTGGCCCTGAAGAGTGTGAACGGCGACCATACGCTGACCATCGAATGCCGTGACGAGAACAGCGAACCGGTCTCGACTGGCCCGTTCACGATCACGACCTCCATCGACCATGGCACGATCAGCGCGCCCTACACCACGACCGGGGAGAACGAATCGTACACCGTCAGCTGGACGGCGGACAGCGCGTACGAGATCGTCTCCGTGACGGTGGACGGCAACGCCTATGTGAACTGGCGAGACGGCTACATCAGCTTCAACCCGATCACTGCCAACCACAGCGTGGAGGTTCGCAGCCAGCTGAAGGATCAGCCTGCCGATACCTATGTGATCGACGTGATCGTGGATAACGGCGGCTCCGGCGCGGTGTATGTGGATGAAAACGCGGTGAACTTTGTGACCAGCGGCGCGACGGCGACGGCTCGTTGGAACGCGGCGGCTGATTACGACATCGTCCGCGTGGTCATCGACGGCTCGACGATGGTCGGTCTGCCCGGATGCGACCTGACCAGCGGCGTGTACACCTTCAATAACGTGGCGGCGAATCACACCATCATGGTGTATACCACCAAGCATATTGAAAAGGATCCCGTCTACTACTCGCTGACGGTACTGCCTTATGGCGATCCCTCCGGCCTGGAGCTGAGCGATTCCCTGCCGGCCATTCTGGAAGGCACGGAAACCACAGTGAAGTGGCAGGCCAAGCCCGGCTGGCAGATTGACAAGGTGACCCGCAACGGCAGCGTGCTGTCCAACGCGGATCTGCTGGCCGGTATGTCCGAGGACGGCTACAAGCTGACGGTAAACTCCAACAACGACTTCCTGGTCTATGTCAGCCAGCAGGGGCCGACGGACAACACCTTCGTAACCGTGACGACCGAGGCCGCCAACGGCTGGGTCAGCAACGGCGCGGCGGTGAAGAAAGGCTCCGACTTCAATGTAACCTGGCGTCCCAACAACGGCTACATTGTGGACAGCGTGACGGTGACCGACAAGGATGGCAACGTCCTGCAGCGCGTTACGGAGAACCTGGATCAGTCCGCCAATTGGAACCTCAATGTGACCAACATCCAGACGGATATTCTGGTTCACGTTGAGTGCGTCATGCAGCCGGAGGATGAGGAGCCCATTGTGTACTCTTACGAGATCGTGACCGCGGCAACGAACGGCACGATTATCGGCGGCGGCACGGTCAACGCGGGCGAGAACAGAACCATCTCCTGGGATGCGGCGTCCGGCTGCCTGATCACCAGCATCGACATCTTCCGCGTCAACGAGGACGGAGAGGAAGAGCTGGTTGCCTCCAAGGATACCCTGGGTGATGCCAGCACCTACGAGATCACGGCCATTGACAGCGATTATCGCGTCGTGCTGGTTTGCGAAAATCCTGTCCATGCCGAGGACGACTACTACTATGACGTTGTCACCAGCATCGTAAACGGCGCCATCAACGGTCCGTTCCTGAACCTGCGCAAGGCGGAAACGGTGGTCGTTACCTGGACGCCGGCGACGGACTGCTATGTGACGGAGGTCAGGGTCGACAACGTGAGCGTGCCGATTCCCGCCGACAACCGGTTGGAAATCGCCGTGGAGGGCGAGGATCACACTGTCGAGGTCATCTGCGAAAAGCAGGGCGCGCAGGATATTCCTGACGATGCGACGACCTACACGGTGGAGGCCTACATCCATGACGGCATGGGCCAGATCAGCCCGAAGCAGATCGTGCTGGCCGGCGGCAACGCCATGGTCAACTGGACGGTTGACAACGAGCGCTACTGCGTCGCTCGCGTGTATGTGGACGGCAACCTTGTGGAAACGCCGGTCAACAACACGTTGTACCTGGAAAACATTACGGCAAACCATGTCGTTGACGTCTACCTGTCCGAGAACCTGGTCGACATCAAGGTCAGCTACGAGGGCGAGGGCGACGTGGTGAAGTCTGGTACGGTGTATTACGGCGAGGACTTCGGTATCGTCCGCGGCGTGCCCAACACAGGCTACAGGCTGGAAACGGTTAAGATCAACGGCGTTATTCTCCAGCCCGGGCAGATCATCACGGAGCTGTTGCCGCCGGAGGATATGCCGCTCCCGGGCGAAACGCAGGCAAAGGAAAATGCTTTCCTGGCCTTCCTCCGCGGCGCGTTTACCGCGCAGGCGGAAAGCGTGGACTATTCCAGGTATATGTCCAACAACCTGCAAAACACCTTCTACTTCAAGGGCGTCACGACCATGCAGACCGTTGAGTACCTCTTCGTGGACGACGTCGGAGCAGGCAACTACAAGCCGTATCAGGTCAGCGTGGAGCTGGTGAACGGCCGCGGCGATCGCGATGTGAACAAGTGGGTGGAAGAAGGCGCCAACGATCAAATTGGTTGGACGCTGGAGGACGGCTACTATGTGGATCATATCGCCATTGTACGCAACGGCGCCGAAACGGATATCAGCCTGATGAATGACGCGCAGCTGGTTAACATTGACGGTAAAGACATGGTTGAGCTGAGCAACATCCAGGCGGATACCGTTGTCAAGGTTTACCTGAAGCGCGGCGAACAGCCTGATCCGCTTGACGCGGCAGACTTCTCGCTGACCATCGACGTGGTTGGCCCCGGCTCCGCGGATCCCGATATTCGCGTGTATGGCGCGGGCCACGGCATGAGCGCCGGCGACCACGAGGCCAGCTGGGATGTCGGTTCGCATACGGTCACGCTGGTGAAGGTCGATAATGAAGTTCGCGAGGATCTGATCGGCCAGAACAGCGTCGTGATCCCCATGCGCAGGGAGGATACCAAGCGCGATCATAACGTAGTGGTCTACCTGGATGGCGTGGTCGTGCCCATGCTGGAAAAGGCGGCGGGCCAAAACGCCGTCGCGACGGTGGGCGATACGATTCCGTACACCATCACGGTATCCAACGAGACAAACCAGGCGGTCTGGCAGGGTGTGACCCTGACCGACCAGATCCCCGATGGGTTGGAGCTTCAGCCCGATACTCTCAAGCTCTATCGCGTCCAGGCGGACGGAACCAGGGTGGAAATCCCCGGCGCGAGCTACGACGCCGATACGCGTACGGTCACGGCCAACGTGGGGAACATCGGCAGCACGGATAAGTTTGAGCTGAGCTTCAGCGCTACCATCGGAATTGGCGCGGATCAGAAGGACATCGGCAACAGCGTAACGGCTTCCGGCACCAACAGCGGCACCAACGAGCCTGTCACCGCGACGGCCGGCAAGGTCTATCCGGGCGGCACGGATACGGTGCTGCCGAAGAACCCCGCGCCGCACATTACCAAGAAGGCGGAGAACGCGGATCCTGCCGCGACGAACACCCGGGTGGGCGATACGGTCAACTATACCATTGACATCTGGAACAGCGAGCCTGGCTCTCTGTGGAAGGCCGTCAAGGTACAGGACGACCTGCCCGTCGGTCTGGAGCTGATTGATGGCAGCCTGCAAATCTTCGAGGTCACCGGCCTGACGCAGGAAGCGGCGCCTGACACCGTAAGCGTCAGCTACGATCCAGTGAACCACAGAATTTCTGCCACCCTGGGCGACATCGGCTACGAGGAGCATTACCGGATCTGCTTCAGCGTGCAGGTCACCTCTGACGCGGTCGGGCGCGACATCGGCAACATCGCCCTTGCGGCGGGCCAGAAGCCTGACAAGACGCCCGAGAGCGTGCAGACCGAGCCGGCCTACCCGCTGGATGAGGACAAGCCGGAGAACGGCGGCGTGCTGCCTGCGTCCCCGAAGCCTGAGATTACGAAGGCTGTCGAGAATCTGGATCGCACCAACGAACAGACCCGGATTGGCGACCGTCTCCAATACACGGTTGTGATCCGGAACAATCAGCCGGATTCCGTATGGAAGAACGCCGTGGTTCGCGACAGGATTCCTGAGGGCCTGGAGATTGACACGGATAGCATCATGCTGGATCACGGCACCGGGCCGGTGGCGCTGAGCAATGTATATACGTCAGCGGATCGGATGCTGTCTGTCTACCTGGGCGACATCCCCTATGGCGTGGACTATGTGCTCACCTTCACGGCGACGCTGACCGAGAGCGTGGATACCGTCGATATCGGCAACATCGCCTGGGCGAAGGGCAACGACCCCGCGGTGGAGGGCGGCAATGATCCCATCCCCAACGCGCCGTCGGATATCCAGCCTGGCGATTGGTACAACCCCGGCGGCAGTGATTGGCCTGACAGCGGCGCGATCAACAGCAACGAGGTCTATCCGGATATCGCTGATCAGCCTGTCGCTGCGGGCGCAAGGCTCACCAAGTCCGTCCGCAACACGACCCGTCCCGAAGCCCAGACGGCTAAGGCCGGCGACGTGCTGGAATACGAGATCGAAATCAGCAATACGCAGGCCGGGTCTACGTGGATGGATGTTGAGCTGGTTGATAAGCTGCCCGAGTCGCTTGACATGACCGGAAGTAAGATCTTCCTCATCAAGCCCGACGGCACGACGGAAACGCTCCTGCTCGATGACGTCTATGATGCGGAAACCCATACGCTCACCGTCCGTCTGCCCGGAAACGTGCGCAGAGGCGGAACCTACTGGCTGCGGTACAGCGCGGTGGTAAAGCCTGTGCAGGGCGAACCCGACCCGACGGAGATCACCAACGTGGCTGAGGCAACCGGCGTGGATGGCGCAGGCAACAGGATTGACGTGAATGCGCGGCAAACGCTGCCCTTCGAGGTAACGCAGACGCCTCCGCCCGAGGTAACGCCGACGCCCCCGCCGGAGGAGACACCGACGCCCCCGCCGGAGGGCAAGCCGCCGCGGACGGGCGATGAAACCAACATCATGCTTTATGCGCTCCTGCTGCTGATTTCCGGCGGTACGCTGATTGCGTGCGCGCTTGACTGGTGCAGACGGCGGAAGGCTCGCAAGCAGTGAGAAAGCAAAAGCCTCTGAACGGCTAAACCTGGGATTGGGCGGCTGTCTGACGAGGACAGCCGCCCTTTTTCAAGATCGGCCTGACGCAGGAAAAACAATGGATATGACCGCAATATGGTTGAGGCAAACAAAAAGGGCGAGGGGTGTGCACAGTGGCGCGAAATGAAAAAGGCGTAGGTGGTTTCATGAAAGGCGTCATGCGGAAACTGATTGTCGTTCTGGCGCTGGGAGTATTCCTGTTTGCGCTGGTGAACCTGGTGGGAATTTATTCTGAATACAAAAAGGGTACGGACGAATACGCGGAGCTGGAGCAGTTCGCCAACCGCAGACAGATCGCAACGGCTGAGGCGACTCATGCCCCGACAGAGGCTTTGACGGCAGCTCCAACGGAGGCTCCCACGACGGCTCCGACAGAGGTTCCCACGGCAACTCCGACGGAGGCTCCCACCGAAGTTCCGACGGAGATCCCTACGGAGGCCCCCACGACAGCTCCAACGGAGGTTCCCACGGCAACTCCGACGGAGGTTCCCACCGAAGTTCCGACGGAGATCCCCACGGAGGCTCCCACGGAAGCCCTGACTGAAATTCCGACAGCAGCCCCGACGCCTGCCCCACGGCAGGTGAGCGCGTCCGACGAAGCGACGGAAGCGCCGGCGGAGGACACGGAAGCGTCCGTTCAAGCCAAAGCGGTCCCGACGGAGCAGCTGCCCGCCCCAACGGAGGCTGCGGCATCCGACGAGGCGACGGAGCTTCCCATGGCCATGATCTATGAGCCGATGGAGAATCCCGTTGATTTTGAAAGCCTGAAGGCGATCAACAGCGATATTGTCGGCTGGATCGAGATGGAAGCCATCGATGTGTTCTACCCGATCATGCAATCCACCGATAACGAGTATTACCTGTACCGAACCTTCCGAAAGGTCAACAACATTGCCGGTTCGGTGTTCATGGATTGCCGCAATCATCCGGATTTTACGGATAAAAACACGATCATATACGGCCACAACATGAAGAACGGTTCCATGTTCGGTCGGCTGAAGGAGTACCTGGAAAAGCCGAAGAAGCGAGCCGCGGCCAGCGAAAATCAGACGCCCGGCGAGGCTACGCCCACGCCCAGGCCGGAAACCCTGACCGCCTACGAGCGGTGCCCGTACT
>CAZRLM010000013.1:29267-33497 GCA_964600835.1 uncultured Oscillospiraceae bacterium
CTTCTGGATCTACACGCCGGAATACATCTATCAGTACGAGATTTATTCCGTGGGCGAGGTGGGCGAAGGCAGCGTGGGCTTCAAGCTGACGTTTGAAGAGGAGGCGGATTTCGAGAGGTTCCTGACCCGCACCACGCGGAACTCCCGCTATCGGACGGGCGTCACCGTGGACGTGACGGACTCGGTGGTCACGCTGTCCACCTGCACCTCGACCCACGACGAACGGCTGCTCGTTCATGGCAAGCTTGTCAAAACCTATCTGGCGGTGCCAAAGGCGGACGGGTACGGGGAAGCCGCGACCGAAAGCCCCTCCTGATTTGCCCCGGCCTGCTCAAACGTTTCCCGCGACCGCTGATCAGCTTTAGTCAGCGGTCGTCTTTTGTCGGTTGGCCGGTTTGGTGATCAAGCAGGTTGCATCCGGTCAAAAATGTGTTATACTGTTATCTGAGGAGGCGTTTCCATGAGCGAAGGCAAGAAGAAGGGGCTGTTTGCGCGGCTGCGGGAGGGACTTTCCCGCACGCGGGGCAACCTGACGGAGAAGGTTGACGACCTGGTCAAGGAAAGCAGGAAGATTGACGAGGCGTTTTATGAGGAGCTGGAGGACATCCTGTTACTGGCGGACTGCGGCGTGAAGGCGACGGACAAGGTGATCGGCGAGCTGCGCGAGCGGGTCGCCCGCCAGGGCGTGAAGGACGCGTCCCAGGCGCGAGAGCTGCTCAAGGAGATCATGGTCGAGCAGATGGACGTGCCGCGTCCGCCGCTGAAGTGGCCGATGGTCATGTTAGTGGTGGGCGTGAACGGCGTAGGCAAAACGACGACCATCGGCAAGCTGGCGCTGAGGTTCCAGTCGATCGGGCGGCGGGTGATGCTCTGCGCGGGCGACACCTTCCGGGCGGCGGCGGCGGAGCAGCTGACCGTGTGGGCGGAACGGGCGCGGGTGCCCATCGTCAAGCACGAGGAGGGCGCGGATCCGGCAGCGGTCGTGTTCGACGGCGTGAAGTCCGCCAAGGCGCAGGGGGCCGACCTGCTGATTGTGGATACCGCCGGGCGGCTGCACAACAAGAAGAACCTGATGGACGAGCTGAACAAGATGCGCCGCGTGATCGACCGGGAGTACCCGGAGGCGGATGTGCGCTGCATCCTCGTCCTGGACGCGACGACGGGGCAGAACGGCCTGAGCCAGGCCCGCGCCTTCAAGGAGGTCGCGGAGATCGGCGGCATCATTCTTACCAAGCTGGACGGCACCGCCAAGGGCGGCATCGCGCTGGCGATCCGGCAGGAGCTGGAGGTGCCGGTGTGGTACATCGGCGTGGGCGAGGGCATCGACGATTTGCAGCCCTTTGTCGCCAGGGATTTCATCGACGCGCTGTTCTGACGGCGCGGTGTGCGGCCATGCGCCGCGGGAAGGAGCGTCTGCTTGCGCCTGGAGTGGAAAACCTGTCTGCGCGTCGGCGTGACGGCGGTCGCCGCGTATCTGATCGTTCATTACTGGGATTGGTTTATCGGCGCGCTGGGGTTGGCGCTGAACGCGGCCGCGCCGCTGATCACCGGCGCGGCGATCGCGTACATCGTCAACATTCCGATGCACTTCTTTGAGCGCTTCTTTTTTCCCAGGAGCACATCTGCCTTTGTCCGGCGGATTCGCCGCCCGGTCTGCCTGCTGCTGGCCGCGGTGTGCGTTGCGCTGGCGGTGATGTTCCTGGTGCAGACGATCATCCCGGAGCTGGTGCGCTGCGTCGCGCTGCTGGCCGAGCGCCTGCCCGGCGCGCTGCATAACGGGTATCTGTGGCTGAACGAGCGCTTCGACGTCGGCTCCTACATCACGCAGATCGCCGGGCTGACCCCCGGGGAGGAGTTTGACTGGCAGGGGCTGGTCACGAAAGCCTTGAACCTGTTCATCAGCGGCTTCGGCGGCGTGATGGGCGCGGCGGTGTCGGTCGTCTCGGGCGTTGTGTCGACGCTGATTTCGCTGTTCCTGGGCATCGTGTTCGCGGTCTACCTGCTCTTTGGCAAGGAGAAGATCGGCGGGCAGCTCCACCGCGTCCTGACCACCTACGCGGGGGAAAACTTCGACCGGCGCGCCCGCTATCTGCTGACCAACCTCGACCAGTCCTTCCACAGCTACATTGTGGGCCAGTGCACCGAGGCGCTGATTTTAGGCTCGCTGTGCGCGCTGGGAATGCTGCTGTTCCGCTTCCCCTACGCGGTGATGATCGGCGCGCTGGTGGGCTGCCTGGCGCTGATTCCCATCGCGGGGGCGTACATCGCCGCGGCGGTGGGCGCGTTCATGATCTTCACCGTTTCGCCCCTGCAATCGCTGCTGTTCCTGGTGTTCCTGGTCATCCTCCAGCAGATTGAGGGCAACCTGATCTTTCCGCGGGTGGTCGGCTCCTCCATCGGGCTGCCGGGCATCTGGGTGCTGGCGGCCGTCACCGTGGGCGGCGGATTGATGGGCATCGCGGGCATGGTGATCGCGGTGCCGCTGACGGCGGCGGTTTACCGGATGCTGGGCCATGACCTGACCAGGCGCGGCGCGGCCCCGGACGCGGCTCCCGCGCTGGCGGATGCGCCCGCCGCACAGGACGCGCCTGTCCAGCAGGAAAAGCTCGCTCCGCAGAAGCCGTCCTCCCCTGCCCCGCAGGCAGGCAAGCGGCGCAAACCGCCGGAAAGGAGAAAACGCTGATGCCCTCGCTGTCACCCTACAAGCCTGAGCTGGACTACGCCTACGCGCCGGGGCTGTTCCCGGCGATGGAATGTTTGCTGCACCGTCCCGAGCGCGTGCGGCGGGTGCTGCTTCACTCCCGCGCTGCCGACCACGAGGGCGCGGAGAAGCTCGCCGCCCTGGCGCAGGCGCGGAACGTGCGCGTCGAGGTGGCGGACAAGGTCCTCGCCCGCATTTCCGGCAAGGAGAACTGCTTCGCCGCCGCCGTGTTCGCCAAGTTTGACGACCCCCTTTCGACGGGCCGTCCGCACGTCGTGCTGCATCACCCGGCGGACTGCGGCAACGCGGGCACCATTCTGCGCACGGCGCTTGGCTTCGGCGTGGAGGACGTCGCCTTCATCCGCCCCTGCGTCGATGTGTTCGACCCGCGGGTTGTGCGGGCGAGCATGGGCAGCCTGTTCCAGCTGCGCGTGCGCACTTACGCCACCTTCGAGGACTACCGCGCCGAGCATCCGGAGCGTCCGCTGTACCCCTTCATGCTGACCTCCTCCCGCGCGCTGGAGACGGTCACGTCCGCCCCCCTTCCGCCGGACTGGACGCTGGTGTTCGGCAACGAGGGCAGCGGGCTGCCGCCGGAGTTCGCGTCGCTCGGGCAGGCGGTGCGCATTCCCTCCAACGAACGGATCGACTCCCTGAATCTGTCCGTGGCGGCGGCGATCGGCATTTACGCCTTTACCCGCGGCGGGCAACCGTGAATTATTTCACAAAATGACGGGAAATCCCGCTTTGCCTATTGCAAAAAGCGGCAAAATTGGGTACAATACTATACGGGTAATCCCGCGAATATTAAGGAGGTATCATCCAATGGCTGTAAAAGTTGCTATCAATGGCTTTGGCCGCATTGGCCGTCTGGCCTTCCGTCAGATGTTCGGCGCCGAGGGCTACGAGATCGTCGCTATCAATGACCTGACCTCTCCCGCGATGCTGGCTCACCTGCTCAAGTACGACACCGCGCAGGGCGCTTACTGCGGCCGCATCGGCGAGAACAAGCACACCGTCGAGGCGACCGAGGACTCCATCATCGTCGACGGCAAGGAAATCAAAATTTACGCCGAGAAGAACGCGGCTGACTGCCCCTGGGGCGCCCTGGACGTGGACGTGGTGCTGGAGTGCACCGGCTTCTACTGCTCCAAGGAAAAGAGCATGGCGCACATCACCGCCGGCGCGAAGAAGGTCGTCATCTCTGCCCCCGCTGGCAAGGATCTGAAGACCATCGTGTACAACGTCAACAACGAGACCCTGACCAAGGATGACCAGATCATCTCCGCGGCGAGCTGCACCACCAACTGCCTCGCGCCCATGGCCAAGGCCCTGAACGACAAGTACGCCATCCAGAGCGGCATCATGACCACCGTGCACGCCTACACCGGCGACCAGATGATCCTGGACGGCCCGCACCGCAAGGGTGATCTGCGCCGCGCCCGCGCCGGCGCCTCCAACATTGTGCCGAACAGCACCGGCGCCGCCAAGGCCATCGGCCTGGTCATCCCCGAGCTGAACGGCAAGCT
>CAZRLM010000014.1:0-30692 GCA_964600835.1 uncultured Oscillospiraceae bacterium
AGTTCCGCGCCTGTGGGCGCGGGCAGTGGGCGAAGGTCGCCTGCCAGGCTTTCCGATCACCCTCTGCACTCCTTCGGGCGGCGCAACCAAGTAAGGCTGTCAAAAATGGGAGGTCCAGGAGGGCCATGCGGCCCTCCTGGCGAGGAAGTCCAGAGGGGGCAGCGCCCCCTCTGGTGGGGTGCAGGAGCGAAGCCCCTGCCGCGGCGTTATTTTTGCGAGAGGATGGGCAAACGGGCAAGGCGGTGGTATAATCAGAAAAAAGGGGGAGGAATGGAAGTTGAATCGAAGGGCATTGACGGAAAACGGTTGGGTGCGGGGGTTGCCGGCGGCGGATCCGCGCGTTACGGTGTACAAGGGCATCCCGTTTGCCGCGCCGCCAATAGGGGAAAATCGCTGGCGCGCGCCGCAGCCATGCAAGGACTGGTCGGGCGAGCTGTGCGCGTATGACTTTGCGCCCAGCTCGCTTCAGGGCGCGCCCAAGCCGGATCGCGGCAACATCTACACCCGGGAATGGAGCGTCGATCCGGAACAGCCGATGGACGAGGACTGCCTCTACCTGAACATCTGGACGCCTGCGGAGGGCAAGCCGGTCGGGCAAGGCATCCAGTATGTGGAGAGGGATGAGGACGACCGTCCGGCGGAAAAGCTGCCGGTGTTCGTGTGGTATTTCGGCGGGGCGCTTCAAGGGGGAACGACCTCGGAAATGGAGTTCGACGGCGAGCGAATCGCGCGGCGCGGCGTGGTGGTGGTGACGGTCAACTACCGGCTGAACGTGTTCGGCTTCCTCTGCCACCCGGAAATCACGGCGGAAGCACCGGACGCGCCCGGCAATTTCGGCTTCCTCGATCAGCAGTTTGCGACGCGATGGGTCAAGCGAAACATCGCGGCCTTTGGCGGCGATCCGGAGCGGATTACAATCGGCGGACAGTCGGCGGGCGGGATGAGCGTGTCGGCGCAGCTGGCAAATCCGGACAACCGTGGGCTGATCCAGGGCGCGATCATCGAAAGCGGAATGTTTGCGCCGGCGTATCCAGGGTCGCTGGGGTTGGACGAAACGCTGGCGGAGGGCGAGGCGCGCGGTCAGGCGTTCTTTGAAGCGCTTGGCGTGCGCACGCTGGCCGAGGCGCGGGCGCTGGACGCGCGAACGGTGCTGGACAAGGCGCTGCGCTGGAATCGCGGCCCGTGGCGCTGCGTGATCGGCGACCGGTTTTGCAGCGTCCGGCCGCACGACTGGTATCGCGCGAAGGATCGCGTCGTCTGCCCGGTGATGGCCGGCTCGACGAACAACGAGTTCTTCCTCTATCCGGAGGCAGCCGGTCAGGCGGAACTGCGCGCGTTTGCGCGGGAGAAGCTGCCCGGCGTCGATGTGGACAGGTTCATGGCCGCCTTTGAGGGCGCGGACGACGCGTCGGCGATCCGGACACGGGGCAAGGTCAGCGCGATTGACTACGCGCTGCAAGCGCTCTGCCGCGGCAAGGGCGAGGGGACGCCGCTGTATCAGTACTGCTTTGCCGCGGAGATCCCGGGGTGGGATCAGCCAGGGGCGTTCCATTCCTCCGACCTGTGGTTCTTCTTTGAGACGCTGGCGAAATGCTGGCGACCGTTCAGCGGCAAGCATTACGATCTGGCGCGGCAGATGTGCGACTACTGGGCAAACTTCATCCGCACGGGTGACCCGAACGGGATCGGCTCGGACGGGCGGCAACTGCCGGAATGGCCGGAAACGTCGGCGGACGCGCCGGTACGGATGCGGTTCACCGACCGGTGCGCCGCGGAGGCGTGCGCGCCGCAGCCGGTGATGGCGGCGCTGCTGGCGCGGGAAAAGTAAATGAAAGTCCTGCTGCGGGCGTGAATCATGAGCGTCCGCAGCGGGTTTTTTCTTTGAAAGCAGCGATCCGCATTGATATGAAATCCGCGCCGATCGGTTGAATCATAGGCCATTGAAAAAACGCAAGGGGCATGGCGGGCGCTTATCGTTTCTTGAAATACAATACGAACTGCGCCATGGCGTTGCATCCGCAAAGCGCAAAGCATAAGCCGAAAAAGGCAGTCGCGACATGATGGGCGCAGTTTGCCATCGCTATGATCCAACCGCATGACGCAATCAGGAAACCAACCGCGGCCAACAGATGAAGGCAATCCTTTCTGATATGAAAAGCCTCTGTTCTTTCTGCTGCGGATTGAACCACAGGCATATCGCTGGCGCTTTCACCTTCATTCAACAGATCATCTATTGTAATCCGGAACAGCCTGCTCATCTGCATGATGTTTTGCGCATCGGGCATGGCGGTTCTGTTTTCCCAATGGCTGATTGCCTGTCGCGATACGTTCAGCTTGTCCGCAAAGTCTTCCTGCGACCAGTCATTTGCTTATCTGAGGGCAATGATTTTGTCTG
This sequence comes from uncultured Oscillospiraceae bacterium, assembly GCA_964600835.1. Taxonomy (GTDB): domain Bacteria; phylum Bacillota; class Clostridia; order Christensenellales; family Aristaeellaceae; genus UBA11524. Next base: position 2,396 of record CAZRLM010000014.1, read on the forward strand.
GCAGCTTCATCACGAAATCTCCCTTCGATTTGATGACTTCATTGTAGCATAACGTGCTGCCAATGACGATCACATCCGCTTAACAATTGCGCAACATGACTTTACATACGGCGGGCAATTGATGCCGCATTATTCTGAATATGGAAAAAACGAACACCGACGATGAAACGCAAGGCGTCATGATCGGTGTTCGGTGATGGGCGCTGGCCGCCCGCACGGGCTTAAGAGGGCCGCGACGCTTTCTCGCGCACAAGCTCGATTCCCTCTTTGCCGGTGACTTGTTCGACTGTCATTTCCAGCATACACAGCCGTTCCCAGTCCCTGTCGATGGCTTCCCGCCGGTTGTCCGCGGACGCCAGGGGCGCGTATTTCAGCGCCAGCTTTTCAATGGCTTCCCTTTTTTCCTGTTCGCGCTCGAGGACGCGGATCGCGCCGAACACGATCACGCTGCGGAAAAGCGTCGTATACTTTTCCGGCACGACGTCGTCCTGGTCGATGACGCAGAAGGACGCTTTCGCGTTGCGCCGGATCGCGTCCAGCTTGTGCCCTTCCCCGGCGCAGTGGAAAAAGAGGCGTTCTCCGTCGTACACATAGCTGATGGGCACCGCGTATGGGTAGCCGTCGTCCCCATGCAGCGCCAGCACGCCGGAGGTGCCCCGCAGCAGCACCGCGTCGCTTTCCACGCGCGTCATTTCCTGCCTCTTGCGGCGCATTTCACGAAACATGGTTCATCCCCCGTTTCAAATCAATGGGCGGATACCGCCTGACCGCCAGCATAGCATACGCGGCGCGGAAAGTCAATCCAATCCGGCAACGCGCAGGGCGTTTGTCAAAACGCGCCCGATGTCGTCGCTCAGATAGATTGCCCGCGGCGCGATTTCGTCCGGGCCGACGGCCTCGCCGTCGTTCACGCAGGCGTAAGTCGCCCGAGGATTCTGCGCGGTCAGCTGCCAGAAGGGCAGCTTGATGATACCCGGCGTGTTGAAGCCGACGCCCAGCTCCAGCAGGAGCAGCTTCGCGTCCGCGTGCTGTTGCAGGAAGCGCTCGTAGCGCGCCTGCGCCGCGTACCAGCCCGCGTCCTGGACGAAGGAAGCGTCGCAGCGCAGGTTCATGGTCATCGGCGCGCCGCAGACCGGGCAGTGCGGGACGAGCGCGGCGGGAATCCGCATATCGCGCTGCTCCCGAACCATTTGCCGCACGGCCTGTTCGTTGTCATACGTCCTGTCGTGGCAGGGCTTGGCGCACTGCCACAGGCCGTAGTCGCCCTGGGTGTAGAACAGGCGCTCCTTTGGGAAGCCCGCCAGTTGAAACTGGTGATCCACGTTCGTCGTCAGGACGAAATAGTCCTTCTCCCGGACGAGGCGGAGCAGGTCGAGGTAGGGCCTGCCCGCGGACACGTCGTAGCGGTTCACGAGGATTTGGCGGCTCCACCAGGCCCAGTGCTCCTCCGGCGAGGGGAAGGGGTAGAAGCCGCCGGAGTACATATCGCGGATGCCGTACTTTGCCGCGAAGTCCGCGAAGTGCGCCTGAAAGCGCGCGCCGGAGTAGGTCAGCCCCGTCGAGGTGGACAGCCCCGCCCCCGCGCCGACGAGCACCGCGTCTGCTTCCCGCAGCGCCGCGGTGAGGCGGTCAATCCGCCGCGCGTAGGAGTCGGCGGTAGACGGATTCATCCTGCTGTTTGAACACATTGAAAATCACCCTGATGCTGCCCTCGCGGACGGATTGATGGCATCGGACGGCGGCAATGGCGACGCGGGCCGCCAGCTCGCCGGGAAAGTGGAACTCGCCGGTGGAAATGCAGCAGAAGGCCACGCTTTTCAGCGAATGCGCCGCCGCCAGGTCGAGGCAGGAACGGTAGCAGGAGGCCAGCAACTGCGCGTCCCCGTCCGTGACCGGCCCGCACACAACCGGCCCCACGGTGTGCAGCACATACCGGCAGGGCAGGTTGAACGCGGGCGTCAGCTTCGCCGCGCCGGCTGGTTCCTCGTGCCCCTGCGCGTCCATGAGCGCCTTGCAGGCCAGCCGCAGCTGCATTCCGGCAAAGGTGTGGATGGCGTTGTCGATGCACCCGTGGTTGGGGCAGAAGCAGCCCAGCAGCGCGCTGTTCGCCGCGTTGACGATCGCGTCGCATTCAAGCGTTGTGATGTCGCCCCGCCACAGGCAGAGACCCGGCGCAAGCTCCGGCAGCGCGTCCCCGTCCGTAACGACCTTTCTCGCTAGCTCGGTTTGAAGATACGCGTCCTGCAAGCGTAGCAGCTCCGGCGCAGCGGGCATTGGCTCCCGCACGTTGAACAGCGCCCGCAGCAGGCGGCGCCGCGCCTCCGGCTCGGCGGGCACGGACAGGCCGCGGTAGCGCTCCGGCTGCTCGGAAAGCAGGGCCTGAATCAGCCGAACGCTGCGTTCCTCCTGGGTCATTTGCATTCCTCCCCGAATTATGCCGCAAAGGAGGGGCGCGTCAACCGCCCCTCCGGAGGGAGATTATGGACATCACCCGGCAAAGAAGAAGCCCGCCGTCATGTCCAGATAGTTCTGGCCGCCATACGCCGGATAGCGCTTTTCGACCTCCGCCTTGAATTGCCCCGCGTCCGCGCAGTCCGCCGCGATTGCCTTCAGCGCCCGCAGGTAGGCAATTTTCCCTTCGGCGTCCTTCAAGTCCTCCGGCGTGTAGTGGGAGGTCAGGATGAGCGCGCAGCCGCGCTCGATATACCCTTGCAGCTGCGCGATCATCGCGTCCGCGTGGGCCGCGCCCGCCACGATGGAGTGGCAGTCGTGGCCGAGCATATGGGTGTAGACCACGCCGATTTCGGGGATTTCCACATCGAAGGCTTCCGCCGTCTGAACAATGCGAAACGTCATGCCGCCGATGGTCATGCTGCCTGCCTCGATGACGTTTGCCACCTCGTGGACGCTGCCGTCAAACCCGTCGCCGAAGGCCGCGGTGAAGCCGTCGATCAGCGCCCTGCCGCCGCCGCTTTTCGAGTAGGCCACGGCGTTGGCGGTGGCGTACCTGGGCGCGCCGGGCAGGAAGGTCGCGCCCGCGCCATGATAGGCGACCAGCACGCCGTCCACCGGCATATCCGTCAAATAATCGTTCAGCTCGGCGATGTTGTCCCGGAAGCAGGGGGATTCGATCACCACGGCGCGGCCATTTTTTTCGACGATAAACACCTCGTCGGACAGCGGGTCGTTCGTCCTGTAGGCGTGAAGCCGGACGGCGCCGAAGTCGTACAGGTTGATTTCACCGTGGGTCAGTCTGATGGTGGTAAATTCGTTCTTGTTCATGGGAAGTCCTCCTTGGAAAGCTCGGATGCAGGTCTTGCGGATTGCCTTGTTCTCCCGCCTGCGAAGACAGGATAGCACGGCGCGGAAAGCCCCGCAAGTACGCACTTATTTGTGGCATAGGCACCCAAAGGTAACAAACGGGCGGTTTCCTTTTGGTAACCTTTTGATGCGGCAAGGCGTTGCGGACCGCGCGGCGCGCAAAAACTTTTTCGCGGTTGACGGTGCTCCTCACGCCCGCTATAATAACGTCAGAACGACGGATGGAGGGATGACCATGAACAACAGGGAGCTGCCAAGCTGCCCGGTGGAGACGACGCTGACGCTGATTTCCGATCGCTGGAAGGTGCTTATCCTCCGCGACCTGTTCACGGGTACCAAGCGATTCGGCGAATTGAAGAAGTCCCTCACCGGCATTTCGCAGAAGGTATTGACGGCCAATTTGAAGGACATGGAGGCCAGCGGCCTGCTCACGCGCAGGGCCTATCCGGAGGTGCCGCCCCGCGTGGAATACACGCTGACGGAGACGGGCGAGAGCCTCAGGCCCGTGCTGGCCGCGATGTTCGACTGGGGGATGGACTACAAGCGGAAGAACGGTTCTCCCGCCGGTGAAATGGCAGACGCCCTCGGTGACGCGCTGCACTGATCCTCTGCGTTTTCAGCAGACACAGAAAAGCCCCGAAAGCGCGCGCTTTCGGGGCTATTGTCGGCCGTTATGCAGCCTTCATGTTCTGGGAGGCCGTAGCCTTCATGGGCTTGACGGACAGCAGGCACACCACCAGCGTAAGCACGTCGGCGGCGGGCTGGGACAGGTAGATGCCCATCACGCCTACCAGCTTCGGCAGCACGAGGATAAAGGGAATGTAGAATAGCCCCTGGCGGATAAAGGACAGGAACAGGCCGTAGCCGGAGGAGCCGATCGTCTGGTAGGTAATGGTCATCATGTAGCACAGGCCGAAGGCCGGATACAGCGCGACCTGCGAGATGAGCAGCCGTTGGCCATAGTCGACGATCATGGGGTTCTGGTTGAATATCAGCATCAGCGGCCTGGACAGCAGGATGTAGACGGCCTCGACGCACAGCGTCAGGAGCAGCGAGCCTTTCAGGGCGAAGCGCACGGCGTCATGGAAGCGCTCCTCCTGCTTCGCGCCGAACGCGTAAGATGCGACCGGCTGGTAGCCCTGCATGAAGCCCATGACGATATAGCAGCCAATCAAAATCAACCGCTGCACCACGCCATAGGCGGCGATGATCTCATCGGAGTTGGGCAGCGCCCCGGCAGCGATGTTGGTCAGGGAAGCGGCCACGGACAGGCAGATCTGAATGACGGCGGTGGGGATGCCGATGATGGCGACGTCCTTGATGAACTTCCAGCTGGGCTTGAAGGACTTCAGTCTGATCTTGATGACGGACTTGCCGCTGGCATAGAAGCCAATCAGGATGAAGAAGGTGACGAACTGGGAGACGGTGGTCGCCAGCGACGCGCCCTCCACGCGCATCCCAAGGCCCCAGTCGAACATGAAGATGGGGTCGAGCAGGATGTTCAGCGCCGCGCCGGTGATGACGGCGATGGAGGAAATCTTCACGGAGGACTCGGCGCGGGCCGCGCAGTTCATGCTCTGGGCGGGCAGGTTGGCCAGCGCCGCCACGAACATCCAGAACGCGTAGTCCTTTGCCTGTCCCAGCGCCGCGGCGGAAGCGCCGAAGGCGCGCATGAGCGGCTCAATAAAGACGATGCCGCCCACGCACAGGGCGACACCCACGATCATCGAAATGCCGATGATACTCGTGACGGTTCGGCTTGCGCCTTCGTCGTCCTTTGCACCCAACTGACGACCGGCCAGCACGGCGGCTCCGGCGGCGAAGATGTTCTCGATGGACACCATGATCAGCAGAAGCGGCACGGTCACGCCGACGGCGGTCAGCGCAATGTCGTCGTGCAGCATTCCGATATACGCGGTGTCGACCAGGTTGTACACGGCCTTGGCGAGCAGCGCGAGCGTGGCCGGAATGGCCAGCTTGACGATCGCCTTGGAAGGCTTCATAACGCCCAGCACGTCATTGGACTGGGCAGTGTTCGTCTGCTTTTTCATGATATGTCGGATTCCTTTCGATGATTCCATAGAGCAATATATCGAGGGTCTTGCGGCAGGCTTCCTCACGATCCGCAAAGTTCGTCGGCCCTGTCCCGGATAGATCGCAGTGGATGTTGATGAAGTCCTGGAATTGCCGGAAGGTCTCGATGACCTCCTTCCGGCGGATGGACGGGCGCAGCCTGACGGTGCTGAGCAGCCGGTCAAACATCTGAATGTTCAATTCGTCGAACTGCCTGCGACTTTCTAAAATTTGATCGTGCAGCTGCGCGGGCGGCGCGATGACCGCGGCGCAGAAAATGCTCTGGTAAACGGGGTTGTCGTTGAAGAACCGCATTCTGGCGGAAAAATACGCCGTCAATTGCTGCGCGGCGTCGCCCTGCGCCTGCTCGACCTCGGCACGCAGGTACGCTGTCAGCTGCTGAAAGCACGCCTCGACACAGGCGAGGAACAGCGCGTCTTTGTTTTTGAAGTAGTGGTATACGACGCCCTTGGACAATCCCTGTGCGGCGCAAATCGTGTTGATGGAGCTTCCGGCGTATCCCTGGCTGGAAAACTCGGCGAGCGCGCTGTCCATGATGCGCTCCCGCATGAGCTGATTCTTCTCCTCCCGCTTCACTTTCTTACCTCCTTAAAAAATAGACCATCAGGACTACTTTTTGGAGTATAGCACAAATAGACCAGCTGGTCAAGATATTTTTCGACCGGTTGGTCGAAAAATATCCGTGCCCAATGACGACGTTTCGGACGCGGATTTCCATATGAAAAGAGCCGGAGCGCATTCGCTCCGGCTCTTGAAAGGGGATAGGGTGTCTTACTCGGCCAGGCCCGGATAATCGCCGCGATACGCGCCGCTCTGATAAGCGGCCAGCTTCTCGGCAACAACCTCCGCGCCGCCGTTGCTCAGGATCTCCGCCACGCCGTTGTCATACACGGTGTCGAAGTTCTCGGGCGCGCAGGTCAGCGCGTTGGCCAGCAGCTCGGCCAGCTTGGTCTTGATGGTCAGGCCATAGTCGGCTTCCGCCTGAATGGTCACCGTGTAGGTGGCCGGACGATAGGCGTCGATGTTCGCCATCTCCAGCGCTTCGGCCACGCGATCCTCATAGCCGACATAGGTGATGGACTGGAACTTGTTGTCCAGCTCGGGATCGTCAAACGAGGAGCCGTTGGAGATGCAGAGCACGTCGCCGCTCATCTTGTATTCGTCGGCCACCGCGTTGCCCTGGCGATCCATGGGCAGGCCGTCCTCGCTCTTGCTCAGGTAGTTGATGCCCTCATAGCCGAAGGAGATGAAGTAGCGGTTCTCCAGGATGGAGATCCAGTCCAGGTACTTCATCGCGGCCACGGCGGTTTCCTCGGACACCCAGCTGGGGATGAAGATGCACATACCGTTCGCGTCATACACCTCGTGCAGGGTACGGCCGAACTTGTCCTGGAAGCAGTTGACCGCCTCCCAGTAGCCGTCGGGGACGTTCTGGGTCAGCTCATACTGATAGCCGGTGTTGATGCCGAACACCTGGATGGGGGATTCGCAGTAGTAGCCCGCGTAGCCCTGGTTCATCGCCAGGTCACGGATGTCGCCGTTGTCGATGGCGAAGGTTTCGTTGATCAGGCCGTCGTTGTACAGCTTGTTCAGCAGCCGATACGCTTCCTTCGCGCCGGGCAGCTGCACCTTGTACTGAGAAAAATACTGCTCCCTGGTCACCTGATCCCAGTCAATCATGGCGTCCACCAGGATATCGATGGAGAAGGTGGGCGCTTCGGGCACGGTCTTGAGCACGAAGGGCACGGTCTGCTCGCCACCCAGATTGGCTTCCTTGGCGGCATACAGGTAGGCAACCCACTCGTCGATGGTGGTGGGGCGCTCCATGTTGAGCTTCTCCAGCCAGTCGCCGCGGATCAGGCCGCCGGAGCGGGCCACGGAAATGCGGCGGGCGGGCACATACCACTGGATTTCGCTGCCAACATCGCCCTTGCGGCCGAATTGCAGGACGTTCTCGCCCAGGAACTTGACCAGGTTCTGGCCGTATTCCGCCAGCAGGTCGTCCATGGGATACAGGCCGCCCATGTCGATGTAGCTCTGCACCAGCGCGGCGTCATAGGTCATGCAGATGTCGGGGGCCGTGCCGCCGGCCAGCTGCGTGTTCAGGATCTCCGTCTCGCTCCAGCGGGAAATCGGGACGAACTGCACCTTGATGTGGTTCGGATCGCCGAAGTTCTCCTGGATGTAATGCAGCTGCATACAATCCTCCAGGTTGAGGCCGGCGACGGCGCGGTCGTACACTTCGACGCGCAGGGTGATCCAGTCGTCCTCGGCCAGCGCCTGAACGCTGATACCGCCCAGAAGTAGACAGAGGGTGAGGAACACGGAGAGGATTCGTTTCATGGTTCTTTCTCCTTTGATTTATTCTGACGCCGATCCCGGCGTACAGTACGGAATGGAGGCTCAGCCCTTCACCGCGCCGATGGTCACGCCGGAGATGAAGTAGCGCTGAACGAAGGGGTACACCACCAGGATGGGCAGCGTCGCGAAGATGATGGTCGCCGATTTGATGGACTCGGAAATGCGCTGGCCCAGATCGGCGCTGCTGCCCTCGACCATGTTCAGCTCGACGCTGGTGGTGCCCTTGACGAGGTTGTACAGCCGCAGCTGCAGGGGCTGGAGGCTCTTGGTGGTGGTGTAGTACAGGGCGTCGGAGAAGCTGTTCCACTTGCCGACGGCGTAGAACAGGGCGATTGTCGAGGTGGTCGCCATGCACAGCGGCAGGATCACCTGGATGAGCACCTGGAAGTCGTTCGCGCCGTCGATGATGGCCGCCTCCTCCAGCTGCTCGGGCAGCGCGGAGATGGAGGACTTCAAAATGATCATGTTATAGGTCGAAATCATGGCGGGCAGCACCAGGGACCAGACGGTATCCAACAGCCCGTAGCTCTTGATGGTCAGGTAAACGGGAATCGTGCCGCCGCTGAAGTACATGGTGATCATGACGAACAGCGTGAGCGTCTTGCGGCCAAAGAGCCGCTTCTTGGAGAGCGGATAGGCGAGCAGGATGGACATGACCATGGACAGCGCCGTGTAGCCCAGCGTCAGCCCGATGGTATAGAACATACAGTAGATCATGGAGCTGTCCTGGAAAATCGCCCGGTATGCGTCGATGTTGAAGCCCACGGGCCAGAACGTGACGCGGCCGGCCAGAATGTCGCTCTTGGAGCTGAGCGAGATGGCCAGGACGTTCAGCATGGGCAGCACGCAGACGGCGACCACCAGGAGAATCAGGAACACCAGCACGACTTGTCCCCTGGTCCAGATGGACTTTTTCCGCTTGGGGGAACCCGTTTTCACTGCTTGAATCGTTGTCATTGTGTTCACGCTCCTTACCAAATGCCGCCGTCTTCGCTCAGGCGACGGGTGATGCCGTTCGCGACGGTGATCATAACCAGGCCGACCACCGACTGGAACAGGCCAATGGCCGTGGCGCGGGCAAACTGGGCGTTCTTGATGCCGGCGCGATAAACGAAGGTGGAAATCACGTCGCAGTAATTCTGCACCATGGTGTTGCCGAGGACGAAGGGACGGTCGAAGCCGATGTTGACCATCTGCCCGACGCGCAGAATCAGCAGCACGACGATGGTGCTCCGGATGCCGGGCAGCGTGACGTGCCAGATCTGCTGGAGCTTGTTCGCGCCGTCGATCTTGGCTGCCTCATACAGCTCAAGGTTGATGCCCGCGATGGCTGACAAATAGAGGATGGTGCCCCAGCCCATGCTCTGCCACACGCCCACCAGCACATAGGTAAAACGCCAATGATGGCCCTCGGTCAGGAACGGAATGTTCTGGCTGATCAGGCCGGAGCGGAGCAGTACGGAGTTGATCAGGCCCGTGGTCGGCGCGAAGATTTCCAGCACCATGCCGCCGATGATGACCCAGGACAGGAAGTGCGGCAGGTAAAGCAGCGTCTGCGACGTGCGCTTGACCGCGCTGGACTTGATTTCGCTGAGCATGATCGCCAGAATGATCGGGACGGGGAAGCCGACGATCAGATCCAGGAAGTTCAGGAGCAGCGTATTGGAGACGGCCAGGCCGAAATCCTTCATATTAAAAACGAAGCGGAAGTTGTCCAGCCCGACCCAGGTGCTCATTTCCGGCTTGAACAGGTTGTACTTCTGGAAGGCGATCCGGATACCGGCCATGGGCACATAATGGAACATGATGTAGTAAATAATCGGAAAGAGCAGCATCAAGTACAGCCGTCGATCCCGCTTGATGGACGCCCAGATATGGCGGTATTTGCTTTTCGCCGGTTTCGCTGTGATTGTCATTCGTCAGGCCTCCTATTCAATCATGCGTGGTGGCGGAGAAAGCGGGCCGATGAATACGCGCGAAGGAAAAAAGCCAAAGGAAAAACGCGCCCGCCCGTTTGCTGATTGAAGCATATATCAACCATGACCATATAGCAACTATCAGGATTGACAAATCAGCACATTATTGACCATTTTTTGCAAAGAAAGATCAGGGATGAGCCATATGATCATGCTTGATATGGCAAAAGCGCAGAGAATCAGGTATAATTCACCTCGCTAAGATGAGATAGAATCATCATTTTCAGAGGGGAGGGCGCGGCCATGGCCAAGCGTGTGTATACTTATCAGCACGTTTTCCTCAAGCGGCTGGTTCTTCCCTGGGTCACGGTGCTGGTAGCCGTTGCGCTGCTGCTGACCTCTCTCAACCTGTATCAGGAGAGGAAGAGTCAAATTCGATCCTATAACCAGCAGACGCAGCAATCCACGCTCGCGGTGAAAAATTCCTTTATATCCATGCTGGATCAGGTCGAAAATATTGCCCTCATTATTCAGTTCAGCCAGCAGTCGCAGGGGATGTTTGATCAGCGCCTGCCCGTGGCGGAGCAGGCCCTCGCGGCGTACCAGTATATGCAGTTTCTCAACACCGTGAAGCTGGGCTATCCGATTGTGGACAGCATTTGGGTGGTTCGCGACGGCTACGCGCTGTCCTCGGACAGAACCAGGTACCCGATTGACTTCTCCCGGGCGGCCGAGTTTTTGTCGGACGCGCAGCGGACGAGCTGGGTGTATGATTTTACGCCGCAGCGGATCATCGGCCAAGAGGACAACGGGGTGACGTGTCTGTCCTACCTGACGCGCATCTGGGACGCGGAAAAAGAGACGGACTACATTGTGGCCGTCCATGTGAGCGCGCCTGTGATTTATCGAGAGCTGCTCGAGCTGAGCGGGCTGCACGACCTGGTCATCCGGGATCAGGAGGGTCAGGCGGTGCTTTCCGCTGAAATGGCCGACCTGTCCGATGCGCCGCAGGACGGGACGACCGACAAATCCCGGCAGTACGCTGTCGTTTCAGACGGACGATATACCTATGAGGGCGCGATTGCGCCGGAAGCGGCCAGCGGAGAGGACTGGACGCAATGGCTGTATCCGTTCCTGTTTTTTGCGCTGCTGCTGGGTACGGTCATTGTCATCTGCTATGCGATTACGAAGCGGCTCTCCTTTCCGCTCTGCGCGCTGGTGGAGCGCTTCCAGTCCAACGCGTCCACCATGGACAACCAGACGACGATGATCGTTCAGAAGTCGCTGGAATCCATGGTGCGGCAGGACTATTTGTCCCGGGGCGAGGACGAAGCGCAGGACATCACTCAGGAATACAGGAAGCTGATGGACGATCTCATCACGCCCCGAATAATCGAGCACCTGCATTTGACGGGGCAGTATGTGATTCTGGCGCTGGAAATCGACGAGCCGCTGCATCAAAACGGCAACGCGGAGCGGCTCATGCCATATTTTGAGCGGTACGTCCGCTCCTGTCTGCGGAATATGGTGCGCGAGGATGAAAAAATTTACACGGTGTACGTCCACGACTGCCTTGTCGCCGCCGCGATGACCCTGCGGGACGCCTCGCGCTACGACGAGATCGACCGGCTGATGTCCTCCCTTCAGGAGATGCTGCGGGCCGTCAGCCCCTGCACGGTTTCGATGGCCTGCTCCGCGCTGCACAGCGACCAGGCGGACGTCCGCAAGGCGATGACCGAGGCGATTGAGGCGATTCGCTGGAAGCTGATGCGCCACCCGGGCTGCCATATCTTCTATCGGGAGGAGATGGACGCGTCCAACCGGTTCATCTTCCCCAAGGCCAAGCTGCTGCGGGTGCTGTCCTCGCTGGACAAGGAGCCGCTGCGGGACGTGCAGGGCGTTTACCATGAGTTTCTCGACGCGGTGACGGCGGGCGGCGCTTCCGTTGACGACCTCATGCTGGCCTACTATCAGATGCTCGGGCAGATCATCCAGCTGCAGATCCAGCGGGGCATTCCGTCCGCCAGCATTTTCATGGAGACGGCCACCTCGCCCTACCGCTATATGAGCAGCCTGGAGTTCTCCGACCATATTTCCGCCTGGCTGGAGGAGAAAATCGCATTATTGTGGAAGCACCTCCAAACGACGAACACCGTCGGCAACGTGTACATCAACAGCTTCCGGGAATATATGCAGAAGCACTATATGCTGGATGTGCAGCCGGAGAACGTCGCGGCGGAGATCGGCATCAGCTATTCCTACCTGCGCAGGCTGCTGAGCAAGGAGCTGAACACCACCTTCTCCGTTTACCTGCTCACCCTCCGCCTGACGCGCACGAAGGAGCTTTTGCGCACGACGCAGCTGACGCACAAGGAAATTGCGGAGCAGGTGGGCTTCGGCAGCGAGCAGACGCTCTACCGCGTATTCCGGCAGAACGAAGGCTGCTCGCCGAAGGAATGGCGTCGCACAGCGATCACGTCGCTGTCGAATATAAATGCAACAAAACAGGAGAAAGAAGGAGACTGACACCATGAAGGCAATGGAGTACCTGCGGCACGTTGTGCGCACCGGACGCGAAAAGGCGGCCCGAACCCCCGAGGAAATGCGGGACGGCAGGATGTCCGGCGGCGGCTTTAACAGCTTCCTGGCCCTGTATTACGAGCTGGCGAAAATGGAGGTCGCCATGCGCGGCGACCCGATGGAGCCGATTCGCGACTTTGCCATCCAGAAGGGGCTGGATCGGATCGACGCCCGACTGGACTGCGCGGACTTCGCGCTGCCCGGCCTGATCCGGATGATGTACGAGCACCGCGGAACCGACCGGCTCAGCGACGACATGGCGCGGAAAATCGAGCGCAGCCTGATCAACTTCAAGTACTGGCTGGACGAGCCGGGCGACGTTCACTGCTGCTTTTTTACGGAAAACCATCAGATTATGTATCACAGCGCGGAGTATCTGGTCGGCCAGCTGTTCCCGGACGCGGTGTTCCCGTCCAACGGCATGACCGGCCGGGAGCACCACGAGCATGGCCGCGCCTTCCTGAAGCGGTGGCTGACCTGGCGCGAGCGCTTCGGCTTCAGCGAGTGGCTCTGCCAGGGCTACTATCTGGAGGACATCCTCGGCCTGATCTGCCTGACGCTGTACGCGGAGGAGGACGTCCGGGTTCGCAGCAAGATGCTGATCGACACCCTGGTGCTCGACTTTGCCGTCAACGGTTTCAAGGGCCATCTGCCGACGACCCATGGCCGGGTGTACACGCGCTTCATCATCGAGCCGGATTACGAGGGCAACACCGCCGTCATGCGCTACCTGTTTGACGAGGGAACGCTCACGGATATGAACGACTGCACGGTCATGCTGGCCGCCTGCGGCTACGAGTGTCCGTCGGCCATTCGCGCCGCCTACCACAGCGTCCATTCGGCGCAGAACAACAAGGAGCGCATGAGCATCAACGTGGCCGACTCGAAGTATTACGGCATCGACCCGGAGGACTTCGACAACATCATGCTCTACTGGGGAATGCAGACCTATTCCGACCGCGCCTGCATCAAGAACTCCCTCAAGGTGTTCCCGACCTGGAACTGGATGACCAACCGCGTGAAGGCCTACGACGAGAACTACCGCCTGCACGACGAGGCCGGCGCGCCGACGGTGGAGGCCCCGGACTACACCGCGATGACCCAGGTGGACATCTACACGCGACGCACGCCGGACTACATCATGAGCTGCGCGCAGGACTTCCGCCCCGGCCGGATGGGCTATCAGCAGCACCCGTGGACGGCGTCCCTGGGCGGCCGGGCCGTGGTGTTCACCACCAACCCCGGCTCCACCGAGTACAACAACCGGCCCAACCGCTGGGCGGGCAACCTGTGCCTCCCCCGGGCCGTGCAGCATGAGAACGTGCTGCTGTGCGTCTATCGCGTTATCCCGGATTTCGTGGATTACCTCAACTCGCACCTGTACTTCCCCAAAGGCGAGATGGACGAGGTCATTGAGAAGAACGGCTTCCTCTTTGCCCGGAAGGACAACGCCTACATCGCCGTGACCTCTCTCCTGCCCGCCCGCTGGGAGCCGAAGGATCCGGCGCTCTTCCAGGCGGTCTATCCGGAAAACTGGCAGGAAAAGTATGAAAAGGCGCAGGATTACGAATATGTGGCGCAGGGACACGCCAACGTGTGGGCGGTGGAGATGGGCTCCGCGCAGGAGAACGGCAGCTTCGAGGCGTTTGTCGCCGGATTTGACGGGTCCTCGCTGACCGGAGACACCCACCACTGCACCTATGCGTCTCCCTCCCAGGGCGCGATGAACTTCGGCTGGACCTGCCCGCTGACGGTGAAGGGCGAGGAAATCGCGATTCACAACTACAAGCGCTACGACAACGACGTGTGCCAGACGGAGTTCGACGCGGATCGCATCGAGGTCAACTGCGACGGCCATCAGGCGATCCTGGATTTCAAAAACGTGAAGCGTACGGTTGACTGAGCATTCCGCCTGCCAGAGGAGGGAGCAATTCCGTGAAAAAGCTGCTTGGACTGCTGCTCATCCTGCTGTTGAGCTGCGGCGCCGCGTATGGCGAACCCCTGAACGTGATGGTGTATGACCGGGGCGAGATGCCCGAGGAGTACGGCACCCCGGTCAACAACCCCTGGACGCGGTATCTCCGGGAAAGATGCCGGGAGGAGCTGGGACTGGAGGTCAGCTATACGGTCGTTTCCAGGCAGAATGACGCAAAGGAAATCTCCGTGCTTCTGGCAGGCGCGAATCCTCCCGATCTGATGTTTGTGTACGACCACGATCTGTGGCTGCGCTTTTGCGAGGAAGGGCTGCTGATGGATCTGTCGGACGCGCTGGCGCAGCACGGGCCGAACATCCTGAAAAATCAGGCGGGCGTGCTCGCGTATGGCCGGTACAACGGCAAGCAGTACGCCATCTGCAACGAAAGAGCGTCCATCGAGGTCACCAGCGGCTTTATCCGCCAGGACTGGCTGGACAAAATCGGCTTTGAGCCGATCCGCGCCGAAAACGGCTCGCTGCGCATCACCACGGAGGAGCTGTACGACATCTTGACGGCCTTTCAGCAAAACGGGCTGTGCCGCGCGCAGGATCAGGCGGTCTTCCTCAGCTACGGCTCCACCTACTGGCCGGTGCTGCTGATGCTGGAGGCGTTTTACGAGGAGGAGCACATTTCCGAGGAGGATCTGTACGCGCTGCCGAACTTCCTCTACGCGGGCGCCAAGGAGGGCTACCGCTACCTGAACCGCCTGTATAACGACGGGCTGATGAACGCCGACTTCGCCTTTATCGGCGACAACGACAAGTCCGCCTACATTCAGGATATTGTCACCGGTCAGATCGGCTTCTGGATCAACGACAGCTGGTTCGGCTTTTTCGACAACAATATGCTCAGCAGGCTGAAGGAAAACGACCCCGCCGCCATGGTGGTCGCGGTGGATCTCGTCGGCCCGTACAATGAGCCGGCCTACAAGTATGCGTATAACGACTATGGGCTGATGATCTTCGTCCCGGCCAGGAGCGCCCATGTGGAAGCGGCCATTCGGTATTTGAACTTCCTGTCCGAGCCGCAGAACGACATGGTGCTTCGCTATGGGCTGGAGGGCGAGCACTACACGCTGTCGGAGGAGGGCATTCCCATCCTCATGGACATTGTTCACAACCGGGCGACGCGGTTCAACGTGACGGATCTGGCGCTGATGTACAACGGCAACACCTACTCGGGCAGCGAGGACGCCGCAATCAGCCTGACGACGATCGCGGAGCCGTTCCGCGCGCTGCGGAAGCAGGCGCATGAGGTGGCGTTGACCCATTGCTTCCAGCTTCCGGTGACCGACCGGTATCTGGCCATCAGCAGCAGCCGACAGCAGCTGCTGGAGGAAAAGGAACGGGCGCTCCGCTTCCGGACGATCATGTGCGCCGCGGAGGACTTTGACCGCGTATGGGCGGAAAGCGTCAGCGATTACCTGACGTGCGGCGGACGGGAAATCATCCAAAAGAAGCGCGCCCTGTTCCGGGACTACAAAGAAGCAGCGAAGGAGTAAGCGTATGGGATACTATTTTGACGACCGCGACAGCGCCGCCTGGCTTTTGGGGAATCAGCCGGAGAAGATCATCCGCCTGATGGCGGCCAAATACATCGGCGACCATCCGCCCGTGCCGTATGTATGGCGGGCCTGGAACGAGCACGGCATTCAGAGCAACGCCAAAGGCGGCTATGAGCTGAACTTCGACGAGCGCTTCCCGGACTGCGGCAACGGCGACGTTGCCTACGCCCTCGCCGAGCTGTTCTGCCCCGACGCAAAGACCTCCAACTTTCTGGTCTCCTGCAGGGGGCCGGTCACGGTCTGGCTGAACCGGGAAAAGGTGTTTGTTTCAGGCGGCGGCCAGGAAAGGGACGGACAGCCGGCGCGGTTCGGCGTATCGCTGGCAAAGGGCTACAACCGCTTCCTGATCCGCTGCGAAAAAAAGGCGATCGGCTTCGGCTGCACACTGCAAAACGCCATGCCCCAGTGGGAGCCGTGCAATTATCTCCTCCCGTTTGACGAGCGGGACGGGGCCGCGGGCTTCCTGTACACCGCGCCCATGGTGGAGGACACGCTGGACGTATCCGCCTGCTGGGACTCCTGCGAGCGGAAGAGCGGGATCGAGTGGCTGCCGAAAGAGCAGGGCGCGTTGCGGGAGAGCGGCTGCTTCTACGCCTGGACGCGGTATGACAGCGAGACGGAGCTTGCCTGTCCGACGGCTGCGGAGGCGATCCTGATCGATCAGGAGGCCGCCGAGCCGGGGCGCGCGCTGCCGAAGGGCGCGCATTCGCTGCTGCTCTACGGCACGCTGACGCAGCTGCGGGAAAGCCTGCAAGGGCTGAACGTCCACGCGCCCATCCGCTGCCATGGCGTGGACGCGCGCTATTTGGTGCTCGGCCCCTGCGAAAAGACCGATGCGCCGACCGCGCTGCCTGTGCCCGGCGCGCTGTACGCGGACGCCACCTGGAGGCCGGATCGGGCGCATACGCTGCTGCGGCCCTACGTCGAGGCTTCGCTTTTCGGCCGCTGGACGTATCCGCTGGGGGTCACGCTGTACGGCCTGCTCACCGCGGGGCGGCTGCTGGACGAGCCGTCCTACGAAAAGTACGTTCAGGCCCACGTCGCGCAGGTCACCGGGATTCACCCCTATGCGCTGTGGGATACGGCGCGCTTCGGCTTTGCCGGGGTCAACCAGCAGCTGTGCTGGCTGGACGCGCTCGACGACTGCGGTTCCTTCGGGTCGCTGATGCTGGAATGCGACGGCGGCAGGTCCGAGGAAGCGCGGATGATCGCCCGCCGGATTGCGGACTATATGCTGCATGAGCAGCCGCAGACGGAGGACGGCGCGTTCTGTCGGCGCGATCAGACGATCTGGGCGGACGATATGTATATGTCGGTTCCGTTCCTATGCCGGTACAGCGCGCTGTTTGACGATCCCGCGGCCATCGAAATGTGCGTCCGGCAGCTTTTGAAGTACCGGGAGCTGCTCTATCTGCCCGCGCAGAAGATCATGGCGCATATGATGTGCCTGCGGCACGACAAAAACAATCAGATTCCCTGGTGCCGCGGCAACGGCTGGGTCATCTTCTCCCTCAGCGAGCTGCTGATGAAGCTCCCGCAGGATCACCCGCAGCGGGCGGCGCTCGTCGCGTTCTACCGCGACCTGACGGAGGGCTACCTGGCGATTCAGGGCGAGGAAGGGCTGTGGCATCAGATTCTGGACGACGAAACCACCTACCCGGAATCGTCCTCCACGGCGATGATGATCTGCGCCTTATGCCGCGGCCTTCGGATGGGCCTGTACCCGGAGAAGCAGCGGGAGCAGATCGCCGCGGCGGTTCGGAAGGCCTGGCAGGGCCTGACGCGGGTGACCATCGACCGCCACGGCAACCTGTACGGCGTATGCCAGGGCTCCGGGTTCTCCTTCTCCCGGGCCTACTACCGCACGCTGTCCTGGCGTTTCAACGACACGCACGGCATCGGCATCGTGATGCTCGCCGGCGCGGAAATCATGAAAACGCCCGCCATCGGCGCGATGCGCTGACCGGTGCAAAGAGAAAACAAAGGCCAGGCGTCTCTCCAATACTCCGTATCAGCACGCCCCGCGTGATTTACAAACCGGTTCAGGTATGGTATCATCGAACGGGCGGCGGAAAATACGGAGGGCAGGAGAGACGCTTTTTAATATGAAAAAAAGTCTTTTGAAACAGGGGCTGGTGGTCATCCTGGCCATTACCCTCATGGTGGACGGACTGCTGGGCGCGACGCTTTACCTCGTGGTGAAAATCGCCAAGGACAATGCGTACGGGTATGTGGTGAAGTCGAACGAAACCATGCTGGAGCGCATGGATCAAACGCTGACAAGCCTTGAGAATACCTGCTATGTGATGGCCTATTCCAGCGGCGTGCAGGGGATGCTGTCGGATGAGGAAGCGGCGTTTCCGCTGGTGGACTATCATAAGCCTGTCCGCGCGTCCTTCTCGATGGCCTTTGCGTGCAGCCAGTCCATTGCCGGAATCGGCCTGTACGACGCGGATCGGGCCTATCTGTTAAGCTCCGGCGCGAACGTCTTTGGCGCGGAAGCGCTCCCCGCGGCATATGCGGACAGCTCGGTGCCGACTTATTACGTCGCGCCGTATGGCGACGGAACGTCTCTTTTTCTGGTCTATCCCGTGTACCGGTATACCAGCGTGGACAATGTGATCAAGCTCAAAATCGGCTATCTGGCCGTTACGCTGAGCCGGGAGCTGCTCAAGGAGCTGGTGGAGCAGAGCGACCATGTGGCAGGCACGCTGATTGCCTTCACGGACGAGCAGGGGAAGCTGATCTATGCCAATCAGCCCATCGACCAGGACGCGATGGACCGGCTTGCCGCGCAGGAGAACGGGGGCGCGCATATCGTCTCGCTGGTTGAGCACACGGGCTGGCGGCTGCACAGCGTCATGAACAATGCCAGCATTTCGGACGACATGAAGCCGGTCATGCTGATTATGATCGTGATCATCATCCTGCTGCTGGCGCTGTTCTTCTGGCTCCGCTTCTTCTTCAGGCGGCAGATTATCCAGCCGCTGAACGATCTGTCCCGGTTCATGGCGGACAATACGGACATTCATCAGCGCATGAGCCTCCGGCAGCGGCCGAACAACGAAATGCGCATGGTGATGGATGTGCTTAACGAAATGCTTGATAAAATTGAAAAGACCAGCAACGAGGTGCTTGCCGCCCGTACAAAAAGCTTACAGGAAAAGACGGCGCAGCAGCAGATGGAGATCATCGCCTACCGCAATCAGATCAATCCGCACTTCCTGTACAATACGCTGGATTGCATCCGCGGCATTGCCTATATGCACAACGCCATGGAGATCGTCGTCATCAGCCAGGCGCTGTCCAGTATGTTCCGTTATGCCGTGAAGGGCGAAAACTTTGTGACCATTGAGGAAGAGCTGCAATATATGCAGAATTACGCGACCATCATCGGCTATCGGTTTGACGGGAGAATCACGATCCAGGATCACGTCGATCCGAGCCTGTACCACTGCAAGGTCATCCGGATGCTGTTGCAGCCGTTGGTGGAAAACTCGGTGCTGCATGGACTGGAGCATATCGTCGGCAAGGGATATGCGTATGTGACAGCGGTAGAGAAGGATCAGCGGCTGATCATCCGCGTTGTGGATAACGGCATCGGCGCGTCCAGGCAGAAGATTGAGGAGCTGAACCGGCAGATTGAGGCGGTTCAGCACATCGAGCCAAGCTCGCTGCCAACGCAGTCGGGTATCGGCGTCAACAACATTGCGCGCAGGCTTTTCCTCCATTACGGCACGAGCGCGTCGCTGCGCTTCATGGCGGAGGAAAAGCAGGGAATGGCGGTTGAAATCATCCTGCCCGTGGAAAAGGAGGCGTGACGATGTATCGCGTTCTGCTGGCCGATGACGAAAAATGGTCGCTGTATGGATTGCGCCGCATGGTGGATTGGGCGGCGTACCAGTGCGAGCTGTGCGGCATGGCCTACGATGGGCCGTCCGCGCTGGCAATGTGCCGGGAGCAGAAGCCTGATCTGCTGATTTCGGACATTCGGATGCCGGGCATGGACGGGCTGGAGCTTGCGCGCTGCATGGCGCTGGAGATGCCGGGCACGACGGTGGTGCTGATCACCGGATACAGCGACCTGAAGTATGCGCAGCAGGCGCTGCGGCTCGGCGTGTTTGACTTTCTGCTCAAGCAGATCACGCAGGAAGATCTGGCGCATATGCTGACGCGCTTCCTTCAGCACCGGCGGGAAGCGGTCAGAGCCTTGTCGTGCAGCTTCTATTTCAGCTTTTTTGACGAGAGCAATACGCGCAGCGTCGCGGCCTGCATGGCGGATCTGTGCGTCCCCGCGCCGTTTCGGTTTGTATCCGCCGTGACCTTCCAGTACGCGTCCTCTGTGGTGATTTCACACGCGCTGCTTTACCAGCGGGAGGATTTACTGATCATCGCGTTTCACACGGGAGCAAGCCGCCTGACATGCTTCTGCTTTTCGGACGGGGAAGCGCCCGAGGCGCAAACCGTCTATGAACTGCTGGAGCTGTCTGTGCCGTCCCGGATTGGCGTCAGCAAAACGCTGCCGGTGGACGCCGGATTCTATCAGCTGTATCACCAAAGCAGCATGGCGGTGCTGACCGCGCAGTTCTGGCAGGCGACGCAGCCCGTTTTCTATGAGGACTGGCAGCAGGCGGACGTCATCCGGCAGCTGGAGCCGCTGCGGATGATTCTGTCCAGCCGGGAGCATTCCGGCGCCGCGAAGGCGGTCGAGCTGCTGCTGAACAAAATCAGGCGCAGACAGATCGACGAAATTGAGCTGCTGCTTCGCAGATCGGCCTCGCTGCTGTTCTCCTTCGGCGCGGGCGAAATGTCCTTCCTGGAGAATATTGACCTTTATCAGTACGCAAGCAGCGGCGGCACCTGGGAGGAACTTGAGGTCGATATCCACGCCGCCCTCAGCAGGATGGACGATCCTGACGCAAGCCCCAGCCAGCTGATGGAGCGCGTGCTCCGCTACATTGATCAGCACTATATGCACGACATCCGAATCAGCGACATCGCGTCGGCGCTTTACCTCAACGCAAGCTATCTGTCCACGCTGATTCGGAAAAAGACGGGAAAAACCTATACGGACATCCTGACGGAGAAGCGCATCGCCTGCGCCAGAGAGCTGCTGGGCAGCACGGACAAAACGGTGATTGAGGTGGCGCATATGGTGGGCTATCAGGAGTATTCGCATTTCAATACGCTGTTCAAGCGCTTCTGCGGCGTGACGCCCGCCCAATACCGGAGGCAGACCGCAAAGAACGCGTGATAAGGCGCGCTGCGTCCCTTTCCGGCAACATCATCCAACAAAACGACAAATAGGAGCCAATCATTTGACATTGTTTCCGATCAAACGTGCCTGTATAATATGGGCAGAAATATCCCACGGGATATATGTGAAGGAGGCTGCCAAATGAAAAAGGTAACAAGTTGGCTGTTGGTTTTGACCATGCTGATCGGGCTGATGCCCATCGTCGCGATGGCGGAGCCTGTGACGCTGGACTGGTTCATCGACTACTGCGCGCTGCCCAGCAAGTGGAACATGGACGAGCCGGTGTTCGCCGGGATTACCGAGGCGACCGGCGTGCAGTGCAACCTGAACATTCCGGCGGAGGACGCCAGCACCAAGCTGAATCTGCTGATGATCAACCGCAATCTGCCGGACATCATCACCACCAGCGACGGCGATCTGCGCGCCGCGATGATCGAGGCAGGGCTTGTCTGGGATCTGGACGAGCTGCTCAAGACCTATGTGCCCGACTCCCATCTGTTCAAGAACTTCCCTGCTGATCTGAAGGAAAACATCGTGGAGCGGGACGGCGGCTGGTACTGCTATCCCAGCCACATGAACAGCGAGGACTACGAGACGATCTGGGGCTACTGCGACGAGGACACCGAGGAGTTCTATCGCGCGACCAAGTATGACAACCGCAACGGCATCTTCCTGCGCAAGGCGTACCTTGAGCAGCTGAACATTGACGTGAACGCCATCAAGACGGAGCAGGATCTGCTGGACGTGCTCCAGCTCATCGACCAGAGCGGGCTGACGAACGAGAGCGGCGCTTCCGTCTACACGATGATGCTCAACGGCGAGAACACCGTGTGGCTGACGATGGACGGCATCATCCGCAACACCTTCGGCGCGATGCCGCTGACCGACGACGGCCAGTATCAGAGCATCTTCTATACGGACGAGTACCGTGACGGCGCTTCCTTCCTCAACCATTGCGCGCAGAAGGGCTTCCTGACCGAAACGCATCTGATCATGGACGAGGAAACCCTGGTAAGCCTGGCGAACAGCGGCCGTGTGGCCTGCTACATCGGGCCGTTCACCACGCTGAATTCCGGCGCTGATCTGAACGAAGTGTGGGTCAGCCCCGGCGCGATTACCCCTGACAGCGGCGCGAAGCCCGTCATGGCCTACAATGCGGGAATGTACACCGGCTGGCTGAACACCATGGTTTCCAAGGACGCCGAGGATCCCGCCGCCTGCGCGCGCTTCATTGACTATATGTCCAGCCGCGAGGGAATGCTGCTCCATATGTATGGCGTGGAAGGCGTCGACTACACCTGGGACGGCCCCTGCCTGGTGAGGACGGAGGAGGGCTCCGGGAAGATTGAGGACGGCGTAACGGGCATCTGGGGCTTCTACGCCTTCCAGGACGCGTACTTCCCCCGCTCCGTGGAGCACAAGAGCCTGGACAATATGCCGCCGACCATGGCGTACAGCCTGACGGATAACGTGGAGATCTACGACGCGTCCGTGTTCGACATTCCCGCCGGGTATGTGTCGGGCAACGACGATATGTCCTTCATCGAGATCGAAACCAATAACTACCTGGAGGCCACGCTGCCCAAGATTCTGCTGGCGGCGGACGACGATACCTTCAATGCGCAGTATGACGCGATGCTGGAAGAGCTGACCAACCTGGGCCGCCGCGAATACGACGCTTTCCTGAACGTAAAGGTGCAGGAAGCCGCGCAGCGGCTGGGCGTTGAGCTGAAGCCGATCAACTGAGTTCCCTCAGGGGGCCGGAGCGAATAGGGTGTCTCCGGCCCCCTCCTTCTATCTTCATGCCGCGGGTATTGCCGCTACGAACGCATAAGGAAGGATTTGTATGCAGATTACATTGAAAAGCAGATTGAAAAAGGCTGTGAAAAGCAGCGATCTGCGGGAGCAGCTGGAGCTGCATTCCATGATGCTGCCCGGGCTGATCATGATCCTTGTGTTCAGCATTGTCCCGCTGTTTGGTCTGATCATCGCTTTCACGGATTTCAAGCCGACCATGGGCTGGGAAGGCATCTTTACCAGCCATTGGAACGACCTGCGCAACTTCAAGCGGGTTTTTTCCTCCGCTCAGTTCTGGCCGATGATTCGCAATACGCTGGGTATCAATCTGCTGGGCCAGTTCATTTCCATTCCCCTGGCGATTGTGTTCGCGCTGCTTCTGAACGAAATCAAGTCCTTTCGCCGGAAATCGTTCATTCAGACGGCCGCTTATCTGCCGCACTTTCTCAGCTGGGCCATTTTCGGCGGATTGATCAAGAATATGCTTTCGGCGGACGGCGTGCTCAATCAGATTCTCGTGACGCTGAACCTGGTGAATCAGCCCAAGGAGTGGCTGGCTGATCCCGATTGTTTTTGGACGATTTGCATCCTCTCCGGCCTGATCAAGGATCTGGGGTGGAGCGCGATTATTTATCTGGCCGCGATTTCCGGCGTGGATCCGACGCTGTACGAGGTGGTGGACATCGACGGCGGCACACGGTATCACAAGATGCGCCATGTGACGTTGCCGGCGATTCTGCCGACCGTGATGGTGATGATCATCTTCGCCATTTCGGGAATGCTCAACAACAATTTCACCCAGATTTATGTTTTGCAGAATCCGCTCAATATGGAAAAGAGCAACGTGTTCGACAGCTATATCTACCAGATCGGTATGCAGAAGTTCCAGTTCGGCATCGCGACCGCGGCCGGGCTGGTCAAGAGCGTGTTTGCGCTGGCGCTGCTGGTGGGCGCCAACTGGGCGTCCAAGAAGCTGACGGACAGCGGATTGTTCTAAGGAGAGCAGAGAAATGAAAAGGAAAAAGATCGAGCTGTTTACGGTTGTCAACGCGCTGATCATGACGATCATTGTGGTTCTTTCGATTTATCCGCTGTATTACGCGGTGATCAATTCGCTCAACGACGGAACGAACACAACGAATTTCGGCATGGTTCAGCTGTGGCCGCGGCAGTTTTCGCTGGACAGCTGGAAAATGGTGGTGAAGGACCCGGCGATCCTGACCGCGCTGGGCATTACGGCCTCCCGTACTGTGATTGTGACGATCAGCCAGCTGCTCATCACCAGTATGTTTGCCTATGCTTTTTCCCGGCGGTATTTGAAAATGAAGAAGCTTTACGCCGCGCTGGGCTTCATCAGTATGTATATCAGCGGCGGCATCGTGGCCTTTTTCCTGCTGCTGAGCCGGATGGGACTGTATGACACCTATTGGGTCTACATTATCCCTTCGCTTTTCGGCGGCTTCTACAATGTCATTATCTATACGAGCAATTTCCGCGGCATCCCCGACGAGCTGTTTGAGTCGGCCAAGATGGACGGCGCAAGCGAGTACCGGATCTTTTTTTCCATCGTGCTGCCCCTTTCAAAGGCCGTCCTGGCCGCGCTGAGCGTGTTCACCATTGTGGGCGTATGGAACGATTACACGACGAGCCTGTTCTACACCTCCAAAACGGAGCTGCAAACGCTGCAATACTATATCGTCAAGCTGGTGCGCAGCGAAGCGGCCCTGGAGCAGCTTGTCAAGGATAACTCTTCCCTCAGCTCGGAGGTGTTCGCGCTGCTTTACGGTCGAAACAGCTCCATTTCCGCCCGAACGCTGGAGCTTGCCGCGATGATTATCGCCGCCGTGCCGATGATCGTGATCTACCCCTTTGCGCAGAAATTCTTCACGCAGGGCGTTATGCTCGGCTCAATTAAAGGATAAAGAGGAGGAACGCGCCGATGGAACGCAGAATTGAAGCATGGAAGGATATGCGCTATGGGATGTTCATCCATTGGGGTCTGTACGCGCTGCTGGGCAGGGGCGAATGGACCATGTGGAGCGAAGCCATCGACAAGGATGAATACCGGAAGTTGATGGATCGCTTTACGGCGGAGTCCTTCGACGCGCGCGCATGGGCGAAGGTCGCGAAGGACGCGGGCATGAAGTACATGGTGCTGACGACCCGCCATCACGACGGCTTTTCCCTGTGGGACAGCCCCGGGAGCCATGCGCAGTTTGACGCCATGCACAGCGCGGCCAGACGTGATTTCGTCCGGGAATTTACGGAGGCCTGCCGGGGCGAGGGGCTGAAGGTCGGCTTCTATTATTCGCCCCTGGACTGGCGCTTCCCGGGATTCTTTTTTCCGAGAATGTATGCGAAGAACGCCGCGCTGCTTCGCCAGCAGACGTTCGATCAGGTGCGGGAGCTGCTGACAAACTACGGCAAAATCGACATCCTGTGGTTTGACGGCGGCGAGGATTTCTGGCTCTGCCATGGACGGAACCTGCACCTGTGGGAGGAAACCGGCGCGATGGAGGATCGCATCCAGGTGCCGAACTTCTGGCATGAGGAGGAAATGTACCGGATGATCCGGACGCTTCAGCCGGACATCGTGACCAACAACCGCTATGGAGCGCGGAAATACGGCGACTTCATCACGCCCGAGGGAAGGATTGGCGCGTACAACGCGGCGCAGCCCTGGGAGAGCTGCTTTACCCTGAACAATTCCTGGGGGTATGTGCCTGGCGAGCCAATGTCCAGCCGGAGGCTGCTGCAAACGCTGCTCCGCTGCGCGACCGGCGACGGCAATCTGCTGATGAATGTCGGGCCGAGGCCTGACGGGGTGATTCCCGAGGAGCATTCGGCGCGGCTGCGCGAGGTGGGCGCGTGGCTGGAAAAGCACGGCCAGTCCGTGTATGGCACCCGGGGCGGCCCTTATCGGAACGACGAGTGCGGCGGAATGACCTGCGCGGGCCACACGATTTTCATTCATGTGTGGGACTGGCCGACGGAACGTATCCGCCTTCAAAAGATTCCGGCGCGCGTCCTGTCGGTCGCCTCGCCCACCGCGGCCAGCCTGCGCTATGAGCTGGAGGAGGGCAGCCTGACCTTTACCGTTTCTCCCGAGGATCGGCTCGCCCTGGATACGCTGATCGCGGTGCAGCTGGATCGCCCGGCGGAGGAGATTCGGAACGACCGCCTTCTCTGGCGGATCAGGCAGCAGGCGGACGGAAACGCCGCGTTGATCGTTGACGATCAAATCAAAGCGAGTCATTAAGAGACGAAAGGAAGCGAAAGCATGGCCTACCTGTTTGGCGTGGACTATTACCCCGAGCATTGGCCGCGGGAACGCTGGCGGACGGACGCGCGCATGATGCGCGAGATGGGCATTTCGATTGTGCGGATGGCGGAGTTCTCCTGGGCGAAGTGGGAACCGGCGGAGGGCGAGTTCCATTTTGAGGATCTCGACGAGGCGATTGACATTCTGGCCGGGGAAGGGATCGACTGCATTCTGGGCACGCCCAGCGCCGCGCCGCCCGCCTGGATCATCGCGGAGACGCCGGAAATTCAGCCGATGGACGCGAATATGCAACGGCGGCACTTTGGCGGGCGGCATCACGATTGCCAGTCCAACCCGCGCTACCGGGAGCATATCCGCCGCTTCGTGACCGCCTACGCGCGCCATTTTGCCGGGAATCCCCATGTGGTGGGCTGGCAGATCGACAACGAGCTGGGCAACAGCCATGGCGATCTGTGCTTCTGCCCCTCCTGCGAGGCGCGCTTCCGGCAGTGGCTCAAGGACAAGTACGGCGACATCGACCGCCTGAACCAGTGCTGGGGGACGGCGTTCTGGAGCCAGAATTACACGAGCTTTGAGCAGATCACCGCGCCGCGCGTCACCGCGGCGGGGCATAATCCCTCTCAGGAGCTGGACTGGAAGCGCTTCTGCTCCGATCTGGTGCTGGACTTCCACAAAATGCAGGCGGACATTCTGCGCGCGGAGGCGCCGGGCAAGTGGATTACGCATAACCTGATGGGCTTCTCGCAGAAGGTGGACTATTTCAAGCTGGGCGAGCAGCTGGAATTCGTCTCGCAGGATCAGTATCCCGGCGGTCATTTTGTCGGCCCGGAGGCCGCGTCCGGCGTGCCGCAGGCGGCGGAGCTGGACTTTATCCGGAGCCTGAAGCATCAGCCCTTCTGGGTCATGGAGCAGCAGTCGGCCATCACCGGCTGGGAGATCGTGGGCCGCACGCCCAGGCCCGGCCAGCTCGCTATGTGGGCGATGCAGAGCATCGCGCACGGGGCGGACACGGTGGTGTTCTTCCGCTGGCGCTCCTGCGCCATGGGCACGGAGCAGTACTGGCACGGCGTCCTGCCGCATAACGGCAAGCCCGGCAGGTACTACCGGGAGCTGAAGGACTTCATGAGCGCGAACAAATCGCTGCTCTCGGCGGTTCAGGGCAGCGTGCCGCGGCCCGAAACGGCGATTCTGTTCTCCTATGACCAGTACGACGCGATCTCCATTCAGCCCCATCATCCCGGGCTGCGCTATCCGGATCATCTGCTGAGCTACTACAAGGCGCTGCACCGCCGGAACATCCCGGTGGAGTTCGTGCGCGAGGAGGACGACTGGTCGGGCTATCGGGTGCTCATCGCGCCGCTGCAATTTCTTGTCACGCCGGCTCTGGCGGACAAGCTCCATCAATATGTGCGTCAGGGCGGCACGCTGGTGCTCGATATGCGCAGCGGCGTGAAGGACGCGACCAACCTGGCGCACACGGAGTACGATCTTCCGGCGATGCTGGCCGACCTGTGCGGCGCTCATGTGACAGAGTATGACTGCCTGCTGAACGCGCATGGCCGCATTCGCTGGGACGGGCAGACCTACGGCTGCGAAAAATGGTGCGACCTGCTGGAAACGGACGGCGCGGAGACGCTCGCCGTCTATGACAGCGAGTTCTACGCCGGTACGCCCGCAATCTGCCGGAACCGCTTCGGCGAGGGCACGGCGTACTATGTCGCGTCGGAAATGTCTCCGGAGCTGGCCGACCGCTTTGTCCGGGAATTGCAGGAGCGGGCGGCTCTGCGCAGCGTGCTGGAAACGCCCGATGGGATGGAGGCCACCGTCCGGGAGAAGGACGGAACGCGATTTGTTTTCCTGCTGAATTTCACGGAAGAAACGAAGTCTGTCGCCGTGCCCGCGGCTTGGAAGGCGCTGACCCCCGCGTGGAGCGGTGCGCTCCCGCCCTACGGCTACGCTGTATTTTCGGACACGACGGCACAGTGATCATTACGACCCGCGCGCCGCGGCATTTCCTATTTGCTTCGGCAGCCCAGCTTGGGAGGTCCAGGAGGGCCGATGGCCCTCCTGGCGGGGGAGTCCAGAGGGGGCAGCGGTAGATTGTCAATCAAGTGCAACAGGATTGATTCAAGAAAACTTCAAAAGGAG